>JBBDTD010000223.1:0-4462 GCA_040904645.1 Paracoccaceae bacterium
GCTCCCACATGCGATATCACTGCCCGGTCAGCCGCACCTATTTCCTCGGCGACCCGCCCGCCGACATCATGCGCGCGGAAGAGGCGGTGATCGAAGCGCTGGACGCCTGCATCACCGCCGCCAAACCGGGCGAGACCTGCGAGGATGTGGCGGGTCATGTCTACGCCGCGCTCGCAAGGCATGGTTTCGCGAAATCCAACCGCACCGGCTATCCGGTCGGGCTCTCCTATCCGCCCGACTGGGGCGAGCGGACGATGAGCCTGCGCCCCGGCGACCGCACGGTGCTGGAGGCGAACATGTGCTTTCACCTGATGCCGGGGCTCTGGACCGCGGATTGGGGCGTCGCGATCACCGAAACCTTCGTCGTGACGCCGGAGGGCGGCCTCAGGCTCTCCGACGTGCCGCAGGAGATTTTCGTCAAGGCCTGAATTGGAAAGACGCGACCATCGGCGATTGATCGCGCGGCGGGGAGCGGCTAGCCAATGCAGTCTCAAGGAGCACCCTCATGTCCCTCATCCCCTGCCAGCGCCACCGGTTCGATATCCCGCGCGAGATCGCCTATCTGAACACCGCATACATGTCGCCGCTCAGCCACGATGTGATCGCGGCGCTGGCGCGCGGCGCGCGGATGAAGGCGCGGCCCTGGACGCTGAGCATCCCCGATTTCTACGACGCGCCGGACCGGGCGCGCGCCCTCTTCGCCGGGCTGGTGGGCGCCGACGCCGCCGGCGTCGCGCTTGTGCCCTCCGCCAGCTATGGGGTGGAGACGGCGGCGCGGAACCTTACCGTCGGGCCGGGCGAGCGCGTCGTCATGCTGGCCGATCAGTTCCCGAGCCATGTCTACCCCTGGCGCCGCGCCGTGCGGGCCACGGGCGGCGAGGTTCTCGCCGTCAGCCCGCCGCCGGGCGAAGCTGCTACCGAGGCGCTTCTGGCCGCGATCGATGAGCGCTGCGCGGTTGCGGCGCTGCCCAACGTGCTCTGGACCACGGGCGCGGTGATCGACCTCGCGGCGATCCGGAACCGGTGCGACGAGGTCGGCGCGGCCCTGGTGCTCGACCTCACTCAATCCGCCGGTGCCATGGCCACGGATTTCGCCGCGATCCGCCCCGATTTCGCGGTGGTCGCGGCCTATAAGTGGCTGCTCGGCCCCTACGCCACCGGCCTCCTCTATGTCGCCCCGCATCGGCGCGGCGGCGAGCCGCTGGAGGAAGGCTGGATCGCGCGCAAGGGCAGCAGGAATTTTTCCGCGCTCGTCGAATATACCGATGAGTATGAGCCGGGCGCGCTGCGCTTTGACATGGGGGAGCGGGCGAATTTCGCGCTGATGCCCGGCCTCGTCGCGGCGCTGGAGATGCTGACGGAATGGGGCCCTGCGGCGACGGAGGCGACCCTGAAAGCGCAGACCGCCGGGATCGGCGCCAGGATCGCCGCCCTCGGGCTTGAGCCCATGCCGGAAAGCGCGCGGGGGCCGCACTTCCTCACCGCCGCGCTGCCGGCGGATGCGCCGGAGGATCTTCTGGCCCGGCTGGCGGCGGCGGGGGTCCACCTCTCCATCCGGGGCGGCGCGCTCCGCATCACGCCGCATCTCTGGAACGACGAAGCCGACGCGGACAAGCTGATCGAGGCGCTCGGGGCCGCATTGTGACAGCCGCTCCGGGCGGCCGGGCGTGGGCGCTGGCGCTGCTGCTGGGGCTGATCTGGGGGTCGAGCTTCATGCTCACCAACATGGCGGTGCGCGATCTGCCGCCGCTGAGCCTCGCGGCGCTGCGCCTCTGTTTCGCGGCGCTCCTGCTCCTTGGCGCGGCGGCGGCCATGGGCGCGCGGCTGCCGGGCGTGGACGCGAAGGGCCGGCGGCTCTGGGTCTTCGCCGCCGGCTCGGGCGTTTTCGGCACGATCCTGCCGTTCTGGTTGATTTCCTGGGCCCAGATTCATGTGCCCTCCGCGATGACCGGAGTGCTGATGGCGCCCATGCCGCTGCTTTCGCTGGTGTTGTCGCATTTCCTGATCACGGGGCAGCGGATGAACGCGCTCCGCATCGCGGGGCTGCTTTTCGGGCTCCTCGGCGTATTTCTGCTGATCGGCCCGGACGCGGTCGGCGGCGCTGACGGGCACGCAGATGGCGGTGTAGATGGCGGCGGCCTGATGCTGCTCGGCCAGTTGGCGAGCCTCGGCGCCATGACCTGCTATGCGCTGAACGGCATCGCCATGATGCGCGCCGGGCCGGTCGATCCGCTTGGCATGAGCGCGGCTGTCGTCGGGGTCGCGGCGATCGTGGCGCTGCCGCTCGCGCTCTGGCTGGAGGCGCCCGATCTTGGCGCAATCAGCCTCCGGACATGGGCGCTGGTCGGCGCGCTCGGCCTCGGCGCGACGGCGCTGGCGCAAATCCTGATCTTCGCGATTCTGGCGCTTTCCAGTCCGCCCTTTCTGGCGGCGGTCAATTATCAGGTCCCGCTCTGGGCGACGGTTTTCGGCCTCGTCTTCCTCGACGAGGCGCTCCGCCCGATGTTCTGGCCCGCCCTGGCGCTGATCCTCGCCGGTCTCGCCCTCGCGCAGATCGGCGGGCGGGCGCGCTAAGCCGCCGCGACCTCCGCCGCGATGCTGGAGACGACCTCGCGCACCATCGCTTCGTCCTCGCCCTCCGCCATCACGCGGATCAGCGGCTCCGTTCCCGATTTTCGAATCAGCAGCCGCCCGGCGCCGTTCAGCCTCGCCTCTGCGTCCCGAATCGCCTGCTGCACCGCCGGCGCCTCCAGCGGGCTGGCGCGGCCGGGCGCGTAGCGCACATTCTCGAGCACCTGCGGCATCGCCTCGAACACGTTGCACACTTCGGAGGCCCGCCGTCCCTCCTGCTGCATCGCCGCCAGCACCTGGAGCGCGGCGATCAGGCCGTCGCCGGTGGAAGCATAGTCGGACAGCACGACATGGCCCGATTGCTCGCCGCCGACATTCAACCCGCGCGCGCGCATCTCCGCCACGACATGTCTGTCGCCTACGGGCGTGCGGATCAGGCCGATCCCCAGCGCCGCCAGCATCCGCTCCAGCCCCATGATCCACATCACCGTCGTCACGACCTCATCCGCCGCGAGCCGGCCGGCCGCCCGCCAGCGCGACGCGATCAGGCCGATGATCTGATCGCCGTCGACGACGCGCCCGGTCTCGTCGATCAGGATCACCCGGTCGGCGTCTCCGTCCAGCGCCACACCGATATCGGCCCCGTTCGCCACCACCCATTCCGCCGCGGCGCGCGTGTCGGTGGAGCCGCAGCGGTCGTTGATGTTGACGCCGTTCGGCTCCACGCCCAGCGGAAAAACCACCGCGCCCAGCTCCCAGAGCACGGTCGGCGCGCTTTTATAGGCGGCGCCATTGGCGCAATCGACCACCACCTTCAGCCCCTCAAGCGAGAGCGTCTTGGGGAAGCTTGCCTTCGCCACCTCGATATAGCGGCCGAGCGCGTCGTCGATTCGCTTGGCGCGGCCGATGCCGGCTGCGGCGGCCAGATCTGGCGTCTCCATCAGCGCCTCGATCCCCGCCTCGTCCTCATCGGAAAGCTTGAAGCCGTCAGGGCCGAAGAACTTGATGCCGTTATCGCAGAACGGGTTGTGGGACGCGGAGATCATCACGCCGATATCCGCCCGCATCGACCGCGTCAGCATGCCAATCGCCGGCGTCGGCACCGGGCCGGTCAGCAGCACCTCCATCCCCACGGAGGTGAAGCCGGCCTGCATCGCGCTTTCCAGCATATAGCCGGAAAGGCGCGAGTCCTTGCCGATCACCACCCGGTGCGTGCCACGGGTGAAATAACGCCCGGCGGCCATGGCGAGCTTCATCGCCACTTCCGCCGTCATCACGCCCTGATTCGCCTCGCCCCGGACGCCGTCGGTTCCGAAAATTCCGCTCATGCCATATCCCCGGTGAATCCACTCGCCGCCGACCATACCTGAAAAGCCTGCCGCGTTTGCGCGACATCATGCACGCGAAAGATCTGCGCGCCCTGCGCCGCCCCGGCCAGCGCCGCGCCGATGGAGCCGGCGCCGCGCGCGCCCGCCTCACCGACCCCGGTCAGCCGGCCGATGAACCTCTTGCGCGAAGCGCCGAGCAACACCGCGCAGCCCAGCCCGTGGAACGCGGAGAGTGCGGAAATCAGCGCCAGATTATGCTCCTCCGTCTTGCCAAAGCCGATGCCCGGATCGACTATGATCCGCTCGCGCGCGATCCCGGCGGCGCGGCACGCCTCGACCCGCGCCTCCAGCCATTCATAGACCTCGATCACCACGTTGCGATAGCGCGGCGAGAGCTGCATGGTTTTCGGATCGCCCTGCGCATGGCAGAGGCAGACCGCGCCGCCAAGAGCGGCCGCAACTTCCAGCGACACCGGATCATGGGTCAGCCCGGAGACGTCGTTGAAGATCGCCGCCCCCGCCCTGAAGGCGGCGCGCGCGGTTTCCGCGTTCCTCGTGTCGAT
>JBBDTD010000224.1:0-2827 GCA_040904645.1 Paracoccaceae bacterium
CGCGATTTGCGCGCCGCCCTCGAACGGCGAGCGGCTCGACGCCTTGCGCCCGGCATGGCCGAGCTGGATCGCTACCGGCATTTCGGAATTCGCCCGGATCGCCGTCATGACGCGGGCCAATCCAGCCTCGTTCGCCTCGGAATAAAGACCGAGATCGGCGGGGGAGATCCGCGCCTCCGGGCTGACCGCGGTCGCCTCCAGCATCAGGAGGCCGGCGCCGGAAAGCGCCAGCTGGCCGAGATGGATCATGTGCCAGTCGGCCGCCGTTCCATCCTCCACAGCATATTGGCACATCGGCGCGACGATAACGCGATTTTCCAGCGACAACCCGCCCAGCGCGAGCGGAGAGAAGAGCTTGCTCATGTTCTGATATCCTTATTGGGTAAGCGCGATCCACGTCAGCCCGGCCCCGGCTGCGGCCCCGACGAGGAGCCAGAGCGCGCTGCGCCAGCGCCGCCGCGGCGGCGGAGGTGGTGGTTCCTTCGCATCCGCCATGCGCACCAGCCGCTCGGCCAGTTCAGGCAGGCGCGGGCCGAGGCGCGAAAGGGTGCGCGCCGCCACGGCGGCGTCGCGAAGCACCGCATGCGGGCCGAGATTGTCGCGCATCCAGCGTTCCACCACCGGCCCGGCGGCTGACCAGATATTGGCGTTCGGATCGAGCGAGCGCGCGACCCCCTCCACCACCACCATGGACCGCTGGAGGAGGATGAGCTGCGTCTGCGTCACCATGCCGAAGCGCTCCGTCACCTCGAAGAGATGCGCGAGCAGCCGCGCCATCGAGATGCGCGACGCGGCCTGACCAAAGATCGGCTCCCCGATCGAACGCAGCGCCTGCGCGAACTGATCGACATCCTTGTCGGCGGGCACATAGCCCGCTTCGAAATGCACCTCGGCGACGCGGTGGTAATCCTTGCGCAGGAATCCGAGCAGGATTTCCGCATAATAGCGGCGCGTCACCCGGTCGATCCGGCCCATGATGCCGAAATCGAGCGCGAGGATATCGCCATTGGCCGCAACCTTCAGGTTCCCCTGATGCATGTCGCCGTGCCAGAACCCGTCGCGCAGCGCCTGCATGAGGAAAGTCTGGATGATCCGCTCCGCCAGCGCCACGAGGTCATGCCCCGCCGCCGCAAGCGCCTCCGGATCGCCCATCGGCAGGCCGTCGACCCAACTGGCGGTCATCACCCGGCGGTCGGAAAGCGGCCAGATGATCTCCGGCACCTTGAAGCCGGGGTCGCCCGCCACGTTATGCGCGAATTCCGCCGCGGCGGAGGCTTCGAGCCTGAGGTCCATCTCCGCCGTCACGACGCCCTCGAAATGCTCGACCACCGCGCGCGGCCGGAGCCGCTTCGCCCGCGGGTCGAGCAATTCCATCAGCTTGGCGATCATGTAGAAGGCGGCGATATCCTTGCGGAACTGACGCTCGATATGCGGGCGGAGGATCTTCACCGCCACTTTTCGCCCGGTCTCCCGGTCAATCGCCTGATGCACCTGCGCGATGGAGGCGGCGGCGACCGGCGGGCCGAATTCTTCGAAAAGCTCCTCCACATCCCTCCCGAGCGCGTCGCGCACCGCCTTGCGGGCCTCCGCCATCGGGAAAGGCGGCAGCGCGTCCTGCAAGGTGCGCATATCACGCGCGAGATCGACGCCGATCACATCCGGGCGGGTCGAGAGAATCTGGCCGAGCTTGATATACGCCGGGCCGAGCGCGTTGATCGCCCGCGCCACCGGCGGCAGCGAAGAATCGCCCCGCTCGCCGACAAGAAGCCCTGGCGCCGTGACTATCATCAGCGGAATCCGCAGCCGCGCCGGCGCGTCGAACGCCTCCAGCACCTTTTCCATCGCGCCGGTCTTGCGGAAGGTGGCCGCCACCCGCGCCAGCCGCCATGTGTTCGGCCCCGCTTCCAGTAGAAAGCGCAGCATCAGATCCGCCAGCCCGAATGAATGGCGGCGACGCCAAGCGTCTGGTTGCGAAAGGAGACGCGCTCAAACCCGGCCGCGCGAATCATGGAGGCGAAGCTTTCCTGATCGGGGAACTTCCGAATCGATTCGACCAGATACTGATAGCTGTCGCGATCCCCGGCGATCATCTGGCCCATACGCGGGATGACGTTGAAGGAATAAAGGTCATAGGCTTTGCGCATCAGTGGCGGCTCCACCCGGCTGAACTCGAGGCAATGAAACCGCCAGCCCGGCTTCAGGACCCGCTACGCCTCCGCCAGCGCGTCCTCGATCCGGGTGACGTTCCTTATCCCGAAAGCGATTGTGTAGGCGTCGAAGCTTCGGTCGGGAAACGGCAGCCGCATGGCGTCGCCGCAAACCCAGGAAAGCGCGTGCGAGAGATTCTCCGCCTCAGCCCGCTTTCGCCCTTCGGCCAGCATCGGTGCGGTCATGTCGCAGATCACAGCCTCGCCTTCGCCCTTCAGCCTTTCCAATACGCGAAAGGCGACGTCGCCGGTGCCGCCCGCGACATCGAGCAGCCGCTGGCCCCTCCGGGGCGCCATCCAGTCGATCAGCGCCTCCTTCCAGAGCCGGTGGATGCGAAAGGACATCACGTCGTTCATCACGTCGTATTTCGAGGCGACGGAGGAAAAAACGCCATGCACGAGCCCGGCCTTTTCCCCGGCGGGCACGTCGCGGAAGCCGAAATGGGTGGTTTCGCCGGGCTTGCCGGTCTCGCTCTCTTCGGTCATGTCGCGCTACATAGCCCGGCGCGCGCCCCGCCGCTACGGGGCAATATGGGCGCGCCGCCGCAGGGAGGCCCCAAAATGCCCGAATTACCGGAGGTGGAGACGGTGCGCCGGGGGCTCGCCCCGGCGATGGAGGG
>JBBDTD010000224.1:2837-4452 GCA_040904645.1 Paracoccaceae bacterium
GCGCCCTGATCGAGCGCTCCCTCGCGGCCCCCGAGGCTGCGCCAGAGCCGCCCCTTGCCGCGGCTCTGGAGGACGCGTTCGCGTGAGCGCGACCGCCTCCCCCTCCACGGCCAACCGGCTCGCCCCGGCGATGGAGGGCAAGCTCATCATCCTCGCGGAGCAGCGCCGCCCCGATCTGCGCTGGCCGCTGCCGGCGCGGTTCGCGGAGCGGCTGACCGGCCGGCGGGTGCTTCGCCTTGGCCGGCGGTCCAAATACATCCTCGCTGATCTTGATGATTCCGGGGCGGGCGCGGAGACGCTGATCATCCATCTCGGCATGTCCGGGCGGATGCTGATCTCGGGCGAAGCCACCGCCGAATTTCTCCACCCGGCGCCGGGCGGCGCGCGGCACGATCATGTCGTGCTCAGGCTGGAGGGCGGCGCCACCGTTACTTTCAATGACGCGCGCAGATTCGGGGCGATGGACCTTTGGCCGACAGCGGACATCGGCGCGCACAAACTTCTGGCCGCACTGGGGCCGGAACCGCTTTCGAACGGATTTCATGCCGATCACCTGAGCATGCGCCTGAAAGGCAGGCGCATGCCGGTTAAATCAGCGCTGCTCGATCAGCGAATCGTGGCTGGGCTGGGCAATATCTATGTCTCCGAAGCGCTCCACCGCGCCAGAATCTCGCCCGAAAGACTGGCCGGTGATTTGCAGGCGGCGGAGATGGCGCGATTGACCGCCGAGGTGAACGCAACCATCGCCGACGCCATCGCGGCCGGTGGCTCCTCACTCCGCGATTATCGGCAAGCGGACGGTGAGTTAGGCTATTTCCAGCATTCCTTCCGCGTCTATGGCCGTGAAGGAGCGCCCTGCCCGACGCCCGATTGCCCGGGAAAGATCAAGCGAATCGTGCAATCCGGCCGGTCGAGCTTCTTCTGCCCTGACTGCCAAGTCTGAAACCTTCCGCCGCCAGCGTCCGTAAGTCTGTCAGGCGCCAGGAAGCGCCAGATAGGGAAACAAGGACAAAGGCAAAGCCATGAACCTCATCAAATCTACGATCATCGCATTCGCGCTCTCCACTGGCGTCGCCGTCGCGGCGGAGAATCCCATGGTAGGCGGCGCGGCGATGTACGCCGACAAGAACATCGTCGAGAACGCAGTGAACTCCGCGGACCACACCACGCTGGTCGCTGCGGTGCAGGCCGCCGGGCTGGCCGAGACTTTGCAAGGCGAAGGGCCGTTCATGGTCTTCGCGCCGACGAACGAAGCGTTCGAAATGCTGCCCCCCGGCACGGTCGAGATGCTTCTCAAGCCGGAGAACAAGGACAAGCTGACCGCTATCCTGCTCTATCACGTCGTCTCGGCGAACGCGCTTTCGGACGCCATCAAGAAAATGGTCCGTGACGACGGCGGCGCGCATCCGGTGAAGACCGTCGGCGGAGAGCAGTTGATGGTCCGGACCGAATCCGGAAACATTTATCTCTACGATACCTCTGGCGGCATCGCGAAAGTCACCATCGCCGACGTACGCCAATCGAATGGTGTGATCCATGTGGTCAACCGGGTGCTGATTCCCCGCTAAGATCGGGCTCCTCCCGCGCCGCATCGGGGCGGCGCGGGTTGACGGGT
>JBBDTD010000225.1:0-4416 GCA_040904645.1 Paracoccaceae bacterium
CGCCGCCTTCGCACCCGCGCGGGGCTGGACGGCGGAGGAGAGCGGCGGCCGCGCCGCCGGCGGGCGCCTCTTGGTCATTTCCGACGATTTCGGTTTTGCGCTTGTCTCGCTCGCCGCCGACGAGGCTGATCTGCTCACGCTTGCGGTGGCGCCGGAGCGGTGGGGGCGCGGGGTCGGCGCCGCGCTTCTTGAGGCGGCGCTGCGCGAAGCGGCCGAGGGCGGCGCCGCGACGATGCACCTGGAGGTGGCCGCCGACAATCTTGCGGCGATCAGTCTCTATCGCGCCGCCGGCTTTGTCGAAACGGGACGGCGCCCGCGCTACTATGCGCGCGGCGCGGCGCGAATCGATGCGATGCTCTTCGCCCGTCCCACCGGTTGACCCGCGGGCTTCAGCGGCGGAACACCGCCCGGACATCCCGCGCCGAAACCGCGCCGAGGCCGACCGCGACAGCAGCGTAGACAGCGACGCCAAAGAGCACCAGACCAGCCAAAGCCAGATACCGGAACCCCGGCGCCGCGAGCGCGTCGGAGAGCGCCGCCGCCCCGCCCCAGAGCGCAGCCCCCATGATCAGGCTGGCGAGGGCGAGCCTTGGCAAGCGGCGTCTCAACCGCGCATCCGGCGCGACCGCAGCGCCGTAGCGGCGCGCCGCCCGCCAAAGCAGCGCCAGATTGAGCCAGCCCGCCAGCGCCGTGCCGATCGGGATCGCGATCCAGCCGATGACAGGCGCCCCGCCTGCGGAAACGATGGTGTTCAGCGCGACGGAGGCGAGCGCGCAGTAAAGTGGCGTTCGGGTGTCTTCGCGCGCGAAAAACGCCGGTTGCACCACTTTTTGCGCCACAAAAGCCGGCAGCCCCAGCGCAAAAAGCCCCACGGCGACTGCGACCGCAGCGGCGTCATCGGCGGTGAAGGCGCCGCGCGCGAACAGCACCGCCGTGAGCGGCCCGGCCATCGCGACCAGCGCGGCGGCGGCGGGCAGGGTCAGCGCCATCGAAAACTCCGCCGCGCGGCAGAACGCGCCCTGCGCGCCCGCGTCGTCCCCGGCGCGCACCCGGCGCGAAAGTTCAGGCAGCAGAACGACGCCGATCGCCACCCCGACAACGCCGAGCGGCAACTGATAGAGCCGGTCGGCATAGGAAAGCCAGGCGACGGCGCCGGCGTAGAAGCTGGCGATCACGGTGCCGATCAGCAGGTTGATCTGCATCACGCCGCCGGCGAGCGCGCCCGGCACGCCGAGGACAACCAACCGGCGCATCGCCGGGCTCCAGCGCGGGCGGCGCAGCTTGAGTTCCATTCCGGAGAGCCGCGCCGCGCGCGCGACCAGCCAGACCTGCGCGAACCCCGCCGCCAGCACGCCGAGCGCCAGCGCTGTTCCGACTGGCGCGGCGGCCGCCCCGGCGACCGCCATCGCCCCGATCAGGATGATGTTCAAAAGCACCGGCGCCGCCGCAGGCGCCGCGAAGCGGCCAAGCCCGTTAAGGACTCCGGAAAACAGCGCGGTTAGCGCCATGCACAAAAGATAGGGAAACTGGATGCGCCCATAGAGCACCGCCAGATCGAACCGCGCCGGATCATCGGCGAACCCGGCCGCAAGCAGGAAAATCAACGCCGGCATGAAGATCAGCGCCGCAGTGGTGAGAACCAGCAGCACCGCGATCAGGCCGGCCATCGCCTCCTCCGCGAAGCCTTTCGCATCTTCCCCCGCTTCGAGCCGTTTGGCGAAAAGCGGGATGAAGGCCATGTTGAATGCGCCTTCGGCGAAAAAGCGGCGGAACATGTTCGGAAGACGAAACGCGACGAAGAACGCCTCCGCCATCGGCCCGGCCCCAAGGAGCCCCGCGATCATGACGTCGCGCACGAAGCCCAGCACCCGGCTCGCCATGGTCCATGAGCCGACGGTGGCGAAGGCGCGCAGGAGCCGGATCGGCCGCGCGGGGTCTGCTTTCACGCGCCGCCCCCGGCCTCGGAGGCGGCGGCGCGGATCGCGTCCCTCAACCGCTTTTCGATGCTCTTCTGTTTGGCCTCGGCGCGGATCTTGAGGCCGAAAAGATCCTTCACATAGAAGCTGTCCACCGCCTGCTCGCCATAGGTGGTGATTACGGCGGAAACCGTGTTGATCCCCGACGCCGCCAGCGCGCGGGTCAGGTCATAGAGCAGACCGACGCGGTCACGCGTATCGACCTCGATCACTGTGTAGAGATCGGAGCTGTCATTATCGAAGGTGATCGTCGTCGGCACGTCGAAGGGCCGCTCGCGCTTGCGGAGCTCCCGCTTCGGCTTCAGCGCGTCGCGGGCCACCACCTCGCCGCGAAGCGCGCGGTGGATGGTTTTCTTCAGCCGCTCATGGCGGGCGGCTTCAAAGGGGGAGCCGTCACGATCCTGAATCCAGAACACCGCCGTCGTCATGCCGTCGGACGACGTGAAGATGCGCGCATCCCTGACGGAAGCGCCCGCGAGCGCGAGCGCCCCGGCGATGCGGCTGAACAGCCCCGGGTGATCGGCGAGATAGAGGCAGCAGCGCGTCGCATCGCGGTCCGGGTCGTCGTCAAAGCGCGAATGGACGTGTTCCGGCTTCGCGGTCCGCCCGATCTCCGCCAGCCGCTCCTGCGCGTCGGTGTCAAGGCCGAGCCAGTAGGGCGCATAGTGGCGCGCCAGCCATGCCTCCACCTCCTCGGGCTTCCAGTGGCCGAGCCGGGCGCGAAGCTCCTCTTTCGATTCGGCCACCCGATCCGCGCGGCTCAACCCTTCGTTACCGACACCCAGCACCGCCAGCGTATCCGAATAGAGGGCGCGCAGGAGCTGCGCCTTCCAGTTGTTCCAGACATTGGGGCCGACAGCCCTGATATCCAGCGCGGTGAGGACAAGAAGCAGTTTCAAACGCTCAACGCTGCGAACCTGGTCCGCGAAGGCGCGCACGGTCACGGGATCGGAAATATCGCGCTTTTGCGCGATGTCGGACATGATCAGATGATGCCGGACCAGCCATTCCACCAGCTCGGTCTGGCCCTCGGTCAGCCCGAGGCGAGGGCAGAGCCGGGCGGCGATTTCCGCCCCGACTTCTTCATGCGGTCGGACGCTGCCCTTGCCGATATCGTGGAAAAACAGCGCCAGCGTCATCACCTGCATATCGACGCCGCGCTCGATGACGCCGCTGGTGAGGGGAAGTTCATGGCGGAGATCCCCGTCCGCCAGCCGCTTCAGGCCGCCGATGGCCATGATCGTGTGCTCGTCGACCGTGTAGTGATGATACATGTTGAACTGCATCAGCGAGACGATGCGGTCGAATTCCGGGATAAAGGCGCCGAGCACGCCTGTCTCGTTCATCCGCCTCAGCGCCCGTTCGGGGTCGCCGCCGCCGGCGAGGAGGTGCATGAAAAGCGCGTTCGCTTCCGGGTCTGCGCGCATGCCCTCGTCGATCAGGTGCAGCTTGCGCGCGGCCATACGGTGCGCGTTGGGGTGAATGAGCGCGCCTGACTTCAACCCTTCCTCGAAGAGGCGCAGGATGTTCAGCCGATCTTCGTCAAACCAGCTTTCATCAGCCACGTCGATCCGGCCGTCGCGAATGAAAAGCCCGGTCTGGTCTTCCCGCGACGCGCCGAAGGAAAAGCCGCGGATGATCGCGCCAAGGCTCGGGCGGGCCTTCTTCTGATCCGCCTCCAGCGCGGCGCAGAAGAAGCGCGTCAGTTCCCCCACATCCTTCGCGTGGCGGTAATAGCGCTGCATGAAAACCTCGACCGCGCGCTTGCCGCCCTGCGCCTCGAAACCGAGGCGGCGGGCGATCTCGACCTGGTGATCGAAGGTCAGCTGCTCCTGCGGGCGCCCGGCGATATCATGCAGATGGCAGCGCACCGTCCAGAGGAAGGTGGCGGCGGCGGCGAATATCTCCGCCTCCTCCGCCTTCAGAACGCCCTTGTCGATCAGGGCGGAGACATCCTCGGCGTCGTAGACGTATTTCGCGATCCAGAAGAGCGTCTGAAGGTCGCGAAGACCGCCCTTGCCTTCCTTGATGTTCGGCTCGACAAGGTAGCGCGAGCCGCCATGACGGGCATGGCGGGCGTCACGCTCCGCCAGCTTCGCGTCAACGAACTCTGCGCCTGAGGAGAGGAAAAGATCCTTGCGAAGCGCGTCGCGAAGCTTGGTCGCCTGCGCCTGATCCCCCCAGAGAAACCGTTTCTCCAGCATCGAGGTTCGGATGGTGAAATCGGGTTTCGCCAACCGCAGACATTCCGTGACCGAACGCACGGAATGGCCGACCTTCAGCTTCAGATCCCAGAGGATGTAGAGCGTCGCCTCCACCACCTGCTCCATCCAGGGGGTTTTCTTCGAGGGCGTGAGGAACAGCAGATCGACATCGGAATACGGCGCCATCTCCCCACGGCCATAACCGCCGATCGCGACGACGGCGAACCCCTCCGTCG
>JBBDTD010000226.1:0-4413 GCA_040904645.1 Paracoccaceae bacterium
ATGCGCATGTTCAGCAGCAGGCGCGGAACAACAGCGCCCGCCGCCGCCCCGGCCGCGATGATCAGCACCGCCGCCGTCGTCGTCGCCCCGCCCGGTATCTGCCGTTCCAGCAGGGCCGCCGCAAGAAGGGCGCCGAGCGCGAAGGACAGAAGCCGGACGATTTTATAGGGCCGCTCCATACGCCGCGGATCGAACCCGGCGCGGATCAGCCGCCGATACAACCGCTGCTGTCGTGAAGGCGTATCAAACCGTCCGCGTTGCTGCGATTTTTCCTGCCGCCCGGGCGCTTCCTTCTCCAGCTTTTCAAAGTCGATGCGGGCGGGCAGCGCCGCCTTTCCCGATACCGCCTCCGTCCCGCTGGAGACAAAAATCCGGAGCCGCCGGTCCAGCCGCTCCCGCCGCCGGGCACGCATTGCCTTTATGAAAAAGAAGATCGAGATGAGCAGCGACAGGCCGATCCCGACAAGGATCTTCAGATCGCGATACTCCATCCCCGTCCCCCCGTCGTCCGGCAACATCATTTGAGCCTCCCGAGCAGGCGGGACATGATGAAAAATCCGCCAAAAAGGCTGAACGCGGAATAGACAAGCAGGCGGTTTCCGAGCGGATCGTCCAGCAGGAAATCGAACTGCGACCGGTTGGTCAGCGCGAGAATGACAATGATCACCGCCGTTACGGCCGCGACGATGCGCGCCGAGGTCCGCGCCTCCGCCGTCAGGGCCCGCGCCTTCAGATGGCGGGAGCGGCGGTCGCGCAGGACGGCGGCGAGATTTTCCAGCACCTCCGCATACTGGCCGCCGGTCCGTCGTTGCAGGATCAGCGTCGTCGCCATGAACTGCATCTCCCGCGCCGCCGTTGTCTCGACAGCGACCGAAAGCGCCGTTTCAAGATCAATGCCGATGGCCAGCTTCTCGGCGAGGATGCGAAATTCCCGCCCGACCGGATCGGGCATTTCCCCGGCGATGACGCGGAAATTCTCCTGCAGCGACATGCCGACCCGGGCGCCGCGAATAATGATGTCAATCGCCTCGGGCAGGTGATCAATAAACTGCTGCTGCCGCCGCCGTCGCCGGTAACGGAGGATCAGCGCCGCGCCGCCGCCCGTCACGGCAAGTCCCGCGATCAGGAGGAGGACGATCATCGGCCCCTCCGCAAAGGCTTTGATCAGTCCGGCGGCGATGACAAGCACGACAAGCAGGAGCAGGAGACGCCAGTCCCGCCCTCTCTCGCGCCAGCTGACCGCCGCCTTCTCCCGCCGGTAGAGATCGGGGAGCACCGCCGGCATTTCCGCAATGGCAATGGCCGGCTCCCGCCCCTCCCGCCGCAGGGATTTGAGGCGGGATTTAAGGCGGCGTTCCCGCTCCCCCATTTTCTGCTGAAGGAGATAGAGCAACGTCAGACCACTCAAGATGCAAAGAATGAAGACCATCATCAGCGGCAGATCGGTAACCGGCAGGCGCAGGGAGTCAAAGCTCATGGCTGCAGCACCTCCTGCAATTCTGCGATCCGTCCGGCGCGGCGTATCTTTTCCTCGAAATGCGGGCGGGCGCCGGTGTGACGGAAGGAACGCTCTGCCGCGTCCCGCCCCGCGTCATCGCCGCTGCAGTCGAACAGAACCTGACTGCCAATAACCCCCGCCTCGACCGCGACAATCTCGTTGATGCTGCGGATAAAGCGCCCGCCGCTCACGCCGCGCTCCACATGAATGACAAGATCGAGGGCACTGGCAATCTGCTGCCGCGCGCCGCTGCTCTGATAATTGGCAAGGGTGGAGAGCATCAGGTTTTCAAGCCGGAGCAGCGCATCGCGGGCGCTGTTGGCGTGGATGGTGGACATGGAGCCGTCATGCCCCGTATTCATCGCCTGTAACATGTCATGCACCTCGGCACCACGCACCTCGCCGATGATGATGCGATCGGGCCGCATGCGCAAGGAATTGCGCAACAGATCGCGCTGCGTCACCTCGCCCGCGCCCTCGCTGTTGCGCTGACGGGTTTCCAGGCTGACCACATGCAGCCGTTGCAGGGAGATTTCGGCCGCATCCTCGATGGTGACGATGCGTTCCTCCGCATGGATGAGGCCGGAAAGCGCATTCAGCAGCGTCGTCTTGCCCGATCCCGTGCCGCCGGAAATGAGGATATTGAGGCGGCTCTCTGCCGCGATTTCGAGAAAGCGGCACATCTGCGCTGACAGCGAGCCGCCCGCCGCGAGATCGTTCAGGCTCAACGGGTTTTTCGCGAATTTGCGGATCGAGATGACCGTGCCATAGACCGACAGCGGCGGCGCGATCACATTGACGCGGCTGCCATCCTTCAGGCGGGCATCGACCATGGGGTTGGCCTCGTCAATCCGTCGCCCGACGGAGGCAGCGATGCGCCGCGCCACCTCCAGCACATGATCCTCGCTGCGGAAGCGATAGCCGGTCAGTTCCAGCCGCCCGTCCCGCTCCACATAAACCGTGTCAGGGCCGTTGACCAGAATATCGCTGACCGACGGATCATCGAGCAATGCCTCGATCGGGCCGATGCCGACGATATCGTCAAACAGCTCCCGCGCTATGGCCGCCTGCTCGGGGCCGTTGACCTGCAATTTTTCCTCATCGACAATTTTCGCGACCGCCTCGGTAATACGCAGGATAAGCTGTTCCGGCGGCAGGGCAGCGGCGGCGGACGGATCAATGCGGTTGAAAAACCGGCTGCGGACCCGCTCGATCAGTTGCGGCGGGATCAGAAGTTCTTTCGGCGCGGTATCAATCGCGGCGAGATAATCGCTCGCCTCCTCGCCAAGGAAGCCGAACTCCCCACTGCCCGCTCGCCTGCCGAACATCTATCTCTCCTTTTGGGACGCAAACCAGCGAGCCCGGCGAGAGGGCGGGTCACGCTGCCCGATAAGCGTTGCCGCGAGCCGCAGATAGGCGTTTCGAGCCGCCGATTTCTTCACCATCGCCGCCTCTCCGTTCAGGCGGGCAAGGGCGAGCCGCTTGCGGTCGAAGGGGATCACGATATCGACGGCGCGACCGATAACCTCGGCAATCCTGTCCGTCGGCACCTCCCCGGCGCTGACGCCCCGGCTGCGGTTCAGCACGATCCGTATCTCCTTCGCCGCATCCCCCTCCCCGAGCTCGCTCACAAGCCGCGCCGTATCCCGCACCGCCGCCAGCGTCGCATCCATGACCAGAATGCGGACATCCGCCTTCTCCAGCAGGGCGCGGGCGGTGGCGTGCCGCGTGCGGTCGATATCCTGCAGGATAAAATGATAGCGATGCAGCAAATGCCCCATCAGGCCGGAGACGGCCGCCGCGTCATAGTCGCGCGCCACCGGCAGGCGGTCCTCCCCGGCGAGAAGCCGCAGTTTTTCCCCGACCGCAAGCGTGGCGCGATCAACGACCATTTCGTCAATGCGGTCGGGGCTGGCCAGCAGCTCGGCAAGGCCCCCGCCCGCCTCCTGCCCGAGATCGAGGGCGAGCGATCCGTGCGCCAGATTAAGATCAACCATCATCACATGACGGTTAAAATGCTTCGCCAGCAGCCAGCCCATGCTTGCCACCGTGGTTGTCGCCCCGACACCGCCGCGCACGCCATAGACGGCAACCGTCTTGCCGGTCCGTTGGTCCGCCTGCCGGGTAACCGCCTGCCCGCTGGCCCGCCGGAGGGCGCGATGGAGCAGCTCGCCCGGCACCGGCTTGACCAGATAATCGGTGACCCCGATATCCATCAGATCGCGGTAAATACCGACATCATCGCGTCTCCCGAGGGCAACCACATTGACCTGCGGCGGGCAGATATCAGCCAGGGCCTGCAAATCGGACAGCGGCAGGGCAGCCCCCGAGATATCGACGATCAGCACGGGCGGCATTTCGGCCGCCGCATAATCGCGGATGGCCTCCTGAATGCCGCCCTTCTTGAGATGCCCGGTCGCATAGCCCCATTTGCCGAACAGATCGCGCAAGTGCCGTTCCGTCTCTGTATCCGAGAGATAGGCGGCAATTCGCGGTGCGTCCTTGTCGGCTTTGGGGAAGGTGACAATCTCCGGCGTGGCTTTTCTGATCACGGCTTTCCTCCCCTCACCGGTTACTGGCGGGCATCGGCCGCGGCGATGCCGTGAAATACCGCGAGACAGCGGCGGCATCGCGCGCCGCCAGCGGCGGCGCCAGACGGCGGCCCTGATACCATTCCGCCGGATAGGCGAGGCTCAGCATCCGGTTCTGCTCCACCGCGCAGCCAAAGCCCGGCGAGGTGCGGGCGACATAATCCAGCTTGCGATACGCCAGATCGGCGCCGCACTCGGCGAGGCGGTAGCGGTAATAGGTGATCTCCAGATCGAGCCTGCTGGTCCCTGCTCCGATCTCCGGCAGCAGTTCCACAAAGGCAATGTCGGAAATGGCTGTCCTGTCGATAATATCGAGATAGTCGG
>JBBDTD010000227.1:0-4408 GCA_040904645.1 Paracoccaceae bacterium
GCGGGTATCGCGCACGAGCCGTTCCAGCGGAAAATCGCGTAAGTAGCCGTAGCCGCCATGCAGCTGCAACGCCTCGTTACAGACATTGAAGCCCGCATCGGTGGCAAATCGCTTGGCCATGGCGCAATAGAGCGTTGCCTCCGGGTCCTTCGCGTCCAGCTTCACCGCCGCCTGCCGGATCATCAGCCGCGCCGCCGTCAGCTCCGTCGCCATATCGGCGAGTTTGAACTGCAATGCCTGAAAGTCGCCGATGGACTGCCCGAACTGCTTGCGATCGGCAACATAATCCTGCGCCAGCTCCAGCGCCGCGCGCGCCGCGCCGAGGGAACAGGCGCCGATATTGAGCCGTCCGCCATCGAGGCCCATCATGGCAATCTTGAAGCCGTCGCCCTCCTTGCCGACGAGATTCTCGACCGGCACCCGGCAGCCATCGAACAGCACCTCTGCCGTCGGTTGCGAGTTCCAGCCCATCTTGCGTTCCTGCGCGCCGAAGGAAAGCCCCTCCGTCTCTTTCGGAATGGCGATGCAGCTGATGCCGCGCGGCCCCTCGTCGCCCGTCCGCACCATCGTGACATAAACATCCGACTTGCCGCCGCCGGAGATAAACGCCTTGCCGCCATTGATGACATAATGATCGCCGTCACGCACCGCTTTCGTGCGCAGCGACGCCGCGTCGGAACCCGCGCCCGGCTCCGTCAGGCAGTAGCTCGCGAAATGTTCCATGGTGGTGAGTTTGGGCAGGAACTTCGCCCGCACCGTATCAGAGCCAAAGCGGTCGATAATCCAGCTCGCCATGTTATGGATCGAGATAAACGCCGCCGTCGAGGGACAGCCCGCCGCCAGCTCCTCAAAGATTATCGCCGCATCGAGCCGGGAAAGGGCGGAGCCGCCATGCTCCTCCCCCACATAGATGCCGGCGAAGCCAAGCCCGGCGGCCTTGCGCAGCTCATCGACGGGGAAATGCTTCTCCTCATCCCATTTTTCCGCGTTGGGGGCAAAAACCTCCGCCGCGAAACTCCGCGCCATGTCGCGAAACGCCAGCTGATCTTCGGTCAGATTAAAATCCATCGAAATCCCCTGATATATGACAGTCCCTGATCTGTTATAGCATGTTGATACGACCTTGCCGACGGGCTGTCAATGTCTACCAAACAGTCGTTTGGTATAAAAAATTGCGGCCCGACCGGCATGAGGATAATATGCAGCCCCAGACGAACTTTGACAGGAAAACCACAGGATACCCGCTCATGACAAGCCTTGTGCCGCAATTTCCCCGTAGCCGGATGCGCCGCGTCCGCCGGACGGACTGGTCCCGCCGCCTGGTCGCGGAGAGCGTGCTTACCCCGGCCGATCTGATCTGGCCGGTTTTTGTGCATGAGGGCGACAATCTCGCCATTGATATTCCCTCCATGCCGGGCGTGAAACGGCTCAGCCTCGATCTGCTTAAAATCGCGGCGAAGGAGGCGTACAGCCTCGGCATTCCGGTAATCGCGCTGTTTCCGGCGGTGGAACAGCATCTTAAAACCGATGACGGGCGCGAGGCGCTGAATGCGGACAATATCATCTGCAAGGCGATCCGGGCGATCAAGGACGCGGTGCCGGACATGGGCGTGCTCTGCGATGTCGCGCTCGATCCCTTCACCACCCATGGCCAGGACGGGCTGGTGGAAAACGGCTATGTGCTCAATGATGCAACGCTGGAGGTGCTGATCAAACAGACCCTCAATCAGGTGAGCGCGGGCTGCGACATCATTGCCCCCTCCGACATGATGGACGGGCGCATCGGCGTCATCCGCGACGCACTGGAGCGGGAGGGGCATATCAATACGCAGATCATGTCCTACGCGGCGAAATACGCCTCCGGCTTCTACGGGCCGTTCCGCGATGCGGTCGGCTCCACCGGCAATCTCGGCGTCGGTGACAAGCGCACCTATCAGATGAACCCCGCCAATTCCGACGAGGCGCTGCGCGAGGTCGCCCTCGACCTGGCCGAAGGGGCCGACATGGTGATGGTGAAGCCGGGCATGCCCTATCTCGATATCTGCCGCCGGGTGAAGGACGAGTTTGGTGTGCCAACCTTCGCCTATCAGGTCAGCGGCGAATACGCCATGCTCGCCGCCGCCGCAAACAATGGCTGGCTCGACCACGACAAGGTGGTGATGGAAAGCCTGCTCGGCTTCAAACGCGCGGGCTGCGACGGCATTCTAACCTATTTCGCGGTTGAGGCCGCGCAGAAGCTGCAGGCCTAGCGCCCGCCGGAGACATCAATCAGCGCGCCGGTGACGTAGCTCGATTGCGGCGACATCAGCCAGAGGACGGCGTCGGCCACCTCCTCCGCCTCGCCGCCGCGCTGCATCGGCACGGCGCCCTTGACGCGGTCCACCCGGCCGGGCTGTCCGCCGCTGGCATGGATATCGGTGCGGATGATGCCGGGGCGGACGGCGTTGACGCGAATCCCTTCCATTGCCACCTCCATCGCCAGACCCTT
The DNA here is from genome assembly GCA_040904645.1 of Paracoccaceae bacterium. Taxonomy (GTDB): domain Bacteria; phylum Pseudomonadota; class Alphaproteobacteria; order Rhodobacterales; family Rhodobacteraceae; genus Pikeienuella. Next base: position 2,489 of record JBBDTD010000227.1, read on the forward strand.
CGTAAAGGTATCAATGGCCGCCTTCGAGGCCGCGTAGTCGACATATTCATTGGGCGATCCCAGCTTCGCCGCGACGGAGGAGATATTGACGATCCCCCCGCCGCTGCCGCCCTGTTTCGTGGACAGCCGCTTCACCGCCTCCCGCGCGCAGAGGAAGGGGCCGGTGATATTGGTGGTGAACATGCGCTCCAGCCGCTCAAGGCTCATATCCGCAACCCGGGCCGCTGCATCGACAATGCCGGCGTTGTTGACCAGCACGGCAAGCGGCGGCAGTTCTTTATCGACGGTGTTGAACAGACGAAGGATATCCGCCTCGATCGTCATATCCGCCTTAACGGCGAGGGCGTGACCGCCCGCCGCCTCAATGGCCGCGACGACATCCCGGGCCGCGGCCTCATTGCGGGCATAGTTGACGCAGACATGATACCCGGCGGCGGCGGCTTTCAGCGCAATGGCGCGGCCGATCCCCCGGCTTGCCCCCGTGACGATGGCGGTGCGATTCTCAAACGGCATGGCAGTCTCCCTGAAGACAGGAACTGGAATTATATGTGTCCCGTCCAGGAGTGAGGATTACAGAATTACGCCCGTCGATCAAGCATCCGCCGGTGCGGCATGGATTCGTCACAGCGCCGCGCCGGGGGACTAACCGGCGAGCTTGCGCAGCCGCTGGATCAGGCTCGACGTGTCCCAGCGCTTGCCGCCCATAGTCTGCACATCGCCATAATATTGATCGACGAGGGCGGTGTTCGGCAGGCTGGCGCCGATCTGATCGCCGGTCTTGAGGCAGATGCCGAGATCCTTGCGCATCCAGTCAACGGCGAAGCCATAGTTGAACTCGCCCGCAATCATGGTTTTATAACGGTTTTCCATCTGCCAGCTCTGCGCCGCGCCCTTGGAAATCACCTCGATCACCTTTTCCGCGTCCAGCCCCGCCTTCTCGGCGAAATGGATGCCTTCGGAAAGCCCCTGCACCACCCCGGCGATACAAATCTGGTTGACCATCTTGGTAAGTTGGCCCGCCCCCACCTCGCCCATCCGCATGCAGGCGCGCGCATAGGCATCAATCGGTGTTTTCGCGCGCTCGAAATCCGCCTCCGCCCCGCCGCACATGACGGTGAGAACGCCGTTTTCCGCGCCTGCCTGCCCGCCGGAGACCGGCGCATCGACAAAGCCGACGCCTTTTTCTTTGGCGATCGCGCCCAGCTCGCGCGCCACATCCGAGGAGGCGGTGGTGTGATCAACAAAAATCGAGCCCGGTTTCATGGTGGCGAGGATGCCGCTATCGCCGAGAACGACGCTACGAAGGTCATCGTCATTGCCGACGCAGACCATGACGAAATCGGCGCCCTCTGCGGCCTTGGCGGGGGTGTCGGCGTGCGATCCGCCATATTCCGCCGCCCATTTCTCTGCTTTGGCGGCGGTGCGGTTATAGACGGTTGTCTCATAACCGGCCTTTTTCAGGAAACCCGCCATGGGATATCCCATCACGCCAAGCCCGATAAATGCTGCCTTTTCCGCCATTTTCCGCCTCCTGTTGGTGTTGTTCAATTTGCGGCGCGCAACCCCGCAGACCCGCCGCCGTTTCAAAGTTCGTGATATTGCCCCTTGTGGAACAGCAACGCGCCGTCCTCTTCCCCCAAATGGACATGGGTCACGCGACAGATGAAAACGGCATGATCCCCGGCCTCATGCACGGCGTAGGTCTCGCATTCGAAAACCGCGAGGCTTTCCCGGAAAACCGGGCTGCCATTTTCGCCGATGCTATAGTCAATGCCTTCAAAACGGTTGTCGCGCGGCATGGAAAACCGGTCGGACAGGGGCCGCTGATCCGGGATGAGGATGTTCACGGCGAAGCGCCCGCTCGCCAGCTACACCTGGCAATGGCCCCCCTCAAGGGCGAGGCTGAACAGCATGAGGGGC
>JBBDTD010000228.1:0-25897 GCA_040904645.1 Paracoccaceae bacterium
CGACTCAAGGATTACGATCCGGGCAAGGGCAAGCGCGTCGCGCGCGGCTTTTTCGGCTGGGGTCGGGAAGCGGCGAAGAAAGACGCCGACCTGAACGGGCTTTACATCTATGGCGGCGTCGGTCGTGGCAAGTCGATGCTGATGGACCTTTTCTTCGACGCCGCGCCGGTCGCCAGTAAGCGCCGCGTGCATTTTCACGCCTTCATGCAGGAGGCGCATCGCGCCATCCACAAGGCCCGCCAGGCCGGTGATGACGACCCGATCAAGACCGTGGCGAAGGGGATCGCGCGCGACGCAGTCCTGCTTTGTTTCGATGAGATGCAGATCACCGACATCACCGACGCGATGATTGTCGGCCGGCTTTTCGAGAAGCTGTTCAAGCGCGGCACGGTGATCGTCACCACTTCGAACCGTCCGCCGGACGATCTCTACAAGGACGGGCTGAACCGCCAGATATTCCTGCCGTTCATCGCCATGCTGAAGGACAAGCTCGACCTTCACCTGCTCGAAAGCCCGACCGATTATCGCCAGTCGCGGATGCGCGGGCGCGAAGTTTACCATGCGCCCCTCGGCGCGGACGCCGATTCTGCGATGAACGCGACCTGGGACGACCTGACCGGCGGCCATGGCGGCGAGCCGCTGTCGCTTGAAGTCACGGGCCGCAAGGTGACGATCCCGCGCTTTCATTCCGGCGTCGGGCGGGCCAGCTTCGCCGATCTTTGCGCCAAGCCCCTCGGCGCGGGGGATTACCTCGCCATCGCCGCGGCGGTGCGCACGCTGATGCTGGATCATGTGCCGCGCCTCGGCGTCGCCAACGCGAACGAAGCCAAGCGCTTCGTCACCCTGATCGACGCGCTTTACGAGGCGAATACGCGGCTGATCTGCTCGGCTGCGGCGGAGCCGGAGGCTCTCTACCCTGAGGGCAAGGGCGCGTTCGAGTTCGAGCGCACGGCTTCGCGGCTGGCGGAGATGCGCTCGGCGGAATGGATGGAGGCGGACTGAAGGCCCTCTGCGTTCAGGTCAGGGCGATCAGAGCGCGCGACGCGCCCGCATCGCCGCCGAAATCGTGCCATCGTCGAGATAGTCCAACTCCCCCCCCACCGGGACGCCCTGCGCCAGCGAGGTCACCTCGACTTCGGCCGCCGCAAGCTGATCGGCGATGTAATGCGCCGTCGTCTGCCCGTCGATGGTCGCGCCGAGGGCCAGCACCACTTCGCGGACTTCCGGCGCGCTGGCGCGGGCGACGAGGCGGGGAACGCGCAAAGTCTCCGGCGTGACGCCGTCGAGCGCGGAGAGCACCCCGCCGAGGACATGATAACGGCCGCGAAACACCGAAGCCCGCTCCATCGCCCAGATATCCGCTACATCCTCCACCACGCAGAGCATCGCGGGATCGCGGCGCTGGTCGGCGCAGATCGAGCAGATGTCGGCCGTGTCGATATTGCCACATTCGACGCAGACCCGAGCCGATTCCGCCACCGCCGCCAGAGCGCGGGCGAGCGGCAGCAGCATGATATCGCGCTTTTTCACCATCTGAAGCACCGCGCGGCGCGCCGAACGCGGCCCAAGGCCCGGCAGCTTCGCCATCAGGCCGATCAGCTTCTCGATCTCGCGCCCAGGTCCGTCTTCGTTCATCGCCGCCTCCGGTTCGGCGCGGAGAGTCGCGGGGTCCGGGCTCAGCGTCAAGACCCACGGGCGAGGCGCTCCTGCGCCGCCGGGTCGGGAGTCGTGGCGGCATATATCAAGAAAACTCTTGCCTCGCGTGGCGTTTACTACCAGACGTTGAGGTATGGACGCCTCTTGTCGTCCTGTGTGCGCCGATGAGTGAGTAAATCAGAGCCGCGCCCATGCTTACGGGTCGCTGCTCGCACGACTGCGTCGCGTATCTGTCGTGTAACGGTCTCGAGGGTCCTTCGGGGCGCCAAGAGAGGGAGGACCGGCGCGCGCGTGGAGGGGTGGGCCGGTCTTTTCCGTTTTGGCAGGGTGATTTAGTGTAACCGGCCGCCGATCGGAACGGCGTGGCCGGGACCGATCAGAACCACCTCGCCGTCGCTATCCGGCAGGCCGAGCACCAGCACCTCGCTCATGAACGGGCCGATCTGGCGCGGCGGGAAATTCACCACAGCCAGCACCTGTCGGCCGACGAGTTCTTCGGGCGTATAGTGGCGGGTGATCTGGGCGGAGCTTTTGCGCTCACCGATTTCCGGGCCGAAATCTATCCAGAGCTTGATCGCCGGCTTCCGCGCTTCGGGAAAGATTTCGGCGCGCAGAACGACGCCGACCCGGACGTCGACCTTCAGGAAATCTTCAAAATCTATCTTGCCCATGCTCGCCCCCTTCGCGCCGCAGCGCACCATCGGGGCGGCGGCGCGGCCCGGAAAGGGGCCGCGCCGGATAATCAGCGGAGGTTAGCCGTGATTTCCTTGACGCTCGACTCGATGCGGGCGCGAACTATGTCATAGGCCTCGGAATTGGCGCGATGTGCGGCTTCGGCCAGCTCCTGCGCGTTGGCGACGGCCTTCTCGAAAGCCTTCGATGTCAGCTCCGCCTGCTTTGAGGCGGATTCGGCGCCGGGCTCGGATTTGGTCAGGTCGGCGATCTGCGCCTGCGCGGTTTTCATGGTTTCCTGAAAGATCGAAACCTGCTTCTCGAAGAGGTCTTGATAGCCAGCGGCGGCGGCTTTCTGCGCCGAGACGAGCGCGTCCATGTTCTTTTTCTGCGCGGCGAACAGCGCGCTCTGGTCGAATCCACCCATCGCGGACGGGTCGAAGAATTTCTTCATGTCCACCGAGCCGAACATTTCGGCGAATTTCGAGGGATCGAACGGGTTGGCGCCTGACTTGAACATCCTGATTCTCCTTGTGGGTGATCTTAACGGCGCTCGTCGCCGTGCACCGAACTGATATTGTGCACTGCACCATTAATTTCAAGGCTTATGTTGCATTGCACCATTTTTAGATCACGCACGGCCGACAGACTCCGATAACGCAATGGAGAGCGCGGCCTCGGCGCTGTCGTCGCCCCAGGCGACGAGTTGGAACGCGGGGTAGAAGCGCTCCGCCGCCATGACCGCGCCGCGCAGCATCGAGTCGATCTGCGCCGCCGTCGCCGTCGCGCCGCCGGCCAGCGTCAGCCCGTAGCGAAACACCATCAGCTTCTGCTCGTCCCAGAGGTTGAAGCAGCCGGACCAGATCAGGTCGTTCGCCTTGTCGAGCAGCAGCGCAAGCTCGGCCCGGCGCTCCGCCGGCGGGTCCATCTCGAAGGTGCAGATCAGGCGCAGCGTCTCGTCATGGCTGCTCCAGGCCAGGGTCAGCGAATAGGTGCGCCATGCGCCCTCGATCGCCATGGCGATCTGATCCTCGCCGACGCGGTCGAATTCCCAGTCTCTGCGCTCCGCGAGCGTCTCCACGATGTCGATGGGGTGAAGGTCTTCGGTAAAGAGGTCGTGCTCGACGGCGTTCATGCCTCGCGCTCCCTTCTGTGGCGCCCCAGCAGGGTTGCCCGCCCCGCTAGGGCTAGGTGGGATGCCAATCGGTCGTGGATGAAGGCCCCGCGACCTACGAAATATGGTGCAGCACGGAATCCGGCGCGTCCAGCGAATTCTCGCCCCTAACGCGGTTCTTCCGGTTTCGTCATCCAGGAAGCCACCATGTCGTGGCGCACCTTCGCCTCCGCCGCCTCGCGGTAGAAGGAGATCAGCTGGCGAACCGGGTCGCCCAGCCGCGAGAACCCGCCGACAAAGGCGACGACCACGCCGAGCGTGGCGCCGCCGTTGATCACCATCCAGCCGCCGACCCCGATCACCGCGAGCGGCGCGGCCGCGTTCAGGAGGTTGAGCATCGCCTTCATCGACTGTTTCCAGATCACGAAGATGATCCGGCTGTCATAGAGGCGATGGGCGCGAAGACGCAATTCCGCCTTTCCCGGCGGGGTCTCGCGCCCGAGCGCTGTCGTGAAGCGGCGCATCATGCGCAGGCGTATGGCGATCAATCGGTTGAGCCGACGTTGCATCAGCGGCGCCAGCGCGGCCTGCGGCGCCAGCAGCGCCAGCCCGGCCGCCGCCACGAGCGGCTCCACCCAGAACATGTAGCCGAGCGCGCCGACCAGCATGGCGACATTGGCGATGGCGAGGCTGGGCGCGCCGCCGGCGAAACCGCCGAGCGCCTCCACCTCCGTCGTCATGACCGAGACGATATCACGCCCCTCGCCGTTGCGTGGGGCCTCGGCGCCGCGAAGGTCCCAGAGATGTGCGCGGATATAGGCGATCGCGCTCTCGCTAAGCCAGTTCTGCAGGAGCCCGAGCGCGAGCTTGGCCGCCTGATGCAGAATGATCGCCGCGAGATAGATCAGCCCAAGCGTAAGCAGCAGCTGCGCGTCGCCGCCGTTGATCGCATCGTCGATCATCCGCCTCTGCAACTCGATCGGGGCGAGGGCCAGCAGCGTGCCGGTGAGGCTGAGCGCGATGGCCGCCGACTGGCCGCGCCCGGTCATGCGCCATACGAAAACCCAGAGAGAACCCGCCGGGCTGTCGTCGCCCGTGCGCCCGATATCGCGTGGCGGAACGCCGGAGAGCGGAGTGGCGCGTTTGCGGGTCTTCAACGCTCCGGCCGCGCCTCCAGCCGCGCTTCGAGCGCGGCGACGCGGGCGGAAAGCGCCTCGTTCTCCTCGCGGGCTTTCTGGGCCATGGCGCGCACGGCCTCAAACTCCTCACGGTTGACGAGGTCCATATCGCGCAGCAGGCGTTCGAGCCGCTGGCGAAAGGCCGTCTCGGCCTCGTCCTTGACGCCCTGGGCGACGCCGGCGGCGTTGGTCATCAACTGGGAGATGTCGTCCAATATGCGGTTGCGGCCCTGCATCGCGCGCTCCTTGTTGTCTGTCGACGACTATATGGCGGCGGCGGCGGACTGGGGCAAGGCGCTTGACCTCGCCCCGGTCGCGCCGCAGAACCCGCCCTTGGCCCGCCTGCCGGAGCGGGCGCGAGGAGAGGCCGCCCATGCCGTTCGTCATCCCATATCCCGATATCGACCCGGTTCTGGTGACGTTTGAGCTTTTCGGCCTGTCCCTGCCCATCCGCTGGTATGCGCTGGCCTATCTCGGCGGCCTTTTGATCGGGCTCTGGATCTTTCGCCGTCTGATCGCACGCCCTGCGCTTTGGCCGCGCGCCGCCGCGCCGCTCAGCGGCGAACAGGCGGAGGCGTTGCTGACCTGGATGGTGGCGGGGGTGATCCTGGGCGGGCGGCTCGGCTTCGTGCTGTTCTATCAGCCGGGCTATTATCTTTCCCATCCGGCGGAGATCCTTCAGGTCTGGGCGGGGGGCATGTCTTTCCACGGCGGGTTTCTGGGCGTGATCCTCGCGATCGCGGTGTTCTGCCGGGTCCACAAGGCGCCGCTTTTGCAGGTCGCGGACGGGGTGGCGGTGGCGACGCCGGTTGGCCTTTTCCTCGGCCGGTCCGCGAATTTCATCAACGGGGAACTTTGGGGCCGGGCGACCGACGCGCCATGGGGCATGGTCTTTCCCGGCGCCGGCGATCTGCCGCGCCACCCGAGCCAGCTCTACGAGGCCGGGCTCGAAGGGCTTCTGCTGCTGGCGCTGATGCTCTTCCTCGCGCTGCGGCGCGGATGGTTGCGGCGGCCGGGAATGCTGACCGGCTTGTTCTTTATCGGCTATGGCGCAGCCCGCGCCTTTGTCGAGCTCTTCCGTGAGCCTGACGCGCAGTTCTTCAGCCCCGACAACCCGGCGGGGCACGCGTTCCGCCTTGGCGCCGAATGGGGGCTGACCATGGGGCAGGCGCTTTCCCTCCCGATGATCCTGATCGGCCTCGGGTTCTGGGCCGCCGCGCGGCGCGCATGAGCGACGCGTCGACTCCGCTGGAGGCGATCATCCGTCGCCAGATCGCGGCCTCGGGACCGATCAGCCTGCACGATTACATGGCGCTCTGTCTCGGGCACCCGGAGCATGGCTATTATCCGACGCGCGATCCGCTTGGCGCGGCCGGAGATTTCACCACCGCGCCCGAAATCAGCCAGATGTTCGGAGAGATGATCGGCCTCGCGCTCGCGCAGGCCTGGATCGACCAGGGCCGCCCGTCGCCCTTCCGGCTGGTGGAGCTGGGGCCGGGGCGGGGGCGGCTGGTGGCCGACGCGTGGCGCGCGGCGGGCGCGGTTCCGGGGTTTCATGGCGCGGCTGATCTGTGGCTGGTGGAGATATCCGGCCCGCTGCGCGCCGCGCAGGCGCGGTTGGCGCCGCAGGCCCGGCATGTAGCGCGGCTGGCGGAAATCCCGCCTGGCCCGCTCTTCCTGATCGCCAACGAATTTTTCGACGCGCTGCCGGTGCGCCAATACCTGATGACCGCGTCGGGCTGGGCGGAGCGGATGGTCGGCCTCGAAGACGGGCGGCTGGCGTCCGGCCTCCACGCCGCGCCCCTGCCGCTCGGGCGCGCGCCGCTCGGCGCGGTGCGGGAGGTGAACCCGGCCGGAAACGCCATCGCCGCCGAAATCGGCGCCCGGCTCGCCCGCGATGGCGGCGCGGCGCTGATCGTCGATTATGGCTATGGCGAAACGCCGCCGTCGGGCGCCGACACGGTGCAGGCGGTGCGCCGCCACGCCTTCGCCGACCCGCTGGAGGCGCCGGGAGAGGCGGACCTGACCGCGCATGTCGATTTCGAAGCGCTCGCGGCGGCGGGCGCGGGCGCGGGCGCGCGGGCCTCGGCGCTGATCGGGCAGGGCGAATGGCTGGCCCGGCTCGGGATCGGCGCGCGTGCGGAGGCGCTGGCGCGCGCTCGCCCGGATCAGGCGGAAACGGTGGCCGCGGCGCTTCAGCGCTTGACCGGCCCGGCCGGAATGGGAACGCTCTTCAAGGCGCTGGCGCTTTTCGCGCCGGGCGCGCCGAAGCCGCCGGGCTTTTCGCCCGGCGGGAAGACGGAGAGAAGATGAGCCTCGTTCCGATCCTCGCAGACGGCCTCGCCGCGCCGCATGGTTTCTTCACCCGCATCGGCGGGGCTTCGGGCGGAATCTACGCCGGGCTCAACTGCGGCGCGGGGTCAGATGACGACCCGGCGGCGGTGACGCGAAACCGGGCCGAAGTCGCGGCGCATCTGGGGGCGGGCGCGCTTTTGACCGTGCATCAGGTCCATTCCGCCGACGTGGTGACGGTGAGCGCGCCCTTCGACGGCGCGCCGCCCCGCGCCGATGCGATGGTCACGGCGGCCCCCGGCCTGGCGCTCGGGGCGCTTTCCGCCGATTGCGCCCCGGTCCTTTTCGAGGACAGGGAGGCCGGGGTGATCGGGGCCGCCCATGCCGGCTGGCGCGGCGCGCTGGACGGCGTGACCGACGCGGCGATCGGGGCGATGATCGCGCTTGGCGCCCGGCGCGAAGCGATCCGCGCGGCGATTGGCCCGACCATCAGCCAGCGGGCTTATGAGGTCGGGCCGGAATTCTTCGAGAGATTCGAGTCGGATGACCCGGAAAACGCCCGCTTCTTCGCTGGCGGCGAAGGGGACCGGATGCAGTTCGATCTGCCTTCCTACCTCCTCTCCCGACTTCGCGCCGCTGGTGTGACGGCGGAATGGACCGGCCATTGCACCTGTTCCGACGAGGCGCGCTTTTATTCCTATCGCCGCGCCAGGCAGCGGGGCGAGGGCGATTACGGCCGGCTGGTTGGCGCCATCGCGTTGCCGGCGCGCTGAGATGCTGCATTTCACGCCAGCGGAGTTTGAAGCCCGCCGCGCCGGGCTTCGCGCTGAGATGGCCCGGCGCGGGCTGGAGGCGATGCTGATCTTTTCGCCCGAAAGCCAGTACTGGGCCACGGGGTACGACACCTTCGGCTATTGCTTCTTCCAGTGCCTCGTCATCGACCATATGGGGGAGGCGTTGCTGACCCGCTCCGCCGATCTGCGTCAGGCGGAGCTGACCTCCACCCTGACCGACATCCAGGTCTGGAAGGACGAAGCCGGCGCCGATCCGACGGCCGATCTTGCCTGCCTTCTGGCCGCACGCGGTCTCGGCGGCGCGCGGATCGGGGTTGAGACGGACACCCACGGGCTGACCGCGCGCTGGGGCGCGGCTCTGGCGGCGCGGCTGCCCGGCCTTGTGGAGGCGTCTGACCTGATCGCGCGGCTCAGGCTGGTGAAATCCCCGGCGGAGATCGCGTTTTGCCGCAAGGCGGCGGAGATTGGCGACGCCTGCTATCTCGGCGCGCTCGACCTGATCGGCCCGGGGGCGGAGGAGGCGGCGATCCTCGCGGCGATGCAGGGCGGCGTGTTCGCGGCCGGCGGCGATTACGCCGGCAATGAATTCATTATCGGTTCGGGCGACCACGCGTTGCTTTGCCGTTATCAGACCGGGCGCCGGCGGCTTGACGCCGAGGACCAGTTGACGCTGGAATGGGCCGGGGTCTGGCGGCGCTATCACGCGGCCCTGATGCGGACCGTGGTGATCGGCGCGCCGCGCCCGGAGCATCTCTCCATGCACGCGGCGGCGAAGGACGCGCTACTGGCCTGCGAGGCGGCGTTGAAGCCCGGCCGCCCGATGGGCGAGGTCTTTGACGCCCATGCGCGCGCGCTGGACGCGGCGGGATTTGGCGCGGCGCGGCTCAACGCCTGCGGTTACGCGCTCGGCGCGCGGTTCTCGCCATCGTGGATGGAGCCCTTCATGTTCTACGAGGGGGCGGAGGAAGTGATGGCGCCGGGCATGGTTTTCTTTCTCCACATGATCCTGATGGACAGTGAAAGTGGCGCGGCGATGAGTTTGGGCCGGACCTCGCTCGTGACTGAAGCCGGGGCGGAGCCGATGTCAGCGCTGCCGCTGGAGCTCGCGGTCCGATGAGGCGGGCCGCGCTCGCGCTGGTGTTCGTCGCGGGCGCCGCCGCCGCTGACGGGCGCATCACCTTCTGGGATGGTGAGATGCTGCGCGAAAAGGCCGACCCGATGACGGCGCCGGCGGCGCTCCAGGCCGGCCATCAGGCGTTCGCGGTGCTTGTCGCGCCGGATGTGGGCTTGTTCATCGAGGCGGCGGTCGGCGCGTCGGCGCATGTCTCGAACCTGCTCGCCGGGGCGCTGGCGCGGCGATTCTCCGGCCATGTGGACGCCGCCCGCGTGCTGGGCGCCGGACGGGTTTTCAGCATCCGGCCGTTCGTGACCGTGCGCGGCGGCGTGATCGAAGTGGACTGGCGGCTCCGCGATGAGCGAGAGGCGGCGCTGGGCGGCGTCGCCGCCACTGTGCGGCCCGGCTCGCCCGCCACATTCACCGCCTATGACGCGGAGCGGATCGCCTTTCAGACTGCGGCGCGGCTGACCGACCCGGATGATCTCGGCGCGGCCTTCGCGGCCGCCGCCGCGATGGGGCGGATCGACCGGGTGCCTTCGCCTGCCGCGCGGCCTGGCTCCGAAGTGGATGAAAAGTCGGCGGGTGCGCCGCCGATGATCGCCGCCGCGCCGGTCGAAATTCCGGAGAAAGCGGCCGCAAGAAACCCAGGGCCGCCGGCGCCGCTCGCGCGGCCGGGCGGCTGAACAGGGCGGCCGGGATCATCTCTCGGCCGTCGCGCGTTCCTCCATGATGTCGAAAGGCACGCCCGGCTCGGTCTTGGCGGCGCGGATCACCAGCGAGGTCTTCACGCTGGCGACATTCGCCGCCGCCGTCAGTTGGCCGGTCAGGAATGACTGGAAGGTCGAAAGATCAGGCGCCACGCATTTCAGGAGAAAGTCGATTTCTCCGTTCAGCATGTGGCACTCACGCACCAGCGGCCACGCGCGGGCGCGGTCTTCGAATGCGCGCAGGTCCGTCTCCGCCTGGCTGGAGAGCCCGACCATGGCGAAGACCGTTACCTCGAAGCCGAGCGCGCTGGCGTTGACGCGGGCGTGATAGCCCTCGATCAGGCCCTCCTCTTCCAGCGTCCGGACGCGGCGCAGGCAGGGCGGCGCCGAAATGCCGAGCCGTTTTGAAAGCTCGACATTGGTCATGCGCCCGTCCGCCTGCAGCTCCGCCAGTATCTTCCTGTCTATCGCGTCGATTTTGCCCGCCGCCATTCCATCCCCGCACGCGGGTTCAGCCCCGCACTCATGATCGCAGATCAGTTATCCAATCGCCGTGAATTACGCAATAAAATTGCGCCTCGGGGTAAAACTCGGAAACGCGCGCCCCGCGCTTGGCGAGGCCGGGCGGGGCGACTAAGTAGGGTCGCCAGATGATCGCCCCCCGAGGCCGCACCCCAAGGCCGCACGCAAGGACAAGTCCAGATGCCAGAAACCCGCGCGATGAAGCTCCTGATCATCGGTTCCGGCCCGGCCGGATACACCGCCGCCGTTTATGCTGCGCGCGCGATGCTGGAGCCGGTGCTGGTGCAGGGCATCCAGCCCGGCGGGCAACTGACCATCACCACCGACGTGGAGAATTACCCCGGCTTCACGGAGATTCAGGGCCCTGATCTGATGGTCAGGATGGAGGAGCACGCGAAGGCGATGGGGGCGGAGGTGATCTCCGACATCATCATGAGCCTCGACCTCTCCAGGCGCCCGTTCATCGCCACGGGCGATTCGGGCGCCGTCTATGCGGCGGAGGCGGTGATTCTCGCCACCGGTGCGCAGGCGAAATGGCTGGGCCTGCCGTCGGAGGAGAAGTTCAAGGGTTTCGGCGTTTCCGCCTGCGCCACCTGTGACGGCTTTTTCTATCGGGGCCGGGAGGTGGTGGTGATCGGCGGCGGCAACACGGCGGTGGAGGAGGCGCTTTTCCTCACCCGTTTCGCCGACAAGGTGACGCTGGTCCACCGGCGCGACAGCCTCCGGGCGGAGAAGATCCTCGAGCATCGCCTGATGAACAATCCGAAGATCGAAATGGTCTGGGACACCGCGCTCGAAGAGGTGATCGGCGCGGAAGACCCGCTCGGCGTCGAGGGCGCGCGGGTGCGCAACCTCAAGACCGGGGAAGAACGGGTGATTCCCTGCGCCGGCGTGTTCATCGCCATCGGCCATGCGCCATCCTCGGAGCTGGTGAAGGATCAGCTCGAAACGCATATGGGCGGCTATGTGGTCACGAAGCCGGACTCCACCGCGACCGCGATCCCGGGCGTCTTCGCGGCGGGCGACGTCACCGACTACATCTATCGTCAGGCGGTGACTTCCGCCGGCATGGGCTGCATGGCGGCGCTGGAGGCGGAAAAATTCCTGGCGGAGGAAGAGTGATCCGGGGCGCGCTGCTCGCGGCCCTGCTCGCCGCCCCCGCCATGGCGGCGGAGCCGATGACCGGGGCGGAGTTCCGCGCGTTCTCCGAAGGCTGGACCCTGCATTTTCGCAACGAAAGCGGGGAGTATTTCGGCTCGGAGCAATATTTCCCCGATGGACGTACGGTCTGGGCGCCTACCGGCGGGCGGTGCCGCCAGGGGCTATGGGCCGAGGATCAGGATCGGATCTGCTTTCTCTACGATATCGGCATTTCCTGCTGGCTGTTGTTTCCTGAAGGCGCGGAGGGCGTCTACGCCGAAAGCGCCGATGAGGAGGGGCCGCCCACGACCCGGCTCTGGCTGATGCGCCGCGACCAGAGCCCGGTGCTTTGCCCCGAGGAGCCGGGGGTCTGATCCGGCCGACAAGGGCGCGGCGGTCGGAACCCACGAGCCAGGGCGAATGCTGGCGGACTGATCGCATGGGGCAGGGGGGCCAATTGCTTGACGAGCCGCCATGAAGCAGCGCCCTTTTCAGCGCGATCCGATGCTGAGCGGCGGCTTGAACGCTGCACGATAATGTCTGGAAATATCGCGTCCATTGGGTCAGGTTCGCCGGCGAACGACGACATTTCAAAGAACTGGATCAGCCGTGGAACTCGAAAACGCGATCATGCAGCGCCGCTCCATCAGAAAATTTCTGGACAAGCCGGTCCCGAAGGACCTGCTGGAGGAGATCATCTCGCTCGCGACCCGCGCGCCGTCGTCGATGAACACGCAGCCCTGGCATCTCCATGTCCTGACCGGAGAACCGCTTGAACGGGTCCGGCAGGGAAACACCGAGCGGATGCTCGCCGGCGTGACGCCCAGCCGCGAGATTGAGGATTATGGCGCTTATGCCGGCGAGCACCGAACCCGCCAGATCGAGATCGCCGTGCAATTGTTCGAAGCCATGGGAATCGAACGCCATGACAAGGAGCGCCGCCAGGATTGGGTCATGCGGGGATTTCGGCAGTTCGACGCGCCGGTATCAATTGTCGTCTGTTTCGACCGGGCGCTCCTCACCAATACGATCGCTCACTTCGACACGGGCGCCATGGCCTACGGGCTGGTGCTGGCGGCATGGAGCAAGGGCCTCGGCGCCGTTATCAACGGACAAGGGATCATGCAAAGTCCGGTCGTGCGGAGCGTCGCCGAGATCCCCGAAGACCAGGTGATCCTGACCTGCGTCGCGCTCGGATGGCCTGACGACGCTTTCGCCGCAAACGCGGTCGTCTCGCGCCGGCGCACGGCGCCGGAAGTCGCCCGTTTCCTGGGTTTCGCGGATGAGAGGGCGCGCCCATGACCCGAGCCCGCCGAGACCCGCCGGGCAGGCGTCTGCCGGGCGCCAAGCGGCTGACCGGGCGATCCCGTGGAGAATGACAACTGGGGCGGCCTCGCGCGGCTTGGCGCATTCGTCGTCGGAAGCGAGGTCGTGCCCGAGGCGGAATGGTGGGCGATGGCGCCGGCCGGCGTCTCGATCCACGTGGCTCGCGTAACGGCGCCGACGCCATGGGCGCAATGGCGGGCCGATCGCAGCGGCGTTGACCTCGCGCCCGATCTGGAACGAGGCGCGGCGCAGTTCAAGTCCATGCGGTTGTCCGCCGCGGCGATCGCGCATTCTTCCAGCAGCGTCGCTGGCGGGCCGGGCTGGGACGAAGCGGTGATCGCGCGCCTGAAGCCGCTCCTTCATGAAACAACCGCCGTCACGACGAGTGGGCTGGACTGCGAACGCGCGCTGCGGCGCTGCGGCGTCGCGCGCCCCTTCATCGTGTTCCCGCCCTGGTTCCGCGAGGAGGGCATGCGCGCCGGAATCGATTATTTCGCGGCGCGCGGATTTCTGGAACCCCAGCCCTTCAGGCATGCGCCGGAGCGCCGGTGGGATAATGTCCGACCCGAGGATCTCTACAAGAACTTCATGCACGTCCAACAGAGGGCCGACCTGTTGTTCGAGCAGATCGCCGCGAATTGCCCGACAACCGCTGATGGCGTACTGATCGTCGGGACCGGCCTGCGATGTGTGGGGATCCTTGACGCTCTGGAAGCGAGGCTGGGTCGGCCGGTCATATCCGCCAACCAGGCCAGTCTTTGGCGATGCCTCAGCCTGGCGCGGGTGACGACGCCGATCGCTGGCTATGGCCAATTGCTCTCAGGCCCGCGCGATCATTGCTGAATTGCGCCTTGAGCTTTGGCGAGAAGCCGAACGAATTCCCTCAACAACCTTCTCAAGCGCCTCGGGATGCGCCCCGGAATATTCGCGTCCCGCGCGGTGCGAACCGATCCGGGGCTGTGGCGGCCGTGAGCGTGAGGGGAGTTGTTCTCCCGTCTGTCCACGTTCGCCGCGCGCGCTTCCGGCCTTGCCTAATGGCGCGCGCGTTGCGAACCATCTCCTGGCGCGCGACGGCGCCGCGATTGGAAAGGCTGCGTGATGAGCGAACGTTTGTTGAACCCTGAGCCGCTGGCCAACCTGCTGGCCGCGATTCTGGAGATCGACGGTTGCGCCGCGCCGGAAGCGCGCATAGTCGCCGATCATCTGGTGGATGCTTCCATGCGCGGCCATGACAGCCACGGCGTCATTCGCCTCGCGCGCTATCATCACTGGCTCGGCACAGGACAAATCAACGCGAACCGGGAACTGCGCGTGATCTCCGACACCGGCCCCCTCGTGCATCTGGATGGTCAAGGCGGCATGGGCCAGCGGCTGGCGGTCGAAGCCACCGAGATTGGCGTCGCGCGGGCGAAGACGCATGGGCTTGCGCTGGTCGCCATGCGCCGCGCGGGCCATGTGGGGCGTATCGGCGCCTACGCCGAACAGGCCTGCGCCGCCGGGCTCATCAGCATCCATTTCGTCAATGTGGCCGGCTCAAGACTGGTGGCGCCGTTCGGCTCGGCGGGGCGCGCGATCTCCACCGCGCCGGTGACCATCGGCGTGCCGCATGGCGAGGGCGACGATTTCATCCTCGACTTCGCGACGTCTTCTGTCGCCGAGGGCAAGGCGCTGGTCGCGGGGCGGGGCGGCAAACCCCTGCCCGCCGACGCGCTGATCGACGGCGACGGGCGGCGCAGCAGCGATCCGCGCGCGCTCTATGGCGATACGCTGGACAGCGAGGTGCCCGACCCCCGCGGCGGCGCGGGCGCGCTGCGAACGATGGGTGAGCACAAGGGCTCCGGTCTCGCGCTGGCGTGCGAGTTGCTGGCCGGCGCCCTGACCGGCAACGGGACCAACGGCCCCACGGACCATCCATTCGGCAACGGAATGCTCTCCATCTTCGTGCGCCCCGCCGCGCTGGACGATCTTGGCGGCTTCGCTCGCGAGGTGGCGGATTATGTCGCTTATGTGCGCGAACTGCCGCCCGAGGCCGGCGTCGACCGCGTCCGCACCCCCGGAGAGCCCGAGCGCGAACGCCTCGCCCATCGCCGCGCGCATGGGCTGCCCGTGCCCGGCCCGGTGGTCGACGGCATCGCCGAAATCGCCGCTCGCCTCGGCCTCTCCGATCACATCGCCAGCCTCGACATGCGCTGACCGGACAGGGGGCGGCGCATCACTCGGCTGCGTCTGCGGCTTTGATCGCGACCAGCGTTCGCCAATCGACGGTCTTGGGATAGACGCCCTCATGCGATGCGATTGAGGCTTGCGGAATGTGCGGGGGCTCGGCGCCGATAGCCTTGCCCCCTTCCGCCACCTTTTGCGCGGAGTCGACCATCAGGCGGCGGAACTCCACGATCGCCAAGTCTGACGCCCCGAGCACATCGGTGCTGCGATCGACGCAGGGCCCCATGCTCACCCACATGATGATATCCTGGTTCGGTATGCCGGGCACGCCGGTGAAGTTGCCGTCCTTCATCGCCTGACGATCCTGAAGGAAATCATTCTCGAGCGTGCGTTTGCTACGCCACATGTGATCGAGATCTTCGCCGGGAACGACGTGATTGAACCGCCGCCATTCTTCGGTGGTCGGGGTCGCGCGATCGCCCCATGCAATGAAATAGAAAGCTGTTTCGGCGTCGTTGATCGGGACGATCACGCTGGCGACGTTGTAGTTGTTGTTGGGCGGAATCAACGAATAATAAGGGGCCACGAATTCGGTGATCCGCAGATAGTTGTGCGATGCGGCGTTCTTGATCGGCTTGCGGATCGCCGCGTAGTGAAATCCGTAGCTGGTCGTCTGGGTCTGCATTCGCGGGGACTTGTCCGTCGAAGGGCGGTACCAGGCCTTGTCGTCGGCGGCGGCGCCCTCCACCCGGGCAGGCTTCATGTCTGACGAGTGCAGCGAGGAGGAATGCGCGCTGTCGATCTGGCCTTCGTGGATCTGCGCCCAGTTTGCGGGAACACGGATTTTCAGAATGGCGATCGGCGTATCTTCGCGGGGCGCGAAGGCGGGCGGGGTGAATTCCGGAACCTCCTCCAGGTCGCCAAGCCAGGCCCAGACGAAGCCGCCCCACTCCTTCACCGGATAGGCGCGCGCCTTGACCTTGTCCTTCAGCGGGCTGCCCTCAGGCTCGGACGACATGGCGACCACATTGCCGTCCACGTCCATCTTCCAGCCATGGTAGAGGCAGCGAAGGCCGCAATCCTCGTTGCGCCCGTAGACGAGCGAAGCCTTCCGGTGCGGGCAGAGCTCGTCCAGCAGTCCCAGCCGGCCCTTGGTGTCGCGAAAGGCGACATAGCTGGCGCCGAGCGCTTCCACGCGCAGGGGCTTGCAGTCCGTTTCGGCCACCTCCTCGATCAGGCATACCGGGGTCCAGTGCTGGCGCATCAGTCTGGCCATCGGCGCATCGCCGGTCACACGTGTGAGCAGATCGTTCTCTTCCCGCGTCAGCATGGGTCTCTCCAGGTGTTCGAGCCAGCCCGCCCTTGATCTGGATCAAGTAGCCAGTTGACAGTAATTACTTAGGGTCCTAAGCAAATGCAAGGCGCTTCAGTTGGTGAGCCGGGAGGCGATGGAACCACAATTCGACATGTTCACGGTGAAGGTCGCCGCGCGGCGTGAGCTGACGCCGCAGGTGCGCGAATTCATTCTCGAACCGGTCGGCGGCGCCACGCTCCCCGGCTTCACGGCCGGCGCGCATGTCACGGTGAAGACCCCTTCGGGGGCGATGCGCCGCTATTCCCTCATCAATGACGGCACCGAGCCCGAGAGCTACACGATAGCCGTCAAGCGCGAGCCGCAATCGCGCGGCGGCTCCATATCGATGCATGAGGCCGCGACTCCGGGGGCGGAGCTGTCGATCAGCGCGCCGGAAAACAGCTTCGGGCTGGGCGAAGCGCCGGAATACCTGCTGATCGCCGGCGGCATCGGCGTGACGCCGATCTACGCCATGGCCAACGAGCTGGAGCGCCAAGGCAAGTCGTTCCGGATCATCTATTGCGCGCGCGGCGCCGGGGATGCGGCGTATCTGGACGATATGATTGCGGCCTTCGGCGACCGCCTGGCCGTTCATCACGACGAAGGCGACCCGGATCGCGTCTATGATTTCTGGGACCACTTTGAAGAGCCGCAGAAGCTTCGTGTCTATTGCTGCGGGCCGAAGCCGCTGATGGAGGAGATCCAGGCGATCTCCGGTCATTGGCCGGAGGGGTGGGTAAATTTCGAGGATTTCAAACCTGTGGAAGTGGTTCGCGCCGAGGATGCCGCTTTCGATGTCGAGCTCACGAGATCAGGGCGCTCGGTCAGGGTGCCGGAGGACCGATCGATCCTCGAGGCGCTTCGCGATGCGGGGCTCCAGACTGTCAGCTCATGTGAAAGCGGCACTTGCGGCACCTGCAAATGCAAGCTGCTGGCGGGGGAGGTTGACCATCGCGACATGGTCTTGATGGATGATGAGAAATCCGACCATATCATGATCTGCGTGTCGCGCGCCAAATCCGGGGGGCTGGTTCTTGACCTCTGAACCGGTCCGCCTGGGCGTCGCCGGGCTTGGGCGGGCCTTCGTGCTGATGCTTCCCGCCTTTCGCGCCGATCCGCGCATCAAACTGGTCGCCGCGGCCGCCCCGCGCGCGGAAAGCCGCGCCGCCTTCGAGGCGGAATTCGGCGGGGCGGAATTTGCCGCCCGCGCCTATCGCGATATCGAGGCGCTCTGCGCCGATCCGGAGGTCGAGGCGATCTATGTCGCCACGCCTCATGAAATGCATGCGGAGCATGTCCTGGCGGCGGTGCGGGCCGGCAAGCATGTCCTCGTCGACAAGCCGCTGGCCGTCAGGCTGGAAGATGGCGCGCGGATGGTGGACGCGGCGCGTTCGGCCGGCGTCCACCTGATCGTCGGGCCAAGTCACAGCTTTGACGGACCCGTCGCGCTGGCGAGTGAGATCATCGAAAGCGGCGAGTTCGGGCGGCTGCGCATGGTTCAGGCGCTGAACTACACGGATTTTCTCTACCGGCCCCGCCGCCCCGAAGAGCTCCGCACCGAGAGCGGCGGCGGCGTCATGTTCAGCCAGGCCGTGCATCAGGTCGATGTCGTGCGCCTGCTTGCCGGCGGCAAGGCGACACGGGTGATGGCCATGACCGGAGGCTGGGACGCTGAGCGGCCCACCGAAGGCGCCTTTTCCGCGTTGATGGGGTTCGAGAGCGGCGCCTTCGCGACGATGACCTATTCCGGCTACGCCCATTTCGACAGCGACATATGGATGGGTGATGTCGGGGAGCTGGGCGGCGACAAGCCTTTGAGCGCCTATGGCGCCGCCCGCCGCGCTCTCGATCGCATTCCGCGCGAGAATGAGGCGCAACTGAAGAACGCGCGCACCTATGGCGGCGGAGCCGAGCCGCAGGCCGCCACGCATCATGAGCATTTCGGCCCGGTGATCGCATTGTGCGACCGCGCCGATCTGCGGCTGACCCCGGATGGCGTCGAGATATTCGGCGACTCAGCGCGCGAAATCCGCACCGCCCCGGACCGCGACCGCCCGCGAAAGGGCGTTCTCGACGCTTTGGTCGCGGCGGTTCGCGGCGTGAGGGAGCCGACGCAGACCGGGGAATGGGGGCTCGCCAGCCTCGAAGTCTGCCACGCCATCCTTGCGGCCGCCCGTTCCGGCCAACCGATCGATCTCAAACGGCAGATCGCCGCCACTTCAATGAGAGGCGCCGCATGAGCACCCTGCAATTGTCCCTCGCCATGGGAGATTACGACCGAACCCGCGCCCTGGTCGATGGCCGGGTCCGCATCGATGGCGTCTCACCGACGCCGATGTTGCTGAGCCCGGAGGAAATGTTCTTTCGAGCCTTCCGCCACCAGGCCTTCGACGTCAGCGAACTGTCGCTCTCATCCTATTCGATCTCCGTCGCGCGGGGCGACGCGCACTATGTCGCGATCCCGGTGTTCCTTAGCCGGGCGTTCCGCCACACATCAGTCTATATCCGCACCGATCGGGGCATCGACGCGCCTGCGGATTTGAAGGGGCGCCGCATCGGCGTGGCGGAATATCAGCTCTCCGCGAATGTCTGGGCGCGCGGCATCCTCGAAGAGCATTTCGGCGTCGGAAGCTCAGACATCGAATGGGTTCGCGGCGGCATGGATACGCCGGGGCGTCCCGAAAAGATAAAGATCGACCTGCCCGCAGAGATCCGCATGCAGGCCGCGCCCGAAGGGGCCACCCTGAACGGCATGCTGGCCGCGGGGGAGATCGACGGCTTCATCGGCCCGCGCTGGCCCCGCTGTTTCGACGAAGGCCATCCCCATGTCGGGCGCCTCTGGCGGGATTCGATCGGCGCCGCGGAGGATTACTTCCGGTCCACGCGTATTTTCCCGATCATGCATGTCCTCGGCCTGCGCCGCGGCCTGGCTGAAGCCCATCCCTGGCTGCCCGGCGCCTTGCTGAAAGGGTTCACAGAGGCCAAGCGCCTCGCCGAAGCGGCGCTGGCGGACACTTCGGCGACGAAGGTCACGATGCCTTTTGTCGAGGATACGTTGAACCGGGCGCATCGCCTGATGGGGCCGGACCCCTGGAGCTATGGGCTCGCTCCGAACGTCCACGTCCTCGACAAGTTTCTCGACTACCACCACGCGCAGGGTCTTTCGCCCCGGCGCGTCCGGATCGATGAGCTGTTTCACCCTTCCACTATCGAAGCCTACAGCCTCTAGGAGATGCGGGAATGGCGACTCTCGCACCCGGCGACATTGTCGAAATCCAGACAGGCGGCGGCTTGGCCTATGTGCTGGTCACCCATCTTCACTCCAGCTACCCGCCCGTGGTCAAGGCTTTGCCGGGGCTGTTCAACATGCGCCCGGTCGATCTTTGCGCACTCGCCGCGAAGCAGGCGGCCTTTACCGCCATGATCCCGCTCAGCAGTGCGCTTTCACGGCTTGGCGTAACGGCGGAGGTCGTGGACCACGCCGAGATCCCGACGGCCGATCAGGCGTTTCCGACCTTCCGCATGCCGATCCGCGATAAGCGCGGCGAGATCGTCTACTGGTGGCTCTGGGATGGCGAAAGCCTGCGCTACGATGTCGAGCTCGACGCTGCGCAGAGCGATCTGCCCCTGCGCGAAGTTTTGAGCGCGGAACGGTTTCTGAAACAACTGATCGAAACGGGAGCCCGCCATTGATGGCTCGCGTCGCTACATTCGAAATTCGGCACGGCGTCGCATGGCGCGGCCCGACCGGACTGCGCATTGGCCGAATGCTTCGCGCCAATCGCGACTCAAACCATGACAGTTGATCATGGCGCCAAGGGAGGAAACCATAATGGCCAATACACTTAAGAGACTGACGACGCTCGCGGCGGCCTCGGTGCTGGCGATGAGCTTGCCGAGCCACGCTGAACAGATGAACGTCACCTTGGCGGGCGCCAGCCCCGGCGGCCTCTGGACCCTGCTGGGCGCGGGCCTCGAATCGGCGCTCAAGGCCGGTGAAGAAGGCTCCTCGGTCACTTATCAGACCTCGGGCGGCGGTTTCGCCAACGCGATGCTGGTCAGCACCGCGCGCGCCGAGCTGGGACTGATTCACGACGCCGAGCTCAAGATAGCGGTCGCCGGCGGCGAGCCGTTCAAGGCGCCGATCGAAAACCTGCGCACCATCGGGTATCTCTATGACTGGGCGCCAATGCAGTTCATCGCCTCGAACGCCTGGGCGGAAGAAAACAACATCAGATCCCTGTCGGACATCGCCGCCAACAAGACGCCTGTCAGCATCACTATCAACAGGGCGGGCAATATCACCGGCGAGCTGGCGGCGGCGATGCTGAATGCGGCTGGGGCCAGCCCGGAAAATATCGAAAGCTGGGGCGGGTCGGTCATCCGGGCGGGGTCGAAGGAGCAGGCGGATCTGATAACCAACGGTCGCGTCGATGTCTTCGCGAACGGTGTGTTCGTCGGCCACAGCTCGATCCGGCAGATCGAGAACGCCCTCGACATGCGCCTGATCGACGTGCCCGAAGACGTGCGCAATTCGGTCGGCGAAGACTTCTCTATCGCCGCGTTCACGATCCCTGCGAACACCTATGAAAATCAGCCCGAAGACATCCAGACGCTGGCGCTTGGCGCGGTGCTGATCGTCAGCGCAGACATGTCTGACGAGCAGGCCTACACCCTGACCAAGGCGATGATCGACAATATCGACGCCATTCGGTCCGTTCACCCGGCGATGAAGGCGTTGAGCACTGATCTGATGACCCGCGAGACTGCGGCGCCCCATCACCCCGGCGCGCTCAAGGCCTATCGCGAAGCCGGCCTGATAAAGTGATAACCCGGTTTCTCGGGACAGGACGCCGCCGTTCATTCGGCGGCGTCTCCGGCGACATCTTTTCCGTCATATCCGCGGCTTTCGCGGTATGGGTGGTTTACGCGAACATCTACGCCCTGCCTGACGCGCTTCTGGTCGGCATCCTGTTCGTCAGCGGCATCTACACGCTGTTGTTCCTCGCCGTCGGAGGAAGCAATGAGGCCAGTGATCGGCCGGGGCTGATCGACTGGAGCCTGTCGGCGGCGTCCACCGCCTGCGGGGTCTACTTCTTCATCATACGCGACTCGCTCGCCTCGCATATCACGCTTCTCTATCCGCTTTCGGGCGGGCAACTCTTTTTCGGGGCGTTGCTGCTGTTTCTGACGCTCGAAGCGACACGCCGCACCACGGGCCTTGGCCTTACTTTCGTCGTGCTGCTGTTCCTGGGGTATAATCTGTGGGGGCATCTCATCCCGCCGCCACTCGGCCACGGATATATCGATTTCAGCTCGTTCATCGATACGCTGATGTACACTACCGACGGCGTCTTCGGCGTGCCGATCCAGGTGGCCGCGAGCTATGTGTTTCTGTTTGTCCTGTTCGGCTCGTTGCTCAGCAAGGCGGGCGGTGCGGAATTCATGTTCCGGCTCGCCGCGGCGCTGACCGGCAAGTCGCCTGGCGGGCCGGCCAAGATCGCGATCATTTCGTCCGGAATGTACGGCATGATCTCCGGCAGCCCGACATCGGACGTGGCGACGACCGGTTCCGTGACGATCCCGGTCATGAAGCGCCTGGGCTATTCAGCGCGCTTCGCCGGCGCAGTTGAAGTCGCGGCTTCCACCGGCGGGGCGGCGATGCCGCCGGTCATGGGGTCGGCCGCTTTCATTCTGGCTGAATACACGGGCATCGATTATCGCACCGTGGTCGTGGCGGCGCTGATCCCCGCGATCCTCTATTATCTCGGCATCTACATCCAGGTGCATTTGCGCGCCGTTCGTCGCGGCATGCGGGGCGTCGATGTCACCGATCCGGTTCTGGAAACCCTGAAAGCCGGCTGGGTCTTCGTCCTGCCGCTGGTGGTGATCACGGCCGCGCTGCTTGTTGGCTATACGCCGACCTATGTCGCCGTCTTCGGCTCGGCCGCGCTGCTGGCCGCCTCGTTACTGAAGCCGCAGACCCGGATGGGGCCACTGGCCCTGATGCGGGCGATCGGGGAGACGACAATGCGGATGTTGCCGGTGGCCGGCGCTTGCGCCGCGGCGGGTCTGGTGATCGGCGGGCTGACGATGACGGGGCTGTCGATGAAGGCGAGCGGTCTGGTGAGCCTTGTCGCCGACTCGGGCGATCTGCCCCTGCTCATGCTTGGCGCGCTGATCACGATCATCCTGGGGCTGGGGATGCCGACGCCGAGCGCCTATATTCTCGCAGCGGTTCTGGTGGGGCCGGCGTTCGCCGCGGCGGAGCTCGACGCCCTTTCGGCCAACATGTTCTTGCTCTATTTCGCGTTGCTGTCGGCTCTGACGCCGCCAATCGCGGTGGCGGCCTTCGCGGCGGCGGCGATCGCGGACGAGGATGCGATGAAAATCGCCGTCACGGCGGTCAAGCTCGCCGCGACCGGTTTCCTGCTGCCGTTCGTCTTTGTCTGGAACCCTGCGTTCCTCGCAATGGGTGGCTTGCCAATGATCGCGCTTGCCGTGGCGGGGGGGCTCGTGGCCGTTTTCCTTCTGGCGCATGTTCTGGAATCCGAAATGCGCTGGCTGCTGCGGATCCCGGCGCTGGCTTTCGCGGCGGCTGCCGTCTGCCCCTACCCGGTGCTTTCCTTGCCGGTGGTGCTGATCGCCGCCGCCGGCGGCGTCTGGTGGTGGCGAACCGGGGCCTTGCCATTTCTGGCTCCGGTCCGGCCGGTGGGAGCGACGCGCGAAAACATTTGACCCGCTGCGGGAAATGGCTGCGATCCGCATGCGGCCTGAGCGGTGCTTGCGGGACAGGGTTTCGAACGGGTCAGGAGTTCAAGCCCAAGCCCGAGCGCCACCCATGGCGCACTCCAGATGTGAATTCGCTTGAGGGGACGTGCGCTTGTCTTGCGGCACTCACGATGTCGTCGGGTTCCGCGTGGCGATCAGGCGTCCACGCAGCTTCTGGAGCAACCCCCGCAAAGCATCCTGTTCAGTTTCGCTCAGGTCGGCTGCGGCTTCACTCACCAGAGCCTGAGCCAATGGCAGAAGCCGGGCTTCCAGCGACTTTCCTTCCGTGGAGAGAAACACCAACCGCTTGCGCGCGTCTTCTGGGTCGCGTTCGCGCCGAACCAGCCCCTTGGCTTCCATGGCCCGGATGGCTTCGAAGGTTGTCGGCTCCATCGTGCCGACGCGGTTGGAAAGTTCGCGTTGGCTCAATCCATCTTCTTCCCAGAGCACTCGCAGAAAATACCACATGCCCAAGGTTATGCCATGTGGTTCGATCCTGGCCGCCAGCAGGCTTTGAAAGTGTTGATGCGTGGATCGGATCAGGTAGCCGAGGCTTTGCTGCAACGGAAAGCTCGGCGATTTTCGGGTGGGGGCGTTCAAACTCAGCATCCTTCTCGTGGCGCAAACTGCGCGCGTCAGTTGGTGACACCGCGAAGGATTTCTTGTGGGGACATGGCCTCGCAACCCAAGTGGCATGTGTCCGCATCGGCGAAAGGCGTTGCTTTCAGGCGCCGCCAACGCCGCGCGCAGCTATGGATAGTCGTTCCATTTTCGCAGCATAGTCAAGCAGCGCACTCACCCGGATACGCGAGAGCGCCAGTGGAGGAACGGGGAGGTATTCCTGCTCTCGGGGAAATGGGCGAACGCCGGGGGCTGGCGAGCCGCGCGGCGCGGCGCGGCGTGGTGCGAGCGCAACTCAATCTTTTCATCGCGTGCAGTGTTGGGGTGGCTCGACATGCGCGGCCGGCGATGGAGTTCGGTTCAGCTTGTCGTTGGTTACTCATGGGTATAGAAAAGCTGCGGTTGGGATGAGTATGGGCGGCGCAAATGGTTGAACCCGTGATCAATTCGCCTTGGGCGACGCGTACGAGCGGGAGCCGGGATCGGGAGTTGAAGCGACAAGCCGTGCTGGACGCGGCGGTCCGGCTCTTCAACGAAAAAGGTTTTCAGTCCACGTCGCTCGACGACGTGGCGGGCGCGTTGCAGGTGACCAAACCCACAATCTATCATTACTTCGCAAGCAAGGACGAAATTCTGTTCGAATGCGTGCGCTTGGGCCTCGAGCATATCCGCCGCGCGGTGGAGTCAGCTTCCACGGGAAGTTCGTCTGGGCTGGAGCGGCTGAAGACGTTGATCCATGAATATGCGCTCGTGAAGACGCGGAATTTCGGCATCTGCGTTAGCCGCACCACGGACGATCAGCTCTCAAGCGCGTCGCGTCTGCATTTTCGGGCGCTCAAGCGCGAGATCAACCAGCTCCTGCAGAATGTAATCGTGGCGAGCGTCGCGGACGGCTCGGTCCGGCCCGTCGATCCGCGGCTGACCGCCTTCGCGGTCGCGGGGGCGCTCAACTGGATCGCGCACTGGTATCGCCCGGATGGCGGCATGGCGCCCGAAGCGATCGCGGATGGCATGGTGGAGATGCTCGTCTCGGGGCTTGCGCCCCGCGCGTGACCGGGCCACGGATTTGCCTGTTGCCTATTCTGGTTACTGCGAAGTAACTTCAGATTTCGACGGAGCGGCGAACAAGGCTCTGCGG
This sequence comes from Paracoccaceae bacterium, assembly GCA_040904645.1. Taxonomy (GTDB): domain Bacteria; phylum Pseudomonadota; class Alphaproteobacteria; order Rhodobacterales; family Rhodobacteraceae; genus Pikeienuella. The sequence continues at coordinate 24,566 of JBBDTD010000228.1, forward strand.
GGAGGAGTGCGGTGGCGTTGATTGCGGCTGGACGCGGCGCCCGATGACCCGGCTGGTGGAAAAACCTCCGGCCGCCGCGGCGCTGGCGGTCGAGAACATGACGCTCACCTTCGGCGGGCTGCGCGCGCTCAACGGCGTTTCCTTCTCGGCCGAGCCGAGCTCCATCACCGCTCTCATCGGGCCGAATGGCGCCGGCAAGACCTCCGTGTTCAATTGCATTTCGGGCTTTTACCGGCCCTCGACGGGGCGAGTGCTGCTTGACGGCGAGGATATCTCCGCCCTTCGCCCACCGAAGCGCGCCGCGCTCGGGCTCGCGCGGTCCTTCCAGAACATCGCGCTCTTTCGCGGCATGACCGTGCTGGACAACATCAAGCTCGGCCGCCACGCGCATATGAAAACGAACCTCCTGCAGGCGTTCTTCTATTCCGGCCCCGCCGCGCGGGAGGAAGCCGAGCTTCGCCGTGAGGTCGAGGAGCGGATCATCGATTTCCTCGAGATCGACCATATCCGCAACATGCCTGTCTCCGTCCTTCCCTATGGGCTGCAAAAGCGGGTCGAACTCGCCCGCGCGCTCGCCATGCGCCCGCGCATCCTTCTGCTCGACGAGCCGGTCGCGGGCATGAACCGCGAAGAGACCGAGGACATGGCCCGCTTCATCCTCGACGTGAAGGAGGAATGGGGCGTCACGATACTGATGGTCGAGCATGATATGGGGCTGGTCATGGACATCTCCGATCATGTGACCGTGTTGAATTTCGGCGAGGTCATCGCCTCGGGTCCGCCGTCGAAAGTGCAGGCCGATCCGCATGTCGCCGAAGCCTATCTCGGCAGCGGCGATCCGGCGGCCCTCATGCGCCGGCTTTCGGAGGGGGCGCGCGGATGAACGCAGAACTGCTCTTTTTCATCGAAGTTTCGCTGGCGGGGCTTGGCTCCGGCGCGCTTTTGTCATTGACGGCGCTGGCCTTCGTTCTGATCTACAAGGCGACGCGCGTGGTGAACCTCGCCGTGGGCGAGGTGCTGATGCTCGGCGGCTATCTCTTCTTCACCTTCGCGGCGGGCGCGGGGTTGCCGGCGTGGGTGGCGCTGCCTCTCGCCATTGTCGGCGGCGGGATTCTGGGCGCCGTGGTGGAGCGCGGGCTGATCCGCCCGATGCTCGGCGAGAGCCCGATCTCGGTCTTCATGGTCACGGTCGGGCTCGGCTCGATCCTCGTCGGCTTCACCGAACTGATCTGGGGCGGAGACCCGCGCAGCCTGCCGGCCTTCATCGACACCACGCCGCTCTTTCTTGGCGAAGCCTATGTCTCTCGCAAGATCGCGGTGGCCTTCGTCGCC
>JBBDTD010000229.1:0-4394 GCA_040904645.1 Paracoccaceae bacterium
CACCATTGCGGGAAGGTGTTGGTGGAATAGCGCTGGTGGTAAATGGCGAAGGCGCTTTCGAACCGATCGTCCATCAGGTCGGGATAGAAGACCGCGACTTCCTCGGCCAGCATCATGCCCTTGTAGATCACCGAGCGGCAGGAAAGCGAGCAGACGTAAAACCCCGAGATCTGCGCCGCGGCGGCCGCCTTTTCCGCCCGGCGGCGGATGACGTAAAGTTCCCGCTCGAAGGTCTCCTCGTCGAGGCCGCGCCGGTTGGCGATGATGATCTGCTCGATCTCGGGCCGGGTCGAGTTGGCCTTTTCGCCAAGGCAGGAGATATCCACCGGCACCTGCCGCCAGCCATAGATGTAATGGCCCATGCGCAGAACCTCGGCCTCCATGATCGTGCGGCACATCTCCTGCGCGGTGAAATCTGTGCGGGGCAGGAAGATCATGCCGATGGCGATGGATTCGCCCGCCTCCGGCTCATGGCCGGTGCGCCGGATCTGGTCGGCGAAGAACGCCTTGGGGATCTGCACATGGATGCCGGCGCCGTCGCCGGTCTTGCCGTCCGCATCAACGGCGCCGCGATGCCAGATCGCGCTCAGCGCCGCGATGCCGTTCGCCACCACCTGCCGGCGCGGCTTGCCGTCGATCGCGACCACGAGCCCGACCCCGCAGGAGGAATGTTCATCCTCCTCGCGGTACATGCCTGTCGCCTCCAGCCTCACGCGGGCGGCTTCGTGGGCTTCGGCCCAGTTCGCATCGAGTGTCATGTCGCGTCTCCCTCGTTCAGAAACGGATGTTCTGCTTCATATTCCGCCCGGCTGATGCGGGCGTGATCGCCGGTGAAGCGGCAGGCGCGAAACGCGCGGTCGGCGTAGACCTCACGGGTGAGCGGCAGATCCTTCGCCCCGTCGAACAGTCCCGGAGCGAGTTCATAGACCTCCCGCTCAGGCCCATCAGCAGTCCCACGGAACCAGAGATGCGAGCCGCATTCGTCGCACCAGGCGCGCTCGGCGAAGGAAGAAGAGGCGAAGCGGCGCACCGGGCCGCTCACGCTCATCGCCTTCGCCGGCGCGTCGAAACCCATCATCGCCCCACCGCTCCAGCGCCGGCACATTTCGCAATGGCAGGCCGAAATCCCGGCGGAATGGTCCGTCAGCGCGATTTGCACGGCGCCGCAAAGGCATCGCCCGATCATCATGTCCGTCCCATCACTCGCATCGTTTCACTCCGGCGACGCGAACATCGCGAAAATTTCGGCGGCGGTCTTTCTGGGCCGCTCGCCTGCGAAGGCGTAGGCGGCAGGCTTGCGGTCGATGAATATCTCGCTGGACAGCGTCAGCGTATTCCAGTCGTCAAGCGTGCCGGCGCCGATATGCAACTCGCCCTGCATCGGTCCCGGCGCGGTGACGCGGTAGAACAGGGAGGAGCCGCAGGTCTTGCAGAACCCACGCTCCGCCCAATCGGAGGAACGAAAGAGCGTCAGGTTCTCCGCGCCCTCCAGCGTCACCTCGTCTTTTGCGGCCTGAATGCCGAAGAAAACCCCGCCGGACCAGGCCTGGCACATGCGGCAATGGCAGGCGCTGACCTCCTGCTCATCCTTCTGGATCTCGTAACGGACGGCTCCGCAGAGGCATTTTCCGGTCATCGGCATGGCGTCACTCCCAATCATTGCGCCAGGATTGGCGCCCAGACGCCATAGCCCCCGCCGGTGTCAGGATGTGGCGGCAGAGCATGTCTATTCCGCCGCCATTGCGGCGGCGGCGTCGATCTCATCCGCGATGGCGTCCGCCGCCTCGCGCCCATCGCGGATCGCCCAGACGACGAGCGAAGCGCCGCGCACGATATCGCCAACCGCGTAAACGCCAGCGAGCGCCGCGCGGTGGGTGCGGAATTCCGCCTTGATCGTGCCCCAACGCGTGACCTCAAGCCCCTCAACGCCCCAGAGACGGGGCAGATCCTCCGGCTCGAAGCCGAGCGCCTTGATCACCAGACCGGCGTTCAGGGTTTCTTCCGAGCCTTGGATCTCCTCCGGGGCCTGACGCCCGGTCGCGTCCGGCGCGCCGAGCCGAATGCGGATGATCCGCACGCCCGCTACGGCCGCGTCGCCGGTGAAGCCCTTGGGCGCCGTCTGCCAGACAAATTCGACGCCCTCCTCTTCGGCGTTGGCGACTTCACGCATCGAGCCGGGCATGTTGGCCCGGTCGCGCCGATAGAGGCATTTGACCGATTTCGCGCCTTGGCGCACCGCGGTCCGGACACAGTCCATCGCGGTGTCGCCACCCCCGATGACGACCACATGCTTGCCGGATGCGTCGAGCGCGCCGCTGTCGAATTCCGGAACAGCGTCGCCGAAGCTCTTGCGGTTGGAGGCGGTGAGGTAATCCAGCGCCTGCACGATACCTGAAAGGCCGGCGCCCGGCCCGCCAATGTCGCGGGTCTTGTAGACGCCCGTGGCGATCAGCACCGCGTCGTGGCGGGCGCGGATCTCGTCAAAGCCGATATCGACGCCGACATTGCAGTTCAAAACGAACTCGACCCCGGCCTCGGCCAGTTGATCGTTGCGCTGCATCACAATCGGCTTTTCAAGCTTGAAGCCGGGGATGCCGTAGGTCAGCAACCCCCCTGCCCGGTCATACCGATCATAGATCGTGATCTGAAATCCCATGCGCCGCAGCCGGTCCGCCGCCGCGAGCCCGCCCGGCCCTGCGCCAATGATCCCGACGCTTTCCGCGCGCTCCGCCGCCGGGCGGATCGGTGCGACCCAACCTTCTTCGAAGGCCATGTCGGTCAGGTATTTCTCGATCGCGCCGATGGTGACGGTGCCGTGGCCGGATTGCTCGATCACACAATTGCCTTCGCAAAGCCGGTCCTGCGGGCAGATCCGGCCGCAAATCTCGGGGAAGGTGTTCGTCGCCTGCGCGGTCTCGTAAGCCTCCTGCAACCGCCCCTCGGCGGTCAGCTTCAGCCAATCGGGGATGTTGTTGTGCAGCGGGCAATGCGACTGGCAGAAGGGCACGCCGCATTGCGAACAACGCGCGGCCTGCTCGGCGGCTTTTTCCGCCGCGAATTGCTGGTAGATTTCGTGGAAATCCGCGCGGCGGGTTTGGGGGCCACGCTTCTCCGGCGTCTCGCGCTCGACATCGACGAATTTCAGCATTCTCTGGGGCATTGGCTTCCTCCCTTGCCGACCGTTCGCCGCACGGGTTGTTATCGTGAGGTCGTCAAAATTAAAAGTCACCCTTACTGACCTATTGGACAGTTTTTTACTCTACGAGGAAGTTTTATCGTTTTTTTTTAGATATTTATGGCAGTCTCTCTGACCTATTTGCCTTCTTTCGCAAGGCCTGTCCACGAGCCTACGCTCGTCAATACCACGAATCACATCGCTCACGTAAATCCGGGACCTCCATGCCGTTGCTGCATCTCGTCATCCTCGCCCTCATTCAGGGGGTGACGGAATTCCTGCCCGTGTCCTCCTCGGGGCACCTGGCGCTCTACCCGCTTTTGACCGGCGCCCCCGATCAGGGGCTCAAGCTGGATGTGGCGGTGCATGTCGGCACACTGGCGGCCGTGATGATCTATTTCCGCGCCGATGTGGCCACCGCGATACGCGGCGGGTTTCGGCTCCTGCGCGGCGATATTAAAAGCCCGGAAGGCTCACTCGCCTTCCTGCTGATCGTCGCCACCATTCCGGCGGTCATCGCCGGCGGCGTCATTTCGCTCCTGCACCTCTCGGAGGCGCTTCGCTCCCTCGCGGTGATCGGCTGGGCGACGCTGATCGGCGCCGGGTTGCTCTGGCTCGCCGATCGTTTCGGGCGGACCGAGAAAGCGGCGGCGGACTGGCGGCTTCGCGATGCGATTTGGATGGGGCTGTCGCAGATCTTCGCGCTGGCGCCGGGGATGAGCCGCTCCGGCGTCACCATGACGGCGGCGCGGGCGCTCGGCTACATGCGGGTCGACGCCGCGCGGCTTTCGATGCTGATGTCGATCCCGGTCATCATCGCGGCCGCTACGCTGATCGGCGGCGAGATCGCGCAATCAGGCGATTCCGCGTTGACGGCCGACGCCGCGCTCGCGGCGCTCCTGTCGTTTCTGGCGGCGCTGGCGGCGATCGCCGTCTTCATGCGCATGCTTCAGAACTGGTCGATGACCGTCTTCGTGATCTACCGGCTGGCGCTTGGCGCGGTGCTGCTTGTCTTCGCCTATTCCTGAAGCTGTTCAGCGCCCTTCGATCCGCCAGGCGGCGACCATGAAGCCCGCCGCCAATATCAGCATCAGCCAGCCGGGGGCGAGCGGGGTCAGGTTCACGTCCTCGACCGCGTAAGCCTCCCGCCGCGCGAGGCCGACCCAGCCGCGCCCCGCGGCGGCGCGCCCCTCCCCCACCCGGCGGAGATAGGGCGTTC
>JBBDTD010000230.1:0-4270 GCA_040904645.1 Paracoccaceae bacterium
CCTGATGGAGGAACGGCTCCTCGGTTTGTTCCGGGGGCCGGCTGCGGTGACGGTGACCGGCGGCCGGCTCGCCAAATTGTCGGAAGCGCTGGAGACGGCAGGCGCGCCCGCGATCTATGGCGTGGCCGAGACGCCGGACGGCCGGCTCGGCGCCGTTCTCACGCTTTCCGCGCCGTTCATACAGCGGGCGGTGGCGGCGATGACCGGCGCGGGCGCGCAAACCGGAGCGATCGCGGAGGACAGGATGCCGACCGCGATCGATGAGGCGCTGATCGAGAGTTTCGCGCGGGACGTGGTCGACTGCTTCGAGCGCGCGGTGATCTCGGGGCCGCGGCCGGAGGGGGGCGTGGCGCTTCGCTTCGCGCGTTTCGCTCGCAAGGCCACCTCGCTGGCCGAGGCCCCGGATACGGTGGACACGCTTGGCTTCAATATCGAGATCGGTTTTTGCGATGGCGGCCCGGCGCATTCCCTCGTCATCGTTCTGCCGCTCGGCGCGCTTGATATCTACCGTGCGGCGGAAAAGGCTGCGGCGTCGCGCCCGTTGATCAGTCAATTCGCCGCGCCCGGAGAGCTTTGGACATCAACGATGCTCGCGGCGGCGCAAACGGCCGAATTCCGCCTTGTCGGCGTCCTCTACCAGATGACATTGACGGTCTCGGATATCGGCGAGCTTCGTTCCGGCTCCGTCATTCCATTGCCCGAAGGGGAGCGGATGGAGGTCAGCCTCCGGATCGACAAGCCCGCGGGCGTGACAGGGGGAAGCGAGATCGCCGCCGGCGTTCTCGGCGTCTCCGACGGGCGGCGCGCCGTCCGGATCACCACGCCGCCCGACGAAGCCTTCATCGAGCGGCTCCGCCCATATGAGGCGCGGCGCGGCTGAGCCGTCGGCCTTGCGCACACCGCCGCTTTCCCCTATATCCCCGCGCTCTGAGCGGGATCGCCGGCCAAAGGGCTGCCGAGCGGTCCCTGAACACTCTTCATATGAGAGGAGACCGAAATGCCCAAGATGAAGACTAAATCGAGCGTGAAAAAGCGCTTCAAACTCACGGCCAGCGGTCTTGTCCGCGGCCAGCAGGCGGGCAAACGTCACGGGATGATCAAGCGGACGACGAAATTCATCCGCAACGCGCGGGGAACGACGATTCTGTCGGAGCCCGATGCGAAGATCGTCAAGAAATTCATGCCCTACGGCTGACCGGGAGCGCTGAGATATGTCACGAGTAAAACGCGGCGTCACAACGCACGCCCGCCACGCCAAGATCCGCAAGGCGGCAGCCGGTTATTACGGCCGCCGCAAGAACGTCATCCGCGTCGCCAAGCAGGCGGTGGACAAGGCGCAGGAATACGCGACGCGCGACCGTAAGGTCCGCAAGCGCAACTTCCGCGCGCTCTGGATCCAGCGGATCAACGCCGCCGTCCGCGCGCATGACGAAAGCCTGACCTATTCGCGGTTCATCAACGGACTCGCCGTCGCCGGGATCGAGGTGGACCGCAAGGTCCTCGCCGATCTGGCGGTGCATGAGCCTGCGGCGTTCAACACGATCGTCGATCAGGCGAAAGCCGCACTGGCCTGAGCCAGACCCAAGATGCGAAAATCGCCGCCCGCGCCTTCAAGGCGCGGGCGTTTTCGTTTCTGCCCGCTGCAAGACGCCGGATGAGGGCGCGGGCGCGGGCGCGCTGCATTTGCGGTTTCCCCTGCGAAGGATAGGGTCGCGCCAAACGAATCGAAAAAAGGGATGAATCGATGGCTTACGGCGACGCGAAACTGCTGATCAACGGCGAATGGCGGACGGGCGAAGGCCCCGGCCAGGACATCATCAACCCCGCAACCGGCGCTGTGATCGGCCGCTGCGGTCATGCTTCGCCAGCAGAACTCGACATGGCGCTCGACGCTGCGGCCGCCGGGTTTCAGGTCTGGCGTGCGAAGACCGCGCTTCAGCGTCAGCAGGTGATGGAACGCGCCGCCCGCTGGCTTGAGGCGCATGTCGACGAAATCGCCCATAACCTGACGCTGGAGATGGGCAAGCCGGTCGGCGAGTCCAAGATCGAGATCGGCTTCGCGATCGACCTGATCCGCTGGTATGGCGAAGAAGGCAAACGCGCCTATGGCCGCATCGTGCCGTCGCGCAACCCCGCCGCCCGCCAGATGGTGATGAAGGAGCCGATCGGCCCCGTCGCCGCCTTCACCGCCTGGAATTTCCCCTCCACCAACGTGATCCGGAAGATCTCCGGCGCGATCGGCGCCGGAAATTCGATCATCATCAAGCCATCCGAAGAAACCCCTGCGACCGCCGTCGCGCTGGCCACCGCCTTTCAGGAAGCCGGATTGCCCGAAGGCGTTCTGAACGTCGTCTTCGGCGTGCCTGATGAAGTCTCGCGCCACCTCCTCGCGTCTCCGGTCTGCCGGAAGCTTTCCTTCACCGGCTCGATTCCGGTCGGCAAGCATCTGCAAAAGCTTGCGGCCGACACGCTGAAACGTTGCACGATGGAGTTGGGCGGCCATGCGCCCGTGGTGGTCTTCAACGACGCCGATGTGGACAAGGCGCTCGACGCCGTGGCCGGGTTCAAGTTCCGCAACGCGGGGCAGGTCTGCGTCTCCCCGACCCGGTTCTATGTGCAGGAAGACGCCTATTCCCGCTTCGTCGAAGGTTTCGTCGAGCGTGCGGAGGCGGTGAAGGTCGGCGACGGAATGGAGCCGGGCGTACAGATGGGCCCGCTGATCGCCGACCGGCGGCTTGACGTGATGGAGAGCTTCGTCTCTGACGCGCGCGACCACGGCGCGAAGATCCGCACCGGCGGCGCGCGGCTCGGCAACACCGGCTCCTTCTGGGCGCCGACGGTGATGTCGGATGTGCCCGAAGACGCGATGATCATGCGCGAGGAGCCTTTCGGCCCACTCGCCCCGATCACGCCCTTCAAGGGGCTCGACGAAGTGATGGACCGCGCAAACGCGCTGCCCTTCGGCCTCGCGGCCTATGTCTTCACCGGCAGCGGGCGCACCGCCCGTGCGATGCAGGAAGGGCTGGAAGCCGGGATGATCGGCGTGAACAATGTCGGCATCTCGACGCCGGAAACCCCCTTCGGCGGCGTCAACGAAAGCGGATACGGCTCCGAGGGTGGCGTTGAAGGGCTCGAAGCCTATCAGCGGGTGAAATTCGTCACCGAAATCGGCGCCTGAGGCTGCGCGGCGCCGCCGGCTTCAACCGCCGGCGGTCGGCCCTCGCCCGCAATCTTGCGAGCCGCCGCCCGTTATTGCGGCGCGACGGCGAGCAGGATGACGCCACCCGCGACGATTGCGGCGGCGACAAGCCGCATCTTCCAGGGCCGCTCGCCGAACCAGATCAGGCCGATCAGCGCCGCGATCACCACGCTGGATTCACGGATGGCGGAGACCGTGCCGAGCGAGGTGAGCGTCTGGGCGTAAATCGCCAGGCCATAGGCGACGGCCGAGACGATTCCGCCGATCAACCCGGCGATCCAGACGCCTGCCGGCAAGGTGGGAAGGCGGCTTCGGCGCAGATAGAGAAAGCCGAACCCGGCCATGCATTCGAAAACAAAAAGCCAGCCGATATAGCCGAGCGGCGCCTCCGATGCGCGCACCCCCGCCCCGTCGACGACCGAATAGGAGGCGATGGTGACGCCCGTCAGCAGCGCGAAAATGATCGCCTTGCCGCTCGCCTCTGCGCCGCCGCGCGCCAGAAACAGCACGCCAATGCCGAGCGATACGATCATCACCCCGACCCAACCGCCGGGGGAAAGCGCCTCCCCCAGAAAGAAGAGCGCGCCGAGCGTGACCAGAAGCGGCGCGACGCCTCGCGCGATCGGGTAAACTTGGCTCAGGTCGCCATGTTTGTAGGCGTAAAGCAGAAAACCATAATAGAAAAAATGAATGCCGGTGCTCGCGGCGATGAACGGCCATGACGCGGCCACCGGCGACGCGAAGCTCAGCACCATGGCGACGCCCAGCACGCCGTGACCGATGTTGATGAGCCCCATGGTCACCATTCGGTCGGCGGCGCCCTTGATGATCGCATTCCAGAGCGCATGGAGAACCGCGGCGCAAAGAATGAGCACGATGGCGAAGTGAAAGTCGGTCAACTGCGGTCCTGACGGAAAAACGCCGGGCGCGGTCGCGCCCGGCGGGCGCGGGGTCGCACCAGCAGCGCCAACGTCGCCGGTTACCCTCGGCACGAGCGGGTGATCGCACTCTGGCTGCTCGCCGAGCGCGATCAGGCCGCTGGCCGCCTCGACGAAGCTGAGCGCGGCCTCC
>JBBDTD010000231.1:0-4152 GCA_040904645.1 Paracoccaceae bacterium
GTGGCCGGCGGACCGCCGATGGCGACATCCGCGTCGCCGCCGAGCTCGACAACGCCGCCCCGGCCGATATCGCGGGACAGATCGGCGCGCTTGACTGGATGGAGGCGCTTGCCGCGCCGATCGGCGGGCGGATCGACGTGACCATCGACCCGGCCGGCGACCTCAAGGCGCTTTCAGGGAACCTGTCGATCGCTGGCGGGCAGGTGGACCTCGACGCCGGGGCGGTGGAGCCGATCTCGTCAGCGGCGCTGGATTTCGTCTACGAGCCGGAGACGGGGCGATTCCAGATCGCAGAAGTCGCGCTGAAGGCGGAGCGCTTGTCCCTGACCGGATCGGGTTTCGTGCAGGTTGGCAGAAACGCCGCTGGCGGGGCCGAGGACGTTGTCGCGCAACTCGATTTCACCGACATCGAAGTCAGCGCGGCCGAGCTGCTGGATGCGCCGCTCGCATATCGGTCGGCGCGTCTGACGGGCCGGATCACGCTCGATCCGCTTCTGATCGAAATCGGCGAATTCCGGCTGGAGCGGGAATTCATGCGTCTGGACGGCGCAGGCCGCATCTGGCCCGAAAACGACGATTGGCATGTGGAGATGATCGTCGCCGGCGAGGACATCTCCCTTGAGGAATTGATGGCGCATTGGCCGCGGCAGGCGGCGCCCGGCGCGCGAGACTGGATGCTGGCGAACATGGAGGCGGCCATGGTGACCGAAGCCGACGCCGCGATCCGGCTCGGCGGCGACGAGGAGGAACTGAAAATAGATTTCAGCTTCCGCGACGCGGTCGGCTATCCTCTGCGGCCGATGCCTCCGGTCCGCGGCGGCGTGGGCTCGGGCCAAGTCGATCTGAAGCGCTTCTCTCTGGCGCTCGACACCGGGACAGCCACCAGTGAGGGCCGCGCGGCGATCGACCTCGCCGGCTCCACCTTCATCATCGCCGATCTGGAGCATCCCGACACGCCGGGGGAGGCGCGCGTCGTGGCGCGAGGCGAAATCGCAGACGCCCTGGCCCTGATCGATGAGGCGCCGCTGAACCTTGTCAGTAAACTCGGCGTGCCGCTGGGGGAGGTCGCGGGGCGGGCTGAAATCCTGGCCACGATCAATCTTCCCCTGCTCAAGAACCTTCTTCTTGATGACGTTGCGGCCACTGCGGTGGCGGACCTTGCCGACATCGCGCTGGTCGCGCCGGGGCTTGAGCGCGAAGTGACCGCAAATGCTCTGAAATTGACGGCGAGCACGACCGAATTCACTTTGGCGGGCGCTGTGGTGGCGGCCGGGATCCCGGCGCAGATCGAGTGGCGGGAGGGATTCTCCCCTCCGGCGCGCTCGATCAGCGCGGTCGGCGATCTGACGCCGGAGCGGCTGGCGGAATTCGGCATCGAGCAGAACTGGTTTACTTCGGGACGCATTCCGCTGATCGCGAAGCTCGCGCCCGGCGCCGATGGAACGCGGTTCTCTCTCACCGCTGATCTGGTTCAAGGCTTGATCGCCATCCCCGAAATCGGCTGGGAGAAGGAGGCGGGCGCGAAGGGCGCGTTGAAGGCGGCCGGCATGTTGGCGGGGGATTGGCTCACCCTCGACAGTTTCGATCTGAACGCTGGCGATCTAATCGTCGCCGGCTCGGCCCGCACCAACGAGGCCGGCGCGGTCGAGCGCGTCGCGCTCTCTCGTCTCAGGTTTCGCGGGGCGGTCGACCTGGCGCTGACGGCCGAACGGGAGAAACGCTCATGGCGGATCACGGCCGAGGGGCCGCTGCTGGATCTGACGCGCCTGGAGGATCTGATCGACGAAGCGATCGCCGACGGCGCCGGCGCGCCGCAAGAGCGCGGCGCGTCAGTCGCGCCGTTTCGCATCGACGCAAGGATCGGTCGGCTGCAGGTGACAGAAGAATATGCGTTTCGCGATGTCGAAGGTTTTCTGCGCCGTACCGCTGCGGATGAAGTGACCGCGCAAGCGGAGGGCAGCGTCGGCGGCGGCGCCCCGGTGACCGCTGCGCTTCGGCGCGACGCGGAAGGTGGATTGCTACGGCTTCAGGTCGATGACGCGGGCCGGTTTCTCCGCGATATCAAGGTTTTCGATGACGGCTCCGGCGGGGATTTGCTGTTGCGCGCCGACATCGCGAAGGGGACGCCGCTGCGGCTTTCAGGCGATATTCGTGTCGACAATATCGTGATTCACAAGGACGCGAAACTGGAAGGCATGCTGGACGGCGCCGCACTCTCGGACCTTCGCGAAACGATGCGCACCGATGGAATTGTCTTCGACGAGATTCGCGCGCCATTCACCTATGGCCACGACAAGCTCACGCTGGATGATGCGGTGGCCGAAGGGCCGTCGATCGGCGTCAAGGTTTCGGGTGACTACGATCTTGAGGCGGATAGCCTTGATCTCGAGGGTGTGTTCACGCCGCTCTACAAGCTGAACAGCGCGCTGGGGAAAATTCCAATCCTCGGCTCGGTTCTGACCGGGGGTGACGGGCAGGGGGTGTTCGCCTTCACCTTCGGTGTGACCGGCGGCGCGGATAGCCCGAAGGTCAGCGTCAATCCGCTCTCGGTGCTGACCCCAGGCATCACGCGGTGGGTGTTTGAGGCGGGCGAGAGGGTCGATGGCGACGGGGTCGTCTCGCAGCCGCTTTCCGGCGCGCCGAACGAGCGCTGAGGACCTCAGTCAAGCACCGCCAGCGCGTGCCGCTTCTTCCCGGCGCTGAGCTTGATCGGCCCGCGGCCGAACGCCGCCGCGCCGAGCATGAGCGCCGGGTCTGTGACTGGCTCGTCATTCATGCGCGCGCCGCCTTCGGTGATCAGGCGTTTCGCATCCTTGCCGCTGGCGGCGAGCCCGGCGCGCACGAAAAGCTGCGCCGCGGAGACGCCGGCCTCCAGTTCCGCCGCCGTTAGCGTGACGCGGGGCAGATCCGCTCCCGCGCCGCCGGCGCCAAAGGTCTCGGCCGCCGTGGCGGCGGCGCTCTTCGCCGCCTCCGCCCCGCGCGCGAGCGCCGTGACTTCATTGGCGAGAATCTCTTTCGCGGCGTTCAGTTCCGCGCCCTCCAGCGCTTCCATCCGCGCGATCTCGTCCAGCGGCAGTTCGGTGAAGAGCTTCAGGAACCGGCCGACATCGGCGTCGGCGGTGTTGCGCCAGAATTGCCAGAAATCGTAGCTCGGCAGCATGTCCTCATTGAGCCAGACCGCGCCCCCGGCGGTCTTGCCCATCTTGGTCCCGTCCGCCTTGGTCAGCAGCGGCGTCGTCAGCCCGAATACCTCCGCCCCGCTGACCCGGCGGGAGAGGTCGACGCCGTTGACGATATTTCCCCATTGGTCCGAGCCGCCCATCTGGAGGCGCACGCCCATGCGCCGATTCATCTCCATGAAATCATAGGCTTGCAGCAGCATGTAGTTGAATTCGAGGAAGGTCAGCGGTTGCTCGCGGTCCAGCCGCAAGCGCACGGAATCAAAGGTCAACATGCGGTTGATAGTGAAATGGCGCCCATAATCGCGCAGGAACTCGACATAATTCAGCTGATCGAGCCAATCGGCGTTGTTCGGCATGATCGCGTCGGTCGGTCCATCGCCGAACGTCAGATAGCTGGCGAAGACCTTGCGGATGCCGTCCATGTTCGCGCCGATCTGCGCGTCGGTCAGCATCTGCCGCGCCTCGTCCTTGCCGGACGGGTCGCCGATGCGGGTGGTTCCGCCGCCCATGAGCGTGACCGGCTTGCCGCCGGTCTTTTGCAGCCAGCGCAGCATCATGATCTGCACGAGACTGCCGACATGAAGCGAGGCCGCGGTGCAGTCGAAGCCGATATAGCCGGGCAGCCCGCCTTTCAGCATCGCTTCGTCCAGGCCCTGCATGTCGGTGCAATCCTGAATGAATCCGCGCGCACGAAGCGTCACGAGAAAGTCTGAGCGGGGCTGATGGATCATGGGTTGTCTCGGCTGGCGACGGGTTCAGTGCTGCTCTATACCGGCGCGGGCAGGGAAGGAAAGGGCATGGAGCAGGCGATCTGGGCGCTCGGGTTGATGTCGGGCACGTCGATGGACGGCGTGGACGCGGCGTTGCTGCGGACCGATGGCGAAACCATCGCGGGCTTCGGGCCTTCGGGTTTCACCGCCTTTGAGGGGGAAGAGACCGCGCCGATCGCCGCGATCATGGCCGATTGGCG
>JBBDTD010000232.1:0-4058 GCA_040904645.1 Paracoccaceae bacterium
CCCCGCGGCGCGGTCACGACCGCAGACCGCTCGCCCCTCAGCATGGCGTGATGGACCCAACCGCTGGCGCCGTCGACATCGCGGACCTTCCGCCAGTGGCCATGCTCGGCCACGATCTCCAGCGGCATGCCGCGCTTCAGGAACACCCAGTCGACCTTGTGGGTCAGGCCGGGGCCGCGCCGGATGTTCGCCTTTTCGGTCTTCAGGCTGACAAAACGCGGCAGCGGCAGGTTGGTCTCCGGCCCCAGCGCCTGCGCGACCGCGCCGCCCGCAAGCGTCAAGACGGCTGTAATCGCCAGCGCCGCGCCTGTTCTAGAGATCATGCTTGCGTCCCAAACCCGCCGGATCGGTTTCTTGTGGTGTGTCGCCGCTTACCATATCACGGCTTTCGAAACTTGTCGCAACCAGAAGGCGCTCCCAAATGACCGATCGCCCGTCGTCCCGCCTCAAGGTCTTCGTCACTCGTCGCCTGCCGGAGCCGGTGGAGACGCGGATGCGCGAGCTGTTCGACGTGACCCTGAACGAGACTGACGCGCCGCTCGACGCCGCGGCGCTCGGTGAGGCGATGAAAGCCGCCGATGTTCTGGTGCCGACCGTGACCGACGAAATCGGCCAGAAGCTGCTCGCGCAGGCTGGCCCGTCGTTGAAGCTGATCGCCAATTACGGCGCCGGGTTCGATCATATCGATGTGGAGACCGCGCGCCGGCGCGGTATTCTGGTGACCAACACCCCCGGTGTGCTGACCGAAGACACCGCCGACATGACCATGGCCCTGATCCTCGCGGTGCCGCGCCGCCTCGCGGAGGGGGCGGCGCTGATCCAGTCTGGCGACTGGGGCGGCTGGTCGCCGACGGGGTTGATGGGCCGGCGGGTGACCGGCAAACGGCTCGGCATTCTCGGCATGGGTCGTATCGGCCAGGCGGTGGCGCGCCGCGCGCGGGCCTTCGGGATGCAGATCCATTACCACAACCGCAAGCGCCTTCACCCCGATCTGGAGACAGGGCTGGAGGCGACCTATTGGGACAGCCTCGATCAGATGCTGGCGCGAATGGATGTGGTCAGCGTCAATTGCCCGCATACGCCCGCGACCTATCATCTCCTGAACGCGCGGCGGCTGAAGCTGCTGAAGCCGACCGCCTATATCGTCAACACCGCGCGCGGTGAGATCGTGGACGAGAACGCGCTGACGCGAATGCTGGTGCGCGGCGAACTGGCGGGCGCCGGGCTCGACGTTTTTGAGCATGAGCCGGCGGTGAACCCCAAGCTGATGGCGCAGCCCAACGTGATGCTGCTGCCGCATATGGGCTCGGCCACCGAGGAAGGCAGGCTGGAGATGGGCGAAAAGGTGCTGATCAACATCAAGACCTTCGCCGATGGGCACCGGCCGCCGGATCAGGTGCTGCCGTCGATGCTCTGAGGCGCGAAGGCGCCGCCGGGCGCGCCGGGCCAGGGGCGGCGCCGTGGATGTGATCCACGCGTTCATCGAGAGTAATATCTGACCCTGCCTCGGCGTCCTGGCCGTGGCGGTGATCGTGGCCGATGAGATGCGCGGAGTCATCCAGGCGGTTTTCGGTGATGGTTCCGAGCTGCCGGGCCTGCCGCAAACCCCGCCCGACGCCCCGCCTGCAGATTCGCTCGGCGAGCGGGTGACGAAGGCTTGCGAAGTCTCCGCCGCGTATATGCTGCCGCCGAGAAAGCCGGACCGCCGTCAGCCAGCCGCGCGGCCGACCCCGGGGCTCAACTCTCGGGCTTCAACTCTCGGGCGGCGCGTGGCGTTTCAGCAGCCCGGCCTGGGTCAGCATGAAGGCGACGGTGATGACCGGGCTGCCGAAGGTCTTGAAATTGACCCAGAAATCTTCGGAGAATCCGCGCCAGGCGATCTCGTTCAGCACCGCCATCGCGACGAAGAACAGCGCCCAGCGCTTGGTGAAGATCAGCCAGCCCTCATCCGTCAGGGGCAAAAGCTCTCCCATCAGGTATTTCAGGTATGAGCGCCCGAACATCAGGCCCCAACCCAGGATCAGCGCAAAGATCAGATCGACGATGGTCGGCTTCATCTTGATGAACGTGGCGTCGTTCAGCCAGATTGTCAGCCCGCCGAAAATCACCACGACCACCGCGGTCACCATCGCCATCCGCGGCAGGTGGCGCGTCAGCGCGAACGAGACCGCAAGCGTGAAGAGTATCGTCGGGATGAAGGCGATGGTGGCGACCACCACGCCTTCGTAGGTCGAGCCGAAAAGCTCGATCTGCTTGCCTGAATAGGCTCGATAGGTAAGGAAGAACACCGCCAGCGGCCCGAATTCGAGGGCCATGCGGAGCCAGGGATTGATTTCTCTCGCGCTCATGGGGACGGGGCATATCGCAAAACCGAAGCGGCGGAAAGCGCGCGGCGGCGCGTATTTGTCACGCTCCCTATCCGAACTCCACGAGCACCGCGCCAAGCGCGATCAGCGCCATCAGTCCGGCGCGGAGCGGGCCGACCTCCTCCTTCAGGAAGAGCCAGCCGATCACCGCCGCGAACAGCACCGATGTCTCTCTCAGCGCCGCGGCCTCCCCGACCTTGTCGAGCCGGGTGGCCATCATGACGGAGCCGAAACTGACGAAAGCGATCAGCGCCCCGACGAATCCGCGGCGCAGCAGCGGCCCAAGCGGCGGCCGGGGCGCGCGTTGGCGCCACATCGTGAAGGCCAGCACGGGAAAGACGATCCCGTCGACTATGAAGAACCAGATGATGAAGTGGAGCGGGTTTTCCGCGAGCCTGATGCCCCAAGCGTCGTAGGTTGTGTAAAGCGCGGTGAAAAGCCCGGTGACGAGCGCCAGAACCAGCGCCTTCGTCAATGTATTGCGCCCGATCGTCACCCGGCGGAGATTTACCGCCGCCAGCGCGATGATGGCGAGCGAAAGCAGAAGCACGCCGCCCCATTGGCCGATGCGAAAACTCTCGCCAAAGACGATGCCGGCGAAGACTACCGTCGCCAGCGGGCTGACGCCTCGAACGACCGGATAAACCACCGTGAAGGCGCCGCGCGCATAGGCCGCCGCAAGCAGCAGCTTGTAGGCGGTGTGGATGGCCAGCACGCCGAGGAAAACCAGCACCAACTCCCACGGCGGCGCCGGCAGGATGAAGATCGCCGCCGGCAGCAGCAATATCGGAAACCAGATGTCGATGGCGCCGCGGATCAGCCAGGGATCGATCCCCTTGCCCTTCTGGAGCGAGCCGAAGATGGCGTGGGCGAGCGCGGAGAGGATCGCGAAAAGCGTCGCCGCGCGGGCGCCCGCTTCAGTTCCTTCGATCGTTCCGACCCACTCGGCCAGCATGCGCCATCTTTCGCTTGGCGCCGCTGACGGGCGCGTCCACGAGGGCGCTTACAGGAAAGCCTGCGGGCGCGCACGGCAAAGCGGCTATGATCAGAACGGGTAGGTCAGCGCCGCCGCGCGGACGTGTTCAGCGATCGTAAACGACATCCTGCGTCAGCTCCCAACCGGCAGTTTCCTGGCGCGCGCTTCTGACTGCGCGTCGCCCGGTCAGGCGCTCGAAACCGGTTTCTGATGGTCCGATAAGCGACGCCCCATTCCCGCAGGGAAGCACATCCAGCGCCAGATCAAATGTGGAATCCTTCGCTGATTCCAACTCGGCTTCATTCCTGTTCATTAGCCCCATCTCCACAACACACACACCACATGCTTGTCGTTCCACACTGTCAAGCCACGCCACTATGGCGGATTTATGATGAAAGTAATGTGATTTTTCACAAGGCCGGGTTCAGCGCTGCTCCGCGCCGGTCAGCGCCGCGGCGAATTCCTGCGGCTCGAAAGGCGAGAGGTCGTCGATCTGTTCCCCGACGCCGATGGCGTGGATCGGCAATCCGAACCGATCCGCGAGCGCGACGAGTACGCCGCCTTTCGCGGTGCCGTCGAGCTTGGTCATCACAAGCCCGGTCACCTGAGCGATGTCGCGGAATATCTCCGCCTGCCGCAGGGCGTTCTGCCCGGTGGTGGCGTCCAGCACCAGCAGCGTGTTGTGCGGCGCCTCCGGGTCTTTCTTGCGGATGACG
>JBBDTD010000233.1:0-4049 GCA_040904645.1 Paracoccaceae bacterium
GCTCGCCAGCCCGTCCTGCGCCACGCCGATCAGCGGTGAGCCGATGGATTGATGCGCGCCGCCCTCCGGCGCCAGCGTCACGCCCGAAGGCGTGCCGATCAGCATGAACCGCGCGTCCTGATAGCAGGCGTAATTCAGCGCATCGAGGCCGCGCGCGACGAACGGGTCATAGACGGTGCCGACCGGGATCAGGCGCTCCCCGAACAGCGAATGGCTGAGCCCGGCCGCGCCCAGCATCAGCATCAGGTTCATCTCCGCGATGCCCAGCTCGACATGCTGCCCGGCGGGGGAGAACGCCCATTTCTGCGCGGAAGCCACGCGCTCGTCACGAAATGTGTCGGCCCGCGCGTCGCGCGCGAAAAGCCCGCGCCGGTTCACCCAGCCGCCAAGATTGGTGGAGACGGTGACATCCGGCGACATGGTGACGATCCGGTCGGAGAGCGGGCCGCCGGCGCGCGCGATCGAATCCATGATCTTGCCGAACCCGGCCTGCGTCGAAAGTTCCTCATCGGCAAGCTCGACCGGACCGGGGGCGGGCAGGACCGGGGCGGAATAACGCCGCGCGCCGGCCCGGAAAAACGGCGCCTCGGCGATCTGGCGCTTCAGCGCCTTCGCATCGTCGCTGGCGCGGAACGGCTCCCATTCCTCGCCTTCCTCCACCCTCATCGCCTTGCGATAGCCCTCCATCTGCGCCGGGGTCATCAGCCCGGCGTGATTGTCCTTGTGCCCGGCCAGCGGCGTGCCCCAGCCCTTGACGGTATAGGCGAGAAACACCGTCGGGCGGTCGTCGTCGATGGCGTCGAAGGCGTCGCAAAGGCTGGCCAGGCAATGGCCGCCCAGATTCTCCATCAGCCGCGCCAGCTCGCCGTCATCGCGCCGGTCGATCAGCGCGGAGACCTCTCCCTGATCGCCAAGATCGCTCATCAGTCGGGCGCGCCACGCGCCGCCGCCCTGATAGGTCAGCGCGGAATAGAGCGCGTTCGGGCAGGCGTCGATCCAGTCGCGCAGGGCCTCGCCCCCCGGCTCGGCGAAGGCGGCGCGCTGGATGACGCCGTATTTCAGCCGCTCCACCCGCCAGCCAAAGGCGCCGAAAATCGCTTCGATCCGCGCCCAGAGCCCTTCGCGCACCACGCCGTCCAGGCTCTGGCGGTTGTAGTCGATCACCCACCAGACATTGCGGATGTCATGCTTCCAGCCCTCTTGCAGGGCCTCGTATATATTGCCCTCGTCCAGCTCCGCGTCGCCGATCAGCGCCACCATCCGCCCCAGCTTCTCGCGGCCCCAGCCATGGCCCGCGACATAATCCTGAACCATCGAGGCGAAGATCGGCATCGCCGCGCCCAGCCCGACCGACCCGGTGGAGAAATCCACGTCATCGACATCCTTGGTGCGCGAGGGATAGCTCTGCGCGCCGCCCCAGCCGCGAAACGCCTTCAGCTTTTCAAGGCTCTGGCGCCCGGCCAGATACTGGATGGCGTGAAAGACCGGCGCCGCGTGCGGCTTCACCGCCACCCGGTCCTCGGGGCGCAGCACATGGAAATAAAGCGCCGTCAGAATCGCCGCCAT
This sequence comes from Paracoccaceae bacterium, assembly GCA_040904645.1. GTDB lineage: Bacteria > Pseudomonadota > Alphaproteobacteria > Rhodobacterales > Rhodobacteraceae > Pikeienuella. The sequence continues at coordinate 1,567 of JBBDTD010000233.1, forward strand.
CGAAGCGGAGGAGGCCTGATGCCCGCCGACCTTCACATCGCTCTTCTCGCGCAGGTGATTGGCGTTGTGGATCGTCCAGCACGAGAGCCACAACAACCGTTCATGCAGAGTTTCGAGCGGGGTGGGATCCGTGGTCATGCGCCAGCCTTTCAACAACATTTGCGCGCGACGTTAATCGCTCAAAAAACCTTGCGCCAGATCGCATTCCAAGCTCCCCCTTTTCAAATCGGTCGATCCGCCTGAAACTGCGCCAAAATCCAGAGGAATCGCATGGACGCTGAGATAGGGCTGATCGGGATCGGAGTGATGGGCGCGGCGCTGGCGCTCAACATGGCGGAACGGGGCTTTCGCGTCGCCGTCCACGACCGGGATTTTGACAAGATGCAGGCCGCGCATGACGCCGCCGCGGGCATGAAAGGCTCCATCGAGGTTGCCGAGACGCCGCAAGCGCTGATCGAAGCGATCCGCGCGCCGCGCCCGATCCTCTTCCTCGTCCCCGCCGGCAAGCCGGTGGATGACGTGATCGCCGATCTGCGCCCGCTTCTCGCCGCCGGCGATCTGCTGATCGACGCCGGCAACGCCAATTTCCACGACACCCGCCGGCGCACCGCCGCGCTGGAGGCTGAGGGTCTCGCCTTTCTCGGCCTCGGAATCTCCGGCGGGGCGGAGGGGGCGCGCCATGGCCCCTCGATCATGGCCGGCGGCTCCCCCGCGCTCTGGAGTCGGGTGGAGACAGTGTTGAAAGCCATCGCCGCGCGCCACGATGGTGAGCCATGCTGCGACTGGTTCGGCCCCGACGGCGCCGGGCATTTCGTCAAGACCATCCATAACGGCGTCGAATACGCCGACATGCAGATGATCGCCGAGGCCTACGGCGTGATGCGCGACGGGCTCGGCATGGAGGCGGGCGAAATCGCTGCCGCCTTCGCCGCATGGAACGAGAGCGAACTCTCCTCCTACCTGATCGAGATCACCGCGACCGTGCTCGCCGCCCTGGACCCGTCGACCGGCGGCGCGCTGATCGACCTCGTGCAGGACCGCGCCGGGCAAAAGGGCACCGGCGGCTGGGCCGCGCTCGAAGCTCTCCGCCTCTCCGCGCCCGCCCCGGCGTTCGAGGCGGCGGTCGCGGCGCGCAACCTCTCCGCCCGCAAGGCCGAACGCCGGCGGCTGGAGGAGATTTTCGGCCCCGCGCCCCGACCGCTCGGCGACGCGCTGGGCGCCCGTGAGGCGGCGCTCGGCGCGCTGCACGACGCGCTGCTCGCGGGCCGCATCGTCAGCTACGCTCAGGGGTTCGAAGTGTTTCGCGCCGCGTCGGCCGAATACGGCTGGGGGCTTGATCTGGCCGCCATCGCAAGGGTTTGGCGCGCGGGCTGCATCATCCGCTCCGCGCTTCTCGACGATATCTCCGCGGCGCTGGAGGCGGCGCCGGAGATCAACCTGATCGGCGCGCCGGTTTTCGTCGCGGCGATGAAGGCGGCGGAGCCGGGCTTTCGCGCCGTCGTCTCCACCGCCGCCGCGCATGGGCTGCCGGCGCCGGCGTTCGCCTCCTCGCTCGCCTATTTCGATCAGCTGCGAACGGCGCGCGGGACCGCGAACCTGCTCCAGCTCCAGCGCGATTTCTTCGGCCGCCACGGCTTCGAGATGATCGACCGGGACGGCGTCGGTCTTCATGGCCCATGGTGACAGGAGGATGAATGACCGTACTCAGGATCGTCGCCAATCTCTCAACGCCCGATCCGAACGCCGCGCGCGCCTTCTATCAGGATTTCCTGGGATTGGAGCCGGTTATGGACCATGGCTGGATCATCACCTTCGCCGCGAAAGGTGAACAGACACCCCAGATCAGCGCCGCCTCCCAAGGCGGCGGCTCGCCGGTTCCCGAAATTTCGGTCGAGGTTGACGATGTCGACGCCGCCCACGCGAAAGCGGTTGAAGCCGGGTTCGTGATCGCGCGCGCGCTTCGGGATGAGCCATGGGGCGTTCGCCGGTTCTTCGTCTGGGACCCGGCCGGGCGGCTGGTGAATATTCTCAGCCACCTTTAGGCGCCGCGCCGCCCTCGATGATGATCCGCGCCGTCCGCGCGGCGCCGTCCAGATCGACCAGACCCGGCGGCGGGCCGGGCGCGGCCAGGGCGCGCTCAACCGCCGCCGCCAGCGCGCCGGGATCGTCCCGCGTCAGCAGATGAAAGCCGGGCAGGGCGGCGAAGGCTTCGGCCCGGATCATCTGCTCGCGCTCCGCGCCTTCCTCCATCGGCCGGATGACCGCCGGCGTGCCCGCGCCCAGCAAATCGGTGGCGGTGTTATAGCCGAGCAGGCTGACTGAACAGGCGGCGCCGGCTAGCCGGGCGCGGTAATCCGCCGCCGCTGGCTCAACGATCACCGCGCCGGCCCCCGGCGTGTTGGCGGCCACTTCGGTGAGCCGCGCAGCCAACCCCCCCGCCTCGGCCCCGCCCACGCGCAGCCGCCAACCCCCCTCCCCGCGCG
>JBBDTD010000234.1:0-24078 GCA_040904645.1 Paracoccaceae bacterium
GGGCCACTGCCCGACGCTCGGCTTCACGATGGTGCCGATGGCCGGAACCCGGCCGAGGCCGAACCGCTCCCGCGAGCCGACGACGCCGAATTGCGGGCCGGGCAAGGCGTCGATGAAAGCGGGCGGCAGATCGACATCGAGCAACTTGACGCCCGAAAGCTCGCTCAGCTCGCTCAGATTGCCGCTGATCGTCGCCATCAGCGTCGTAAGATCGGGTCCGATATTGGAATACGGCCAGGCGATCTCGATCTCCGCCCGATTATAGCGCCCGTTTGGCGCTGCGCGCGCGCCCGGCAGGCTTGGCGCATCGACCTCGCCCATCGGCGTGATCGAGACGACCCTCGCCCCGGCGCTGGCGAGCAACCCGTCGGATTCCGCCGCAAGCTTCATGAACGTGCCGGTGGACTGCTCACCCGCGATCGCCGCCGCCGCCGCCTCGACGGCCAGCGGCGTTTCGATCAGGTATCGTGCAGATATCTCATCCGGCATCGCGGGCGTTCCCTCGGGGAAGTCGTCAAATAAGTATGAGGTATGACCTATTGGTGGTCAACATGCTACGGCGCCATCACGTCGCCGCCGCTCACGACCATCGTGTGACCGGTGATGAAGCTGGCGCGCTCCGACAGGAGGAACGCGACCGCTTCGGCGATATCGCCCGCGCTCCCGAGCCGCTTCATCGGCATGGCGGCGATCCGGCCGGGAAGGATGCTCCGGTCGAGATCGGCCAGCATGTCGGTCTCCGTCAGGCCGGGGGCTACGGCGTTGACCCTGACGGCTGGCGCGAGCGCCTCCGCGAAACAGCGCATCATGGCGATGACGCCGGCTTTCGAAGCCGCATAGTCGATCTGGCGGGCGCGGGGGCTCAGCGCCGCGATGGAACTGAGGCAGACGATCGAGCCGAAACCCTGCTCAAGCATGTCCCGCTTGGCCTGCTGTATGGAAATGAACACCCCGTCCAGGTTGACGCGCATGGTCTCACGCCACGCCGCGAGGTCGAGATCGGCGTGATCGGAGGGCCGGGTCGTGCCGGCGTTGGCCACCAGCATCGAGATCGGGCCGAGCTTGGCTCGGACGGCCTCAGCCGCGGCGTCGAAGGCCGCTTCATCCCCGACATCGGCGCGGAACAATTCGCATACGCCGCCTTCAGCCTCCACCATGCGCTTGGTTTCCGCCGCAGCCGCGTCATTGCCGACATAATTGAGCGCGATTCGCGCCCCGCCCGCCGCGAGGCGAAGACAGCACGCTCGCCCGATGCCGCGGGCGCCGCCGGTCACCAGCGCGACCTTCCCGGAAAACTCTGAGCTGTCTCTTGGCATTGCGCGCCTCCTTTTTGGATTTTCCCGGTGACGATACCGCCTAATAGGTATAACCTTTCGGCAGGCGAACGGTCTTGTCAATGTTTGCTTGAGGTTGGGCGCTCGTGTATCGCGAATCGTCCATTCAGACATCGGAGGCTGGCGAATTGGCGAGCGAGACCAGCGAGACACCAGCGAAACCGCAAACCCGTCTTGATTTCGCTCTGGATTATATCAAGGACAAGATCGCCGACGGAACGCTGACAGCCGGAGTCCGGCTGCCCGCGGAAGTCGACCTGGCCCGCGAAATCGGCGTCAGCCGAACCCCGGTGCGCGAAGCCATCAAGGTGCTCGCAGCCGCGGGCGTTCTGGATGTCCGCCACGGCCATGGCACGTTCATCGCCAAGGGCCCGCAGGCGTCGCTGGCGCAATTGCTGCTCTTTCAGATCCACATGAAAGCCTCCACCCCGCAAAAGCTCATGGAGGTCCGCCTGATCTTCGAGCGCAGCTGCGCCGAACTGGCCGCCGAGCGCCGCACGCCTGAGGATCTCGCGACGATGCGCGAATGTATCGAGCGGCTTCGGGCGTTGACCGAAGAAGCGGTCCCCGATCTTGACGCCATCACCGAAGCCGATCTGGATTTCCACCGCGCCGTCTATCACGCGTCCCATAACGAGTTGGTCGCCTCGATCGCGAATTTCGCGTTGAACATGGTCGCCGGCTGGCTGCGCAAATCGCACGGAATCGGCGAGGTGCGAAACACCGTCCGCCTACATGAAGTAATGTACACGATGATCGAGACACGAAATAGCGGCGGCGCCCGCGAATGCTACGGGGTGGAAGCCAACATGGAAGATTTCCGCCGCAACCTTGAGCAGCTTGAGGTGAAGGGCGCCGGCGCCGGCGTGGCCGCGCAATGAGCGCGCTGGTTTCCTTTTACGGCGACGACTTCACCGGCGCGTCTGAAAACCTGGCGCAGTTTCATCGCCACGGCCTCCGGGCGCGGCTCTATTTCGAGCCGGCCGACCACGCGCGGGTGCGCGCGGAGGCGGCGGAGCTTGATGTGGTGGGCATCGCAGGAGTGGCCCGATCCCGCGCGCCGGCGGAAATGCGCGACCTGCTGGCGGACGCCTTCTCTCTCTTCGTTTTGCTCGGTGCGCCGCTGAACCAGTACAAGATCTGCTCGACCTTCGACTCGGCCCCTGAAGTGGGAAATTTCGCGGTGGCGCTGGAGGTCGCGCGGCGGTTCTGGCCTGACGCCATCGCGCCGGTGCTGGCCTCGACGCCGGATTTCGGCCGCTACACCGCCTTTTCCAATCTTTTCTCCATTTACCGCCAAGCGATCCTGAGGCTGGACCGGAACCCCGCGCTCACCAATCATCCCTCGACGCCGATGACGGAAGCGGACCTGAGGCGCCATCTTCATGCGCTCGGCGCCCCCGCGCCCGGCGCCATCATGCTTCCCGAGCTGGCGCAGGGCGTGGACGCGCTGGCCGACCTTCTGGAGAACCGCGGCGCCGATGGCGCGTCGGTGGTGCTGGACGCCGTCGACAATGACCAGCTTCGCGCCGTCTGCGCCGCCATCTGGCGCCTGCAAAAACGGCGGAACGTGTTCTGCCTCGCGGCGCAGGGCCTTCCGCAGGGCGGCGGCGGCCTGATCGCCGCCGAGTTGGGGCGAGAGCCGCCAGCCGCGTCGCGCGGCGCCGCGCCGTCCGGCCCCGGCCTCGTTCTTTCGGGCAGCTGCGCGGACCAGACCGCCGTGCAACTGGCGGCGGCGGCGGAGGCGGGCTGGGAAATGGTCCACCTGCCGCCGGCGCAACTTCGCTCCGAGGATGACGTCGCGCGCGCGGTCGCCGCGGCCGCCCCGCGGGTGATCGAGGCGCTCTCGACCGGGCGCTCGGTCGCTGTCTTCACCGCCAGAGGCGCCGCGACCGAAGATTTCGATCCGGCGAGGGCGGGCGCCGTCGGCGGCGCCCTCGCCGGGCTCTTCCGCGCCGCGGTCAAGAAGGCGGGCGTAAGGCGCGCGATCTTCGCCGGCGGCGACAGCTCAAGCTACGCCATGCGGACTTCGGGCGCCTACGCGCTTGAGATCGCCGCCTTCGCCGGGCTGCATTCCAGTCACGCCTGCCGTCTGATCGCTGATGATGAGCTTGACGGCGTCGAGGTCGTGCTCAAGGGCGGTCAGGCAGGCGGAGACGACTTTTTCCTCCAGCCCCTTGGCGGGGCCTGACCCACGCGGCGCTTCGCGCCCGGTTCCGTCTGGCGTTGGCGCGAATAGGGCGCGGCGGGGGGCGACGTCCCCCTGCCTCGCCGCCGATGGATTCAGCATGACAGGCCCCTATACTGAAGAGTTTCTGGAAAGCCTCGGCGCGCATGTCAGCGGTCTGGCGGCGCGCTGGGGCCTCTCGCCGAAGACCCGGGCGCGCGTTCTCAACATATCCGAGAACGTGATATTCCGCCTCGACGACCCCGAGGCAGGGGCGCCAATCGTGGTGCGCGTCCACCGCCCCGGTTACCACAGCGCAACCGAAATCGCCGCCGAAATCGCCTGGATCGAAGCCTTGCGCGACGCCGGGACGGTGGAAACCCCCGCCATCGTTCCCTGCGCGGACGGATCGCGCGTGACATGCTTCGAACATGGCGGAGAGCCACGCCGCGCCGTCGCCTTCGCATGGATGACGGGAAAAGAGCCGGCGGCGGACGCGCGGCTGACAGAAACGTTTGGCCGCCTCGGCGCGACAAGCGCCCGGCTGCACCGCCATGTGCGGGATTGGGCGCCGCCGCCGGGATTCGTCCGCAAGCGCTGGACCTATGAGAGCACGATCGGCCCCGCCCCGCATTGGGGGGACTGGCGCGCGGCAGAGGGGCTCGACGCCCCGGCGATCGCCCTGCTGGAGCGGCTCTGCGAGCGTTTGCGCACGCGCCTCGCCGCCTATGGCGAGGGCGCGGATCGTTTCGGGTTGGTCCACGCCGATCTCAGGCTCACGAACCTGCTGGTGGAAGGCGACCGGCTCGGCGTGATCGATTTCGACGATTGCGGCTTCGGCTGGTTCGCTTACGATTTCGCCGCCTCCATCAGTTTTCATGAGCATGAACCCTGGATCCCCGACCTTCAGGCGGCGTGGCTCGAAGGCTACGCGCAGGTCGCGCCGCCGCCGCCGGAGGCGGAGGCGATCCTGCCGCATCTGATCGCGCTGCGCCGCCTGCTGCTGACCGCCTGGATCACCAGCCACGCCGAAACGCCGACCGCGCGGGAACTCGTCGCGCAAGGCTATGCGCGCGGCGCTGTCGAACTGGCGGAACGCCACCTGATGCGGGTCTGAAAGCAGGCGATGATGATGAACGCCGAAGAACGGCCCCTCATGGCTCGGAGGGCGAGGCTGGTTGAGCGCTCGACGCGCATGCGTCGCTTTACCCCTCCGCTTCAATCGCAGGCGGCCTGAAAGCTGGAGACCCGGGTCGGATTGGCTTCCCGTCTTTTCGACATGCGGCGAGCGCCGCTCCGTCCACCTCGCGAAAAACCGGCCGGCCAAGCTGGGCGAGCGTTCGCCTGAGTTCAGTTTCCAGAATCTCGTAAGCGCGCGCCACCCCCGCCTCTGCGCCAGCCGCCGCGCCATAAGCGAAGGCCCGCCCCGCGAAAGCGAAATCAGCGCCAAGGGCCCTTGCCCGCACGATGTCGGCGCCCCGGCGCACCCCGCTGTCGAAGAGCAGTTTCATCCGCCCCGCGCAAACTTCGGCTATCGACGGCAGCGCCTCTATCGCGGCGGGCGCGTAATCGGCCTGCCGCCCACCATGATTGGAGACGACCAGCCCGTCGCAGCCAGCTTGCGCCGCCATCGCTGCGTCATCGGCGCGCATGATTCCCTTGAGGACGAGCGCCCCCTTCCAGCGGCCCCGCAGCCGCTTCAGCGCCTCCCAGTCAAAGCCGCTCGTCATCAGGAGCCGCTCCTGCACCTCCGCGAGCGTCATGTTGCCGAAGGCGCCCGCCTGTTGGCCCGAAAGGTTCGCGAAATGTGGCGCGCCATGGCGCAGCGCGCCGATCGACCAGCGGGGATGAAGTGCGAGATCGGCGAGGATTCCGGGCGTCGGCCTGAAGGGGATGCGCAGGCCATTGCGGATGTCGCGGTCGCGTTTGGCGGGGGCGGAAACGTCGACCGTCACCACCAGCACTTCATATCCGGCCGCCTCGGCGCGGTCGAGGACGCTTCCGGTCAATTCGGCGTCGCTTGAAACATAGATCTGGAACCATGCGCGCCCTTCCGCGGCCTCGGCCAGCGTCTCCAACCGGGTGGACGCGGCGGTGCTGACCAGGTGCGGGATGCGCTTTCGCGCGGCGAGACGAGCGAGCAACAGATCTGTCCCCGGCCACGCCATGTTGATGAAACCCATCGGCGCGACGCCGAAGGGCGCGGCGTAGCTCTGGCCGAAAAGCATGGCCTCCATGTCGATATGCGTGACATCGGTCAGATAGCGCGGCGCGAGCAGCACCTCGTCCAGGGCTTTGCGGTTTCGCGCGAGGCCGGTTTCGGATTCGGCGCCGCCGTCAATGAAATCGAAGGCGAAGCGCGGAAGTCTACGGCGCGCGATGGCGCGCAGGTCGTCGATCGACGCCGCCCTGTCCACTCTGCTCATGTGCCGCCCCCTTCTCTCGTTCCGACCGTCGCTACAGCGCCATCAGGAGCCGCTCCGCCGTCGCCGGCGCGTCGAGTGGCCGCCAGCGGCCGGCCGCCGCTTTCAACGCCTCTTCAAGCGCGAGGAACGCCGATATTCCCAGCATCAGCGGCGGCTCTCCCACCGCCTTGGAGCGGCGGATCGTCAGCTCGCGGTTCTCGCCCTTTCGCCAAAGGCGGATGTTCATTTCGTCCGGCCGGTCGCCCGCGGTCGGGATCTTGTAGGTGGAGGGCGCATGGGTGCGGAGCGCGCCTTTCGCGTCCCAGACCAGTTCCTCCGTCGTCAGCCAGCCGACGCCCTGAATGAAGCCGCCCTCGATCTGCCCGAGGTCGATCGCCGGGTTCAGCGAGCGGCCGACATCGTGGAGGATATCGGCCCGGAGCATGCGGTTCTCCCCCGTCAGGCTGTCGAACAGGACTTCGGTCACCGCCGCGCCATAAGCGAAGTAATAGAAGGGGCGCCCGGTCCCGGTGTCCCGGTTCCACGCGAGCTTGGGCGTGGCGTAAAAACCGGAAGCTGCGAGCGACACCCGGGCGAAATAGGCGGATTTCACCGCCTCCTCCCAGGTCGCCTCGCCGCCGGACCAGCGGATGTGCCCGCTCGCGAACACCGCATCCGGGGCGCCGAGATGCGCGAGGATGCGCGCCTTGAGTTGATCGCAGGCGTCCTTGACCGCCATGCCGTTCATGTCCGAGCCGGAGGAGGCGGCGGTCGGGGACGTGTTCGGCACCTTGTCGGTCCGCGTCGCGGTGATCCGCACAGCAGATAGCGGCAAACCGAATTCGGCGGCGGCGACCTGCGCGACCTTCTGATAAAGGCCCTGCCCCATCTCCGTCCCGCCATGGTTCAGCATGACCGAGCCGTCCTGATAGATCAGCACCAGCGCGCCGGCCTGATTCAGGAACGTTGTGGTGAAGGAGATGCCGAACTTGACCGGGCTGAGCGCGATGCCGCGTTTCATCACCGGGTTCAACGCGTTCCATTCCGCGATCGCAGCCCGGCGCTCGGCATAGCGGGCGGCGGCGGCGAGCTCGTCGACGATCTCCTCGATCACGCAATCCTCGACCATCATACCGTAAGGGGTGATGGAGCGGACCGGAATCGCGCCCATCGGCGCGTAGAAATTCCGTCGCCTGACCGTCAGCGGGTCCAGCCCGGTCTCCTCCGCGATATGGGCTATCATCCGCTCCGCGCCGAGCACGCCCTGCGGGCCGCCAAAGCCGCGAAACGCTGTCATCGAACAGAGATTGGTGCGGCAACGATGCGAGACGATCTCCACCGCCGGATAGAAATAAGCGTTGTCGGCGTGGAACATCGCCCGGTCGGCGATGGCGCCGGAAAGATCGGCGGACCAGCCGCAATTCGCCCATTGTTCAAACCGGACGCCGAGCACCCGGCCCTCATCGTCGAAACCGACCTCGTATTCGATCCGGAAAGGGTGGCGCTTGCCGGTCAGGATCATGTCGTCGTCGCGGTCGAGCCGGAGCTTCGCGGGCCGGCCGATCACCCGCGCCGCCAGCGCCGCGGCGAGCGCGATGAGATTGCCCTGCGTCTCCTTGCCGCCAAACCCGCCGCCCATGCGCCGCACCTCGACCGTAACCGCGTTGGCCGGGATCAGGAGGTTGTGCGCCAGCACGGCCTGCACTTCGGAGGGGTGCTGAGTGGAGGAGAGCACATGGATCTCGTCGCCCTCGCCCGGCGTCGCCACCGCGATCTGGCCTTCGAGATAGAAATGGTCCTGGCCGCCGATCCCGATCCGCCCCTTGGCGCGGCGCGGTGCGGCGGCGATGGCGGCGACCGCGTCGCCGCGCGCCATCCGATAGGGCGCGGAGATATAGGTTTCGGCGGCGATCGCATCGTCGATGGAAAGGACCGGCCTCTCCTCCTCATAGTCGATCAAAGCCAGCAGCGCGGCGGCGCGCGCCGCCTTCCGGCTTGTCGCGACGACGATGAAAAGCGCCTGGCCATGATAGCTGATCTCGCCGCCCGCGCCGGAAAGCGCGAGCGCCGGTTCGTCATGCACCACGGGGCCGGTATCGTTGATGCCCGGAACGTCATCGCCGGTCAGAACCGCCAGAACCCCCGGCGCCGCCCTGACCGGTTCAAGATCGGCGCTGGCGATCCGCCCCCGCGCGATGGTCGCGAGCGCGAGCGCGAGGTGAACCATCTCCTGCGGCTCGGGGATATCGTCGGCGTAGCGCGCCGAGCCGGCGACATGGCGCGCGGCGCTGTCATGCGGGACGGGGCCGATGGCCGCCGTCTTGGCGAAGCGCGCGCCGTCCATGCTCATGACTCCGCCTCCGCCGCAAGCTTTCCTGGAATCATGCGGCCGCGCCCCGTCACACGCTGATCGCCAAAGCGCCGCTCGATGAAATACTTGGTCAGGAGATTCTCCGCCGCCTTCGTCCGATAGGCGGCGGCGGCGCGATGATCGCTCATCGGATCGAAATCAACACGCAGCGCGCGGATCGCGTCGCCGACCGCTTCCTCGTCGAAAGCCCGGCCCAGCAGCGCCGCTTCCGCCGCCGCCGCGCGTTTCGGCACCGCCGCCATGCCGCCGAAGGCCAGCCGCGCCAGCCGCACGACCCCATACTCGACCGACAGGTTGATCGCGGCCAGAACTGAAGAGATGTCCTGATCGAACCGCTTGGAAATCTTGTAGCAGCGCAAATCCATCGGATCGGCCGGGCGCGGGACGATCACGCTTTCGACGAATTCGCCCGGCGCGCGGTCCTGTTCGCCATAGGCGAGGAAGAAATCCTCAAGCGGCAGGCGCCGCCGCGCGGCGCCCTTCCTCAGGACCACGACCGCGCCAAGCGCGATCAGCGCCGGCGGCGCGTCGCCGATGGGAGAGCCGTTGGCGATATTGCCGCAAACCGTGCCCGCGCCCCTGACCTGGGGGGAAGCGAAGCGCCGCCATAGCTCCCCCAGATCGGGCGCCAGCGCGGCGAGCGGCGCCATCGCGCGCTCATGGCTGACCGCCGCGCCTATCCGGAGCCCTGCTTCATCCTCCTCGATCCGGTCGAGATCGGCGCAATCGCCCAGCCAGATCAGCATGTCCGGGCGAAAACCCTGCTTCGTCACCCAAAGACCGATATCGGTGGCGCCGCCGAGGATCGTCGCCTCCGGCGCCGCCTCCGCCGCCTTTGCGAATTCCTCCGCCGTCCGGGGCGCAAGGAAACGCCCGGCCGCCGTGCGGTGGTCCAGCCCGCCATTGAGCTTCGCCCTGAGCGCGCCGAGCCGTCGTCGAGATCTGTCCGCGTCATCCGGCGCCTCATCCGCCGCCCGCGCACGCCCCGCGGCGGCGAGGATCGGCCCATAGCCGGTGCAGCGGCAGAGATTGCCGGCGATCTGGTCCGCCACCGCGCCCGGCGCCGTTTCCGCGCCGGTGGTGTAGCCGTGCCAGAGGCTCATCACGAAGCCCGGCGTGCAGAACCCGCACTGGCTGGCGTGGCCCTCGGCCATCGCCTGCTGCACCGGATGGGCGCCGCCCAGCGCCTCCACCGTCACGACCTCGCGGCCGTGGAGCATCGGCAAGAGCTGGATGCAGGCGTTGGCGGTCCGCTGGCGAAGCGCGCCCTCGGCGTCCAGCTCCCGCACGACCACGGTGCAGGCGCCGCAATCGCCCTCCGCGCAGCCCTCCTTTGCGCCGGTCAGTCCGCGCCGGTAGCGGATGAAATCGAGGAGCGTGGTCGTCGGCGCCGCGTCGGGCGCTTCGACCGTTTCGCCGTTCAGAAGAAAAGTGAGCGCCGCGCTCATGCCGCCTCTTTCTCATTGGCCACGCATCAGTCTCCGGCGATCCCGGCGTTTTGTCCAGACGCCGCCGCAGCCTCTGTCTCGCCACTTCCGCGAGAGAGAGAAATCGGTTAAGCACCCGTGACGCGAATTATGGGAGGGGGCTCTTGACGCGATCACCGGCATGCGCGGCATGTGGAGCCGACCCGGCGCCGGGCGCGCGGTTCTGCCATCAATGCGGGGTCGCGCTTGCGGTTTCCTGCGGCGGATGCGGCGCGGAACTGCCGCAGGGGGCGAAATTCTGTCCGATGTGCGGCGTGGCGGCGGGCCTGCCCAGCGCCCTCCCCCCGCGCGCCGAGGCTGACGCGCTGAATCTTTCCGGCGACGCCGAGCGGCGCCAGATGACCATCCTCTTTTCCGATCTCGTCGGCTCCACGCCAATCTCCGAGGCGCTCGACCCCGAAGAGTTGCGCGATCTGCTCTCCGCCTATCGACGCATCTGCGCCGACGCGGTGGAGCGTATGGGCGGCGTGGTGACAAAGCTGATCGGCGACGGGCTCGACGCGCATTTCGGCTATCCGGTCGACTACGAAGACAGCGCCCAGCGCGCCGTTCGCGCAGCGTTGGAGATCGCGGCCGCGGTGCCGGGGCTGAAGGCGCGGTTTTCCGGCTTCGAGGTGCCGCTCGCGGCCCGGATCGGCGTTCATACCGGGCTTGTCGTCGTCGGCGATGTCGGCTCGGGCGCGCTCCGCGAAGTGCAGGGCGTGATCGGCGACACGCCGAATGTCGCGGCGCGGCTTCAGGCCCTGGCGGAGCCGGGCCAGGTGGTGATCGGGCAGGCGACGTTCCGGCTCGTCTCCAACGATTTCCTTTTCCGGTCGCTCGGCGACCGCGCGCTGAAGGGCGTGGCGGCGCCCGTCGGGTGCTATGTGGTGCTCGCCGAAGCGACGGAGCGGGCGCCGGCGGTGAAAGGCGTACAAACCGCGCTGATCGGCAGGGAAGGCGAGCTTGCCATCCTGAAACAGAATTGGCGGCGCGCCAGCGGCGGCGACGGGCAGACCGTGCTTCTGACCGGCGAGGCCGGGATCGGCAAATCGCGCATCACCGAAACCCTGCTGGAGGATCTGCGCGAAAATCCGGATTTCGCGGAATTGCGGCTTTTCGCCTCCTCGATCCACGCCGCCACGGCGTTCCGGCCATTCATCAAGGAATTTGCGCGCCGCGCCGGATTCACGGATGGCGAGGACGCCGCCGCCCGCACCGGCAAACTGGAGGCGCTGGCCGACTCGCTGAAGCTCGACAAGGACATCTACATGCCGCCGCTGGCGGCGACGCTCAGCGTCGATCTGGGCGGGCGATACCCGCATGTCGCCGATCCCTCGATGGTCAAGAACCGGTTTCAGGCCGCCTGCGCCGCGCTGATCGACCAGGCGGCGGGGGAGAAGACGCTCCTGCTGCTGATCGAGGATCTGCACTGGGCCGATCCCTCCACGCTCGAATTCATCAACCAGTGGATCACGGAGACGGCGCGCCGCCGCTGCCTGTTGATCCTGACCTTCCGACCCAGCTTCGACGGCGGCTGGCGCGATGAAAGCCACCTCTCGACGCTGAATCTCAACCGGCTCAGCCGCATCGAAAGCCGCGAACTCATCGCGCGCGTCGCCATCAAACCCCTGCCGGAGGAGGTCGCCGCGACCATCGTGCAGCGCACCGACGGCGTGCCGCTCTTTATCGAGGAACTGACCAAGATGGTCCTCGAAAGCGAGCTGATCGAGGAGACGGAGACCGAATACCGCCTCTCCGGCCCGCTGCCGCTGCTGGCGATCCCGGACAGTCTCCAGAATTCGCTGATGGCCCGGCTCGACCGCCTGGCGAGCGTGAAGGAGGTGGCGCAGATCGCAGCCGCCATCGGCCGGCGCTTCCGGCAGGGCCTTCTTGCCTCCGTCACCCGCGCGCCGGCGGCGGAGCTGCAAGCCGCGCTCGACCGGCTGATCGACGCCGAACTGATGCAACGCTACGGCTTTCCCCCCGACGTGGAATACGAGTTCCGCCATGCGCTGGTGCAGGATGCGGCCTATAGCTCGATGCTGAAATCGACGCGCCACCGCGTTCATGCGCGGATCGCGGCGGTTCTGGCCGAGGACTCCCGCACGCGGGCGCTGGAGCCGGAGATCATCGCGCGCCATTATCTCGCCGGCGGCGTCCCGGTGAAGGCCGCGCCCTTCAGCTTCGCCGCCGGCCAGCGCGCGCTCGACGCCTCCGCGCACCGCGAGGCGACGCAGCATTTCACCGAAGCGCTGGAACATCTGGACGAAATGCCAGACAGCCCCGCCCGCCAACGGCTGGAGCTGGACATCCGCATGGCCAACGGCGTGCCGCTTCAGACCTTGCGCGGCTACGCCCATTCGAGCGTGCGCAAGAACTACGACCGGGTGGAGGTTCTGGCGACCGGGCTGGGCGCGACGGCGGAACTGATGCCGTTCTATTACGGCATGTCCCGCTATCACATGCTGAGCGGCGACTATGAAAAGGCGCTGATTGGCGGCGAGAAACTGCTGAAAGCGGCGGAAACGGCGGAGGATGCGATCTTCCTCTCCGCCGGGCGGCGCATCCTTGGCTCGATCCTTTTCTACACCGGGCGGCTGGACGAGGCGCGGGACTATTTGCAGGGCGTTCTTGGCTCCGGGTTGGTGGAGCAGGATTACTCCACCGCGCGGCAGGTGGACGTGGTGGATTTCCGCGTCGCCGCCAACGCCTATATGGCCTGGGTCGAATTCGCGCATGGCCGCCCAAACGAGGCCCGCGCCTACGCCAACCGCTCCGTCGAGCTGGCGGAAGGGCTGATCCACCGGTTCTCGCACGCGTTCGCTACCTGCTTCGCCAGCTGGACCTTTGAATTCTGCGGCGACCGCGACCGCGCGCGCGCGCTGGCGGCCAAGGGGCTGGAGATATCGCGCGAGCATGGTTTCGAATTCTGGATCGGCTGGGCCGAAGTGATGCTGGCCTCCACCGGCGCGCCGCACGCCGCAGGGCTTTCCCCCGCCGCATACGCGCGCGAAGGGCTGGCGGACTGGGCTGAGGTCGGCTCCCGGCTCGGCCTCACCTATCTCCTGTCGCTGACGGTCGAACTTCTGGCCAAGGAGGGCGACAAGCCCGGCGCGGAGGAAGTGCTGGATCATGCGGAAGCCTTCATCGCCGAGTCCGGTGAGCGGTTCTGGGCGCCGGAGATCATCCGCCTCAAAGGCGTTCTGCGCCGCAAATCGCGGCCGGCGGAGGCGGAGGCGCTGTTCCGCCGCGCGATGGCGGAGGCGGACGCGATGGGCGCGCGACTGCTCGGCCTGCGGGCGGTCCTCTCGCTGGCGGAGGTTCCGGGGCGGGAGGAAGAGGCGCGGCGCGCGCTGAAGAAACGCCTGCTCGGCTTCGCCGCCGATCAGGACTGCGCGGACCTCGCCGCAGCCCGCGCGACGGTGGGCAAGGCGCGCAGCCTCAGCGCCTAGGCGGACCCTACGCTTTCGGCCAGGCGCCCGGCCGGGGTTCGTCCCGGCAGGCGCCGCAGCCCCGATCATTGTCGTCAAACGGGCGACCTGAATGCTGGCGCGCCCAGCTTTCCTCTCCTAGACTGCGCGCACGGCGATGAGCTGACCATTCGCCGACCGGGGGAGGATCGCATGACCGACACGAACGCCGACGACGCCCGCAACAACGCGCGCGCCGCGCTGCGCGAGGACGCGCTCCGTTATCATGAAGAGGGGCGCCCCGGTAAGCTGGAGGTTCGCGTCACCAAGCCGATGGCGACGGCGCGCGACCTCTCGCTCGCTTATTCGCCCGGCGTCGCGGACGCATGCACCGCGATCGAGGAAGACCCGGAAAACGCCGCCCGCTACACCGGCAAGGGCAATCTCGTCGCTGTCGTCTCCAACGGCACGGCGGTGCTGGGGCTGGGGAATATCGGCGCGCTCGCCTCCAAGCCGGTGATGGAGGGCAAGGCCGCGCTCTTCAAGAAATTCGCCAATATCGACTGTTTCGATATCGAGGTGAACGAAACCGACCCGAAAAAACTGGCCGAGATCGTCATCGCGCTTGAGCCGACCTTCGGCGCCGTCAACCTCGAAGACATCAAGGCCCCCGAATGCTTCGAGGTCGAGCGCATCTGCAAGGAGCGGATGGGCATCCCCGTCTTCCACGACGATCAGCACGGCACCGCCATCGTCTGCTGCGCCGCCGCGGTCAACGCGCTGAAGATCGGCGGCAAGACATTCGAGGATCTGAAGCTCACCGTCTCGGGCGGCGGCGCGGCCGGCACGGCCTGCATCAACCTGCTGATCACCATGGGCGTCAAACGCGAGAATATCCTCGTTTGCGACCGCTCCGGCGTTATCCACATGGAGCGCGACGACCTGACCCCCGACAAGCTGGTCCACGCGCGTGAGACCTCCGCGCGCACATTGAAGGACGCCATCGTCGGCGCCGACATGTTCCTCGGCGTCTCCGCGCCCGGCGTCCTGACCGGAGAGATGGTCAAGACCATGGCCCCGCACCCGATCATCTTCGGCCTCGCCAACCCGGTGCCGGAGATCATGCCGGATGTGGCGCGCGACGCCGTGCCGGACGCGCTGATCGCCACCGGGCGCTCGGACTACCCGAACCAGGTCAACAACGTGCTCTGCTTTCCATTCATCTTCCGCGGCGCGCTCGATGTCGGCGCGACGGAGATCAACGAGGAAATGAAGGTCGCCTGCGTCCACGCCATCGCCGAACTCGCCCGCGCGCCCTCCACGGCGGAGGCGGCGGCGGCCTATGCCGGCGAAAACCTGGTCTTCGGCCCGGATTATCTGATCCCGAAGCCCTTCGATCCGCGCCTTCTGTCCGTCGTCGCCACGGCGGTGGCGAAGACCGCGATGGAGACCGGCGTCGCCCGCCGGCCGCTGGCGGATGTGGAGGCGTATCGCAAGAACCTCCTCTCCTCCGTCTTCCGCACCGGTTTCGCGATGAAGCCGATCTTCGAGCGGGCGCTCTCCGTCTCCCGGCGCATCGTCTTCGCCGAGGGGGAGGACGAGCGGGCGCTCCGCTGCGCGCAGAACATGCTTCAGGACGGGGTCGACGTGCCGATCCTGATCGGGCGCCCGACCGTGGTGCAGGACCGCCTGGACAAGATGGGCGTCAGCCTGAAGGTCGGGACCCACCTCGAGGTGGTGAACCCCGAAGACGACCCCCGCTATTTTGAATATTGGAACACCTACTACGAATTGAAAAAGCGCGAGGGGGTCTCCGCCGATCTCGCCAAGGCGATCATCCGCACCAACACCACCGCCATCGCCGCGACCATGGTCCACCGGGAGGAGGCGGACAGCATGATCTGCGGCCTCTTTGGCGAATACGGCTGGCACCTGAAATATGTCACCGATGTGCTGGCGCGCGAAGGGCGTCACCCGATCGGCGCGCTCTCGCTCCTGATCATGGACACGGGGCCGCTCTTCATCGCGGACAGCCATGTGCATGAAGACCCGACCCCGGAACAGATCGTGGAGATCGCGCTCGCCTCCGCCGTCGTGATGCGTGATTTCAATCAGGAGCCGAAAGCCGCCTTCATCTCCAACTCGAATTTCGGCTCCGTCGACCAACCCGAGGCGCTGAAGATGCGCCGCGCGGTGGAGTTGATGGACGCGTCCGGCGCGACCTTTCAGTATGAGGGAGAAATGCACGCCGATACGGCGATGGACCCGGAAATCCGCAACCGCATCTTCCCCGAAAGCCGCCTGACCGGGGCCGCGAACCTGCTGATCATGCCCAACGCCTCCGCCGCTTCCGTGGCGCGGAACCTGCTCAAGACCGTCGGCAAGGGCATGGGCGTCGGCCCGATCCTGATGGGGCTGGACGGCAAGGCCCATATCGTGACCCCGGCGGTGACGACCCGCGGCCTGATCAACATCGCGGCGCTGGCCGGGGTGTAAGGCGCCTGAGCTTCAGAACCGGTTCGGGGCCATGGGAAACACCATGGCTTCGTTATCCACTGCGTCCCCGGATCCTGCCGGCGCGGAACGCGCCGCCGACGCCGCGCGAACGCTCTGACGGGTAGCCGGCGCCCCGCTCAGGCACAGGCTCGGGCAGTCAAGATCGGCCCGACAGCGGTCAAGCTCTGATGAGAGCGCCGGCTATTCAGCCGCAGGACGTCGATAATCTTCGTCCGAGACATGCTCCAGCCATATCGCGCTGACGCCATCCTGCGCTTCCTGCATCGCCAGATGCGTCATGGCGACCTCCGGCGCGGCGCCGTGCCAATGCTCCTCCCCCGGCGGAATCCAGACCGTATCGCCCGGACGAATCCGGCGCGGCGAGCCGCCGCGCGTGCAGACGAGGCCAAGGCCGGCGAGAACATGGAGCGTCTGACCCAGCGGATGCGTATGCCAGGCCGTACGCGCGTTCGGCTCGAAAGCGACACGGATGGCGCGCAGCCGCGCCGGCTCCGGCGCTTCGATGATCGGATCCTGCCAGACGGTTCCGGTGAAATAGTCCGTGGAGGCTTTCTTCGTCGGGCGACCGCCCGCGCTCATGATCTTCATCGCTCGTCTCCTCGGATGCGCCGGCGCATCAGAGCCGCTTCGCGCAGCGCCGGCAAGGTGAAAACGGCCTGGCGGCGCCCACCAGCGGCTTGCGCAGCCGCCGGATTCAGCCGGGCGCCCCGGCGGGCAGTTGAAGCCCGCCGGGCCTTACGCCGCGCCGTCGTTTTCGTCGGCCTCGGGCGCGTCGGCCATTTCCTCGCCGCCCTGCTCCGCGATCCGCGCGACCGAGACGACACGCTCCCCCGCCGCCGTATTCAAAACCCGGACGCCGCCCGCGTTCCGCGAACGGAAGGAAATGCCCGCCACCGGGCAGCGGATCGACTGGCCCGCATCGGTCACGAGCATGATCTGATCGTCGATCTCCACCGGGAAGGACGCGATGAGCGGCCCGCCGCGCTGCGCCCTGTCCATTGCGAAGACGCCCTGCCCGCCCCGGCCGCGCAAGGGATAGTCGTGGCTGGAAGAAAGCTTGCCGGCGCCGCGCTCGGTCAGCGTCAGGATCAGGTTCTCCGCAGCTGACATCTGAGCGTAGCGATCGGAGCCGAGGGCGACATCCGCGACCGACTCATCCTCGGTTTCGGCCTCTTCCTCCACCCCGTCAGCCTGCCCGGCGACGGCGCGGCGCATCTTGAGATAGGCCGCGCGCTCTTCCGGGGTCGCTTCGAAATGGCGGATGATCGACATGGAGACGACATGATCGCCGGCTCCCAGCCTGACGCCCCGCACGCCTGTCGAATCGCGGCCCGTGAAAACCCGGACATCGGTGGAACGAAAGCGGATCGCCTTGCCTGCGGCGGTGACAAGCATGACGTCGTCGTCTTCCGACGATATGCGCGCGTTCACCAGCCGCACGTCGTCCGGCAGCTTCATCGCGATCTTGCCGTTCCGCATGACATTGGTGAAATCGGAAAGCCTGTTGCGCCGCACGTCGCCGTCCGAGGTGGCGAAGGTGATCTGGAGATCGTCCCAGTCCTCCTCCGGCTTGTCGACCGGCATCATCGCCGCGATGGACACGCCGGGGTCGACCGGCAGCACGTTGACAATGGCCTTGCCGCGCGTCGCCCGCCCGCCAAGTGGCAACTGGTAGGTCTTCATCTTGTAGCAGATGCCGCCGGTGGTGAAGAACAGGATCGGCGTGTGGGTGTTGGCGACGAAGAGCGTGGTGACGAAATCGTCGTCCTTCATCGACATGCCCGAAAGGCCCTTGCCGCCGCGCGCCTGCGCCCGGTATTCGGCCAGCGGCGTGCGCTTCAGATAGCCGCCATGAGTGATGGTGACGACCATGTCCTCGCGCTCGATCAGGTCTTCATCCAGCACGTCGCCGTCGAACTCGATGATCTCCGAGCGGCGGGGCGTCGCGAAATTCTCTCGCACTTCGGCCAGTTCGGCCGAGATGATCGCCATGATCCGCTCGCGCGAGCGGAGGATATCGAGGTAATCGGCGATCTTCGCCGCCAGGCTTTCCAACTCGTCCGTAACCTCACGCACGCCAAGCGCCGTGAGGCGCTGCAGGCGCAGCTCAAGGATCGCGCGGGCCTGCAGATCCGACAGGTTATAGGTGCCGTCCTCGTTGACCGGGTGCGCAGGATCGTCGATCAGGCGCAGATAGCCGAGGATGGCGTCGGCGGGCCACCGCCGCTCCATCAGGCTGGCGCGCGCGGTCGCGGGGTCGGGCGATGCGCGGATCGTCCGCACCACTTCATCGACATTCTCGACCGCCACGGCCAGCCCGCAGAGAAGATGCGCGCGCTCACGCGCCTTCATCAGCTCAAACGCCGTTCGCCGGGTCACGACTTCTTCGCGGAAGGTGATGAACGCGGCGAGGATGGTGCGCAGGTCCATCTGCTCCGGCTTGCCGTTGTTCAGCGCCAGCATGTTGCAGGGGAAGGATTGCTGCAGCGGCGTGAAGCGGAAGAGCTGGTTCAGAACCACATCCGGCGTCGCGTCGCGTTTCAGCTCGATCACCACGCGCACGCCGTGCCGGTCGCTTTCGTCCTGCACATGATGCAGGCCGTCGATCTTCTTCTCGCGAACCAGTTCTGCGATCTTTTCAATCATGCTCGACTTGTTCACCTGATAGGGAACCTCGTCGACGATGATCGCGAAGCGATCCTTGCGGGTCTCCTCGATATGGGTGCGGGCCCGCATGATGACCGAGCCGCGGCCCTCATGATAGGCCTTGCGCGCGCCGGACTGGCCGAGGATCAGCGCCCCGGTCGGGAAATCAGGCGCGGGGATGAACTGCATCAGGTCATGAACCTGCAGATCCGGGTTTTCGATCAGCGCCAGCGTCGCGTCGATCACCTCGCCAAGGTTGTGCGGCGGAATGTTCGTCGCCATGCCGACCGCTATGCCGCCAGCGCCGTTGACGAGCAGGTTCGGAAAGCGCGCCGGCAGCACCGTCGGCTCCCGGTCCTTGCCGTCGTAATTGTCCTGAAAGTCGACGGTCGCCTTTTCGATATCGGCGAGAAGCGCGGCGGCGGGCTTGTCCATCCGCACTTCGGTATAGCGCATGGCGGCTGCGCTGTCGCCGTCCATGGAGCCGAAATTGCCCTGCCCATCGAGCAGCGGCAGCCGCATGGAGAAGGTCTGCGCCATCCGCACCAGCGCGTCATAGATCGCGCTGTCGCCATGAGGGTGGTATTTACCCATCACGTCGCCGACCGGGCGGGCGGATTTGCGATAGGACTTGTCGTGCGTGTTGCCGGTTTCGTGCATCGCGTAAAGGATGCGCCGGTGCACCGGCTTCAGCCCGTCGCGCACATCCGGAATGGCGCGGCTGACGATGACCGACATCGCATAGTCGAGATAGGAGCGCCGCATCTCGTCTTCGATGGAAATGCTGTTCGCCGAAGGTATCGGCCGCGGTGGAACGGCCTTCTCTGGACCGTCCTCTAAATCGTCATCGCTCAAGGGATTTCCTGCTCGGTTCGCGCTTGTCTTTGTTGTGTCGTTTTATACGCGCTGAGGAGCCCCGCGTCCACCGATGGCGCGGGCCTCCCCAGGTCGTTCGTATCGCGGCCGGATCGCAGCCGGAGAAAGCTCAGATCGCGGTCTTGCGGCTTTCCTCGATATAGATCTCACGAAGCCGCTGAGCGATCGGGCCCGGCGTCCCTGCGCCGATGGTTTCACCGTCGATCTCCACGATCGCGGTGACAAAAGCGCCGGCGGAAGTGCAGAACGCCTCATCCGCGACTTTCGCCTCTTCGACGGTGAACGCGCGCTCCTCCACCTTCATCTGCGCTTCCTTGGCGAAGCGCAGAACCGCCGCGCGGGTGATGCCGTGCAGGATGTTGTTGGAGAGGTCGCGCGTGATGATCACGCCGTTCTTGACGATATAGGTGTTGTTCGACGTGCCCTCATTCACCTCGCCGTCAGTCACCAGCCAGGCGTCGTCCTTGCCGGCAGCTTTCGCCTCCATCTTGGCGAAGCTCGGGAAGAGCAGCTGGACCGTCTTGATGTCGCGGCGCGCCCAGCGCTGATCCTCGACCGTAATGACCTTCAGGCCGGTTTTCGCGGTGGGGGCCTCCAGGTGGTTCTTCGACTGCGTGAAGAGCACGATCCCCGGCTCCACATTCTCTGGCCAGACGAAGTCGCGATCCGCCGCGCCGCGCGTGATCTGAAGATAGACCAGACCATTCTCGAGGTTGTTGCGGCTCACCAATTCGCGGTGGATCGCCAGCAACTCATCATCGTCGCAGGCCGGCTTCATCCTGAGCTCGGTGAGCGAGCGGTGGAGCCGCGCGATATGGCCGGCGAAATCCAGCAGCTTTCCGTCCAGAACCGTTGTCACCTCGTAAACCCCGTCGGCCATCAGAAACGCGCGGTCGAAGACCGAAATCTTCGCGTCTTCCTCGGGCGCATATTCGCCATTCACATAGACAGTACGGCTCATCTTCATCCCCATAATTCACGCGCAGGCGGATGCGCGCCGCGCTCATCGAACAAAAGTCCCGGCCGACGATCCCGCGCCAGCAGAAGCGGCCCGTCGAGATCGGTGAATTCGGCGCCCTGCGCCGCCAGCGACGCCGGAGCCATCGCCAGCGAAGAGCCGATCATGCAGCCGACCATCACCTTCAGGCCCAAGCTGCGCGCCGCGTCGCGAAGCGCCAGCGCCTCGGTCAGCCCGCCGGTCTTGTCGAGCTTGATGTTGACGACGTCGTACTTGCCGACAAGGCCCGCGAGCGAGGCGCGGTCATGGCAGCTTTCGTCGGCGCAGACCGGCAAGGGCCGCTCTACGCCTCTCAGCGCCTCGTCCTCGCCCGCCGGCAACGGCTGCTCGACCATCGCGACGCCAAGCTCGATCAGCAAGGGTGCGATTTCGGCGTAAAGCTCGACCGTCCAGCCCTCGTTGGCGTCGACGATCATCACCGCGTTCGGCGCGCCTTTTCTGACCGCGCGAAGCCGGGCGATGTCTTCATCGCCGCCGCCCAGCTTGATCTTCAGGAGCGGGCGATGCGCATTTTCCCGCGCTTTCGCCTCCATCTCCTCCGGGGCCGCGAGCGAAAGCGTATAGGCGGTGATCTCCGGGCCGGGCGCGGCCAGACCGGCCAGCTCCCACACCCGTTTTCCGGATTTTTTCGCCTCAAGATCCCAGAACGCGCAGTCGAGCGCGTTGCGCGCCGCGCCGGCCTTCATCTCCACCTGCAAGGCGGCGCGGGTTCCGCCGCCCGTAGCGAGCCAGCCCTCGATCTCGGCGATTACGCCTTCCTGCGTCTCACCATAGCGCGGATAGGGCACGCATTCGCCCATGCCGCGATGGGCGCCGTCGATCAGTTCGACCGAGACGACCTCCGCCACCGTCCGGCTGCCGCGCGAGATGGTGAAGACGCCGTCGATCGGGAAAAGCTCTCGCCGGACGACGCCCCTCATGGGAGCGCGTCCACCAGCTTTCCGGCGCCGTGGCGGAACGGGTCCACCGCCGGCAGGCCCAACTCGTCCTCGACCTTCTTCAGATAATCCAAGGCCTCCTTGTCAGAGAGCGCGGCGGTGTTGATCGAGCAACCGATGGAGACGCAATCCGGGTTCACCACCCGCGCCAGCGTCTCGGCGATCGGCCGCAGCGCCGCGAGCCCGGGGGAGACGTAATGCGGCAGGCCGCGCATATGCGTGCGGGTCGGCTCATGGCAAAGCACGAGGTAATCCGGCGCGCCGCCATGCACCAGCGCCATGGTGACGCCCGAATAGGACGGATGGAAGAGGCTGCCCTGCCCCTCGATCAGGTCGTAATGATCGGCGTCGTTCGGCGGCGTCAGCACTTCAACCGCGCCGGCCATGAAGTCGGCGACCACGGCGTCGAGCGGCACGCCGCCGCCGGTGATCAGGATGCCGGTCTGGCCGGTGGCGCGGAAGGTCGCCTTCATGCCGCGGGCCACCATCTCCTTTTCCATCGCCAAGGCGGTGTACATCTTGCCGCAAGAGCAATCGGTGCCGACCGCGAGGATGCGCTTGCCGGTCCGCATCCGGCCTTCGCCGATGGGGTATTTGACCACGGGCAGGCGCACGTCGAACAACTGCTGGCCGGTGCGCTGCGCGGCTTCGACAAGCGCCGGCTGGTCTTTCAGCAGCGTGTGAAGCCCGGCGGCGACATCCATTCCCGCCTCCATCGCCTCGACCAGCACCGCGATCCACGCATCGGAAATCAGTCCGCCGCGATTGGCGACGCCGATCACCAGCGTTTTCGCGCCTGCCGCGGCGGCCTCGGCGACGCTCATCTCCTTCAGCTTCATGTCGGCGTTGCAGCCCGGAAGGCGCAACTGCCCGACCGAGGCGTCTGGGCGCCAATCCTTCACGCCCTGCGCGACTTTCGCAGCCAGCGCATCGGGCGCGTCGCCCAGAAACAGGAGATATGGTTGTTTCAGCATCGATCAGGCCTCCCCGGAAATGACCGTCGAATTGCCACGGTTTAGGGGTGCGGAGTCAAGCCGCGCGGCGGCGCGCAACCAATTTCGCAATCATGTTGCGGAGTGAATGCGCGGCGACGCCGTCAACAGGATATCGCCTCCCTATTTCGTCATATATTCGAAGATCATTCGATATGGATGCTATTAATCGCAAGCCATTTACACTTATCAGGCAGCTCACAGAACTTTCTCGCATCCGATCGCATCGCGCGACGGGTGGATCGCGGGCGGGGCGGGAAACCAGCCGGCCTGCGCAGTCTTTCGCATGCGGCGGCGGCGGCGCTTTCATTACCTTCGCGCGAAGCCTATAAAGCAGCCAAAAGCCATCGCCTGTCGGAGGATGCCACATGCCCGAATATCGCTCACGCACAACCACCCACGGTCGCAACATGGCCGGCGCCCGCGCGCTCTGGCGCGCCACCGGCATGACGGACGGCCAGTTCGGCAAACCGATCATCGCGGTGGCCAATTCCTTCACCCAGTTCGTGCCGGGCCATGTCCACCTCAAGGATATGGGCCAGCTCGTCGCGAGAGAGATCGAAGCGGCGGGCGGCGTCGCGAAGGAATTCAACACCATCGCCGTCGATGACGGCATCGCGATGGGCCATGACGGGATGCTCTATTCCCTGCCCAGCCGGGAAATCATCGCGGATTCGGTCGAATACATGTGCAATGCGCATTGCGCCGACGCCGTGATCTGCATCTCCAATTGCGACAAGATCACCCCCGGCATGCTGATGGCCGCCATGCGGCTCAACATCCCGGCGATCTTCGTCTCCGGCGGGCCGATGGAGGCCGGCAAGGTCGTGCTCGACGGCAAGGAGCGCAAGGTCGACCTCGTCGACGCGATGATGAACGCGGTCAACCCGAACGTCTCGGACGCCGACAGCAAGGCGACGGAAGTTTCCGCCTGCCCGACCTGCGGCTCCTGCTCGGGCATGTTCACCGCCAATTCGATGAACTGCCTGGCGGAGGCGCTGGGGCTCGCCCTTCCCGGCAACGGCTCCACCCTCGCCACCCACGCTTTTCGCAAGGATCTATTCCTTGAAGCGGCGCGCACCATCGTCAGCCTCGCGAAACGCTATTACGAGGAGGACGACATCACCGCGACCCCGCGCGGCATCGCCAATTTCGAGAGCTTCGAGAATGCGATGACGCTGGATATCGCGATGGGCGGCTCGACCAACACCATCCTTCACCTTCTCGCCATGGCGCGCGAGGGCGAAGTGCCCTTCACCATGGACGATATCGACCGGCTGTCGCGCCGGGTGCCGCATCTCTCCAAGCTCAGCCCCTCGACCTCGCTCTACCATATGGAGGATGTTCACCGCGCCGGCGGCATCATGCGCCTGATGGGGGAGCTGGACCGGCTGGGCCTGATCCACACCGACCGGCCGACCGTCCATTCCAAAACCTACGCCGAAGCGCTGGAGAAATGGGACATCATGCGCAACCCCTCGCCGGAGGTGCAGGAATTCTTCCGCGCCGGGCCGGGAGGCGTGCGCACGATCGAGGCGTTCAGCCAGTCCAATCTCTGGAAAGACCTCGACCGGGATCAGGTCAATGGCTGCATCCGCGATGGCGCCCACGCCCATTCCAAGGATGGCGGGCTCGCGGTTCTTTACGGTAACATCGCCGAGGACGGCTGCATCGTGAAAACGGCCGGCGTGCCCGAAGAATGCCTGGAGTTCACCGGCAAGGCGCGAATATTCGAAAGCCAGGACAGCGCCGTGAAGGCGATCCTCGGCTCCAGGGTCAAGGCCGGCGATGTCGTGGTGATTCGCTATGAAGGCCCGCGCGGCGGGCCGGGCATGCAGGAAATGCTCTACCCGACATCCTATCTGAAGGCGGTCGGCCTCGGCAAAACCTGCGCGTTGATCACCGACGGGCGTTTCTCGGGCGGCTCTTCAGGGC
>JBBDTD010000235.1:0-4043 GCA_040904645.1 Paracoccaceae bacterium
CGCTACGTCATCTTCGAAAAAGGCGCCAGTTCCGACCGGCTGATCGTCGTCGCCCTCGACGATGACGTGTTCCGCACGCTCTATCGCGCGCGCGCGGTGCTGGCGCAGCTCAGCTCCAACATGCGCGGCACGGAGTTCTTCCGTCAGCAGGACCTGCATCTGGAAGGGACCCTCTATGACATGCTTCAGATCATGGGCTTCAAATCCCTGGTCCTGAGCGACGGCTCGACCTGGTCGCATCGGGTCAATTTCACCGCGGAAGGCTGACATGAAGCACGACGCGAAGGTCGTCTGGCGGCTGGAGGGCGACATGCCCTCGGGTCGCTATTCGCGCGCGCATGAGCTGCATTTCGACGGCGGCGCGGTGGTGGCGGGCTCACCTTCCCCCGAAATCGTGCCCGCGCCCTGGTCGAACCCCGCCGGCGTCGACCCCGAAGAAGCCTTCGTCGCCGCCATAGCAGCCTGCCACATGCTCTGGTTTCTCAACCTCGCTCGGAACAAGGGTCATACCGCGCTAAGCTACGAAGACGCCGCCGAGGGGGAGATGACCAAGAACGACGCCGGCGCGCTCTGGATTTCCTCGGTCCGGCTTCGCCCACGGATCGTATGGGCCGAAGGGCCGGACAGCGCCGGGGAAGCCGCGCTCCACGAAGCCGCGCACCACGCCTGCTTCATCGCCAATTCGGTCAGAACCGAAATCACCATCGAGCACCCGTAAAGGACCATTGATGACAGCCACGCTGATCGACGGGAAAGCCTTCGCCGCGACCGTTCGGGCCAAGGTCGCCGCCCATGTCGCCCGGCTGAAGGCCGAACACGGCGTCACCCCCGGCCTCGCGGTCGTTCTGGTCGGCGAAGACCCGGCGTCGGATATCTATGTCCGCAACAAGGGCCGCCAGACGGTCGAGACCGGCATGAATTCGTGGGCGCACAAATTGCCGGCGGACACGTCCGAAGCGGCGCTCCTGGACCTGATCGGGAAACTGAACGCCGACCCCGTCGTTCATGGGATACTCGTGCAGTTGCCGCTGCCGAAACAGATCGACGAGAGCGTCGTGATCAACGCCATCGCGCCGGAAAAGGACGCAGACGGCTTTCACATCCTGAACGTCGGCCGGCTGGCCACCGGGCAGAGGGCCATGATTCCCTGCACGCCGCTCGGCTGCCTGATGATGCTCCGCGAGCATTTCGGCGATCTTTCGGGTAAAAGCGCGGTGGTGCTAGGGCGCTCCAACATCGTCGGAAAGCCGATGGCGCAGCTGCTTTTGCGCGACAGCTGCACCGTCACCATCGCCCATAGCCGCACGCGCGAGCTGGCCGCGGTCTGCGCCGCGGCGGATATCCTCGTCGCCGCGGTGGGACGGCCGGAAATGGTCAAGGCGGACTGGGTGAAGCCGGGCGCCGCCGTGATTGATGTCGGCATCAACCGCATTCCTGGCGAGAACGGCAAGACCCGGCTGGTCGGCGATGTGGACTTCGCCGCCGTCTCGCGCGTGGCCGGGGCCATCACCCCGGTGCCGGGCGGCGTCGGGCCGATGACCATCGCCTGCCTGCTCGCCAACACGCTCACCGCCTGCTGCCGATCCGTCGGAGCGCCGGAGCCCGAAGGGCTGACGGCGTAAGGCGCGCAGAACGGCGGCGCGTCAGGCGGGTATCGCCCACCCGAGGCCCTCGGGTTGAAAACCGACCCGCCGGTCAACAAGCAGCGCGCGCGGCGCGAAGCCGGGCCATTCGCCCGGCTTCGCGAAAACTTATCCGCCAGCTGCGGAGCGCAGCGCGCCGAGAAGCCCGGTCGAGGCGTAGCCATCGGGCGTCAGCCCCCGCGTTTTCTGAAAATCGCGAACCGCGGTTCGGCTCATCGGGCCGATGATCCCGTCAACGCCCTGAGTGTCGAACCCAAGCCCGGTCAGCAGCCGCTGCATCTCTTCCGTCTCCGAGCGGCTCAAGGGCCGGTCGCCGCGCGGCCAGTCATGCCGGAATGGCCCGCCACCCGCGATGCGGTCGGCAAGGTGACCGACGGCGAGCGCGTAGGACGTGGAGTTGTTGTAGCGGCGGATCACGTCGAAATTCTTGAAGATCGCGAAGGCCGGCCCATTCGCCCCTGCGGGCAGCAGGATCGCCGCCTCGCCATGGTCGGGGATCGCGCCGCCGCCGGCCAGGCTGACGCCCATCGCGTTCCATTCCTGAACCGACCGGCGCAACGACTGATCGGCGTGCGTGTAGTCGAACCCGGCGGGCAGCGTCACCTCCACTCCCCAGGGGGCGCCGAAGGTCCAGCCGAATCTGGAAAGATAATTCGCGGTGGAGGCCAGCGCGTCAACCGCCGACCCGGCCCAGAGATCGCGCCGCCCGTCCTTGTCGAAATCGACCGCGTACGCCTGGAAGGAGGTCGGGATGAACTGCGTATGCCCCATCGCCCCGGCCCAGGAGCCGACCATGCGGTCCGCGGTCACGTCGCCCGCTTCGATGATGCGCAGCGCCTCGATCAGCTGCTCCTCGGCGAAGCCGCGCCGACGCCCTTCATAGGCCAGCGTCGCGAGGCTCTCGACCACCGACATCGAGCCCATGTTGGCTCCATAAGCGCTCTCGAGCCCCCAGATCGCCAGCGCGGCCTCGCGCTCGACGCCGTAAGTCGATTCGACGGCGGCCAGCGTACGGCCCATCTCCGCCGCCTTCTCGCGCCCGGTCTCGATGCGGGAGGCGGAAACCGCGCTGTCGAGGTATTCCCAGATCGGGCGGGAGAATTCCGGCTGAAAGCGGTCAAGCTCCAGCACCTTGGGGTTCGGCTCAACCCCGGCGAAGGCGCGATCGAAGGTCGCGCCGGATATGCCGGCGGCGACGGTGCGGCCGCGGAACGCGTTCCGCCAAGCGGCGAAGCTCGCATAGGCCGGCGCGCCGGTGGACGACTCCGCTGGAGAGGCGACCGGCGAAGGCGCCGTCTGCGGCGCCTCGGCGCCGCCTGGCGCCGCGCATCCGGCGAGCGCCAGAAGCGCGGGGACAAAAATCAGGGACCGTTTCATCACTGCTCCGCCTCTCATGTGCGTTTCCATCTGTCTAGCGCGGCGCCGGGCTCGAACCAAGCCGCCACCCTCAGACCAGGAGCCGCCGCGCGCCAATAATCTCGCCATATTCGCTTCCGGCGATGCGGGAGCGCGCGGTCTCGAACGGTTCCTCCGCCACGGCCATGTGATGGGCGTTGGCGTGAAGGAACATGTTGGTGGAGGTCATGATTCCGACATGGCCGGACCAGAACACCAGATCGCCGCGTTTCAGCATTTTCGGCGACACTTCGCGGCCGAGCGCCGCCAGTTGCATGTCGCTGTCGCGCGGGCATTCGACGCCGGCGGCGCGGAGCGCGGTCTGGATCAGGCCGGAACAGTCGAACCCCGCGGCCGAGCGCCCGCCCCAGAGATAGGGCGCGCCAAGGAACCGCAGCGCGGTGGAGATCCAGAGCTGCTCAACGCTGTCCACATGTTTCAGCGCCGACTTGTAGACAAAGCCGCCCGGATCGAGCGCGATGAACCCGCGCGTCTCTTCGGTACCCCGCCGGGTCAGGCGTGCGCCGAACGGCACCGCGCCGATGGGGCGCGATTTGAGGTCAGGCGCAGAATAGATCAGCGCCTGCAAGGCGTTCACACGGTGGCTCGGCTTGGTCGCCGGCTCCGGCATCAGATCGGCCAAGGGCACATAACCGACATAGCCGTCGAGCGCGCACTGCCCCCAGGCCCAGCCGCCCTCCACCTCATAGGCGGTGAAATCCTCGCCGAACAGCAGCTGGCTCACCTGCTCCGATTCGCCGTCCGGCGCCGCGCTGATCGGCGCGACCGGGGCCGCGCAGCGCATCGGTTGGCCGGAGGCGTAGGTCTCCGCCTCAATCACGCCGCGCAGATGCAGCGCCGCAAGGTCGGGGCGGACCGGGGTGACGCGGGTGTCTATCGTTACGGGTTCGGGTTCATCGGCCATGACGGGCCTCCAGCATGGTGAAAACGGCGCGCGCGGCCATGCATTCGCCGCCCTTGGGGCGGCCGGGCCGGGCGGTGTTG
>JBBDTD010000236.1:0-4040 GCA_040904645.1 Paracoccaceae bacterium
GGCGATCCCGGTATCGGATTTCAGCGAAGCAGGCGCCGCGGCGACGCAGAGCGACTGGAGACCGGCCGCGGAGGCGGCGGCGGCGATCGCGGCGGCGCTCGAGCACGGTCGCGTGGAAATCGCGGACGGGCAGCTCCGCCTGGTGGGCGCCGTGCGCGATGCGGCCGGGGAAGCCGCGATCAGACAAGCGACCGCGATTGCGGAGGCCGCCGGCTGGTCGGTCGCGTCCGACCTCACGCCGCCGCCAACCCCGGCCGCCGCCTTGACAACCTTCGCCATTCACGCGGAGACCGGGCCAAACGCGTCGAGGCCCGTGGAATGCGTAGCCGGCGACAAAGCTGAAGCCGGGCGGCTGTCGCGCCTCGCCGCCACGCTGACGCCGCCCGGTGGGCCCTGCGCCGTAGCCCCTGATGCGCCGGAGGGATGGGGCGAAGCAGCCGGGGCCGGCCTCGCTGCGCTCGCCGCGCTCCCCGGCGGAGAATTCCACCTTGCCGGCCAGCGCATGCGGCTCACGCTCCGCTCACCGACGAAGCGGGCCATGTTTGAGCAGGTGGCCACGGATCTGCGTGGCGCGCTGCCAGAGGGCTATCAGCTGACCGCGCTCGCCGGCGTCACCGCCCCCGACGCGCCTTCGCCGCCCGCGGCGCCGCTCGACGCGCCGCCGCCGCTTCGGATGACGCATGACAACGCGCACCTTCGCATCGAGGGCGGCGCGCCCGATCCGGTCATCGGCGAAGCCATCGTCGCCTTCGCCCGCGCCAGCCTGACGCAGGGCGAGGTGGAGGCCGATCTCACCTATGGCGGCGGGTTCGACACCAACTGGCGCGCCGCGGCGATGAGCGCGATTTCCGTATTGGCCCGAATGGAAAGCGGGACCGCCAGCGTCACCCCGGAAGGCGTGAAAATCGAGGGTGCGGTCGAAGACCCGCTGGCGGTCACGGAACTGCATCGGGCGCTGGCCGAAGGATTGACCGATGACCGTGTCGCCGAGACACGGTTCCGCATCTCCCCTGCCCAACTCGCCGCGAAGGAATTGTTGCCGCCGGAGCGCTGCGCCAACGATCTCTCTGCGCTGACTGAGGCTGACCCGATCAGCTTTGCTCCCGGCTCTTCGGAGATCAGTTCGGGAAGCGACGGCGTGATCGGGCGACTCGCGAAGGTGCTGGTCAGCTGCGCCGACGGCCGGATCGAGATCGGCGGACATACCGATTCGCAAGGCTCCGCCGGCGGGAACATGGCGTTGAGCCGGGCGCGGGCGGAATCGGTGCTGACCCGATTACTGGGCGCCGGCGCGCGGCTGTCGCTGCTCTCCGCCAGGGGTTATGGCGAGGAGGAGCCGATCGCGGACAACGCGACGGAGCAAGGACGAGCGCGAAACCGTCGGATCGCGTTTCGCGCGGTTGAGGAGAAGGAAGAATGAACGGAGCCGAACTCGCGGCGTCGATCACCGGCGCGCTGCTGACCGCGTTCGCGCTCGGCTGGCTCGCTCACTGGCTCTGGGCGCGGATGGCCCGGGCGGCCTCCCCCCTTCAGGACCGGGTCGATGAACTGGCGCATGAGCTGATAACAATCGAGGCTGACCGGGAACAGTTCGCCATCAATGCGGCCGAGCGTGAAGCGGCGATCCAGGCTGCGGCGGACGCCGCAGTCGCCAAAGCCGCCGCCGCCCTTCGGGAGCGGGAGGCCGAACTTCGCGCCCTGGACGACGGGCTGAGAAACGCGCGCGAAGAGATGGAGACATTGCGGCGGGGCGGTTGACCGGCGCTTCGGCTCAGGTCTTGGTTTCCCAGCGCGCGACGGCGGCGTCATCGATATCGCGCGCATCGACCCAGCGCGTATCGGTGCCGGTTTCTTCCTTTTTCCAGAACGGCGCGCCGGTCTTGAGGTAATCCATCAGGAATTCCGCCGCTTCGAACGCCGCGGCGCGGTGCTGGCTCGCGGCGGCGACCATCATGATGCGCTCTCCGGGCAGAAGCCGCCCGATCCGGTGGATGATGAGGGCGCCGGTCAGCGCCCAGCGTGCGCGCGCTTCGGCCTCGATCTCATCCAGCGCCGCTTCGGTCATGCCGGGGTAATGCTCCAGCGTCATGGCGGAGACGCCTTCGCCGCGCACGACGCCCGTGAAGGTCACGACCGCGCCGGCCCCAAGCTGGAGCGCCTCTGCCTCGGCCCCGAGGTCGAAATCTGCTTCCTGAACCCGGATCGCCATCAGCCGCCGGTCATCGGGGGAAAGAACGCGACCTCATAAGCTCCGGCGAGCGGGGCGTCCCAGTCGCGCAGCTTCTGGTTCACCGCCACGCGCACCGCGCCTGGGTCGGCGAAGGCCGCTTCGTGCCGCTCTCCCTTCGCGCGAAGGGCCGCCACCAGGTCGGCTACGGTGGCGAGGCCGTCCGCGTTCACGTCTTCCTCGCTCTCGCCGATGCGTTCTCTCAGCCACGCGAAATAGAGAACCTTCATCTGCGCTCCTCCTCCGCCTTGATATAGGCCAGTCCCTTGGCGAAGTAATCCCATCCGGTCATCGCAGTGAGAAGACCTGCGATCCAGAGAAGGACGAGCCCGGCCTCCCGCACCCATGTCCCGTCGCCGAGAGCCCCGGCGAGCAGCAGCGCGCCGAACGCGACCATCTGCGCCGTGGTCTTCCATTTCGCCAGCAGCGTCACGTCAAGCACCCGCGCGCCCTTCAGATATTCCCTGAGGCCGGAAACCAGTGTTTCGCGCAGCAGGATCACCGTCACCGGGATCGTGACCAGCGCGGAAAGATCATAAAGCCCCACCAGAACCGCGCCGGTCACCGCGATCATCACCTTGTCGGCGATCGGGTCCAGCATCCGCCCGAACGCGCTGACCTGCCCCCAGCGGCGGGCCAGCCAACCATCGAAAAAATCCGAGACGCCCGCGACCGAGAAAATGAGAAACGCGGCGATATCCGCGCCCGGCCGCGCCATGCCCAGGAAAATGAACGCGACCATGGGCGCCGCCACGACGCGGCCGATTGTCAGCACGTTGGGAATGGTGAGGGTCATGGCTTCACATTCGCCATCGTCGGGGGCGGGTCAAGAGATGGAAGGACACAGCTTCGGATCAGCGGCGCCGGCCCGGCGTTCAAAACGGCGCCGGCGCCGCCTGTTCGGGCGTCAGGATCGTGCGTGCGCCCTCCTCGAAATGGGCGAATCCCTGACGCCAGACCGCGCCGGGCCAGTTCAGCGCCATGTCTTTCGAGGCCGGCTGATAGGCGGCGGTGTAAAGCGTGCCGAACCCTTCGGCGAAGGCGGTGGAATAAAGCGGCGGGCGCAAGAAGGCCCCGATAAACCGCCGCTTCGTCTCAGGGTGGAAGGTCAGTCGTCGCAGAAGGAACCGCTCACGCTCAACCGTCGCCGTGAAGCGGGCGTGGGACGACCATTCGACGCGCTCCTGATGGTTGGTCGCGACAGGAGTATGGGCGATCACCGTCTCCCGGTCCGGCGCGAGATAGGCGGTGACGAAGTTTCGCGCGGCGTCGAGCGCAGTGACATTATAGCTCATGTGCGACGGTATGCGCCGGAGCGCGGCCGCCGCTTCATCGACCGTCTCGCAAGTTTCGAGCACATAACGGAGAATCAGCGGCACGCCGAAACCGTCCCCCGCTTCGCGCCTGCCGCCGAAGGTGAGCGAAAGCGCGAGGCCCGCATCGTTCATCCCATCGATCAGGCCGAAGAGCCCGTCCGACATGCCGATGACCCCGCGCCCGCGCCAGCGCGTCTTGAGCAGCACGGCGTCAAACGCGCGCGGGTCATAATCGTAATTCCTGACCAGAAGCGGCTCCTCCCCCGGCCACACCGCCTGGCTGCATCCGGCGAGATAGCGGGGCGGGCGAACGAAGCTCAAGAACCGCGCCGCCGCGTCGCCGCCGCCCGCCGCCTCGCATAGCTCGTCATAGAGATCGACGATCTCAGGCATATGCTGGGCGACTGCGTTGCGGCATTCCCGATAGGTCGGCCGCGCCACCAGGCCTTCGCGCGCCCACCAGCGATGGTAGGAGGGCCAGAATTCAGCGAAGAGCC
>JBBDTD010000237.1:0-23982 GCA_040904645.1 Paracoccaceae bacterium
GGACCCCGCGGCGGCGAAATTCATTTCGTCAGGCCGAGTTCCGCGAGCAGCTCACGCGCCTCGGCGGAGAAATCCGCGGCGAAGGCCGAAAACGCCGCAGGCCCCTCGAAGACCGGGGTGATGCCGCGCTGCGCGAAGGTCTGCTGAACAGCGTCAGCGGCGTGCGCCTTTTCCGCCGCAGCGACGATCCTGGTCATCGCCTCTTCCGGAAGGCCCGCGGGCGCGCAAAGCGAAAACCAGTTGTTGAGCGAGAAATCGACGCCCTGCTCCTTGAGCGTGGGCACGTCCGGAAACGCCGGGGAGCGCTCGTCCGACATGATCGCGAGGATTCTGACCTCGCCCGCGTCCGCCAGCGATTTCGCCTCGATGGGGGAGCCGGTGAACATGGTCAGCCCGCCCGAGACGAGATCCTGAAGCGAAGGAGCGCCGCCTTTCGAGGGCACGAAATTGATCTGGCCGGCGGGCGCGCCCACCGCCTTCATCATGCCGGCGGCGGCCATGTGCCAGGTTCCGCCGATGCCGGAGCCGGACGAAGTATACTGGCCTTCGTCCCCCGATTTCACGACCTCCAGCAATTCGTCGAGCGAATTGTAGGGGCTGTCCGCGGCGACGGTGACGCCCGCCGGCAGCAATGCGAGACGCGAGATCAGCGTGTAATTCTCCGGCGTCAGCGGCGCGAGGCCGAGCGCGTCGAAATAGGTGATCTCCGGCGTGCAGGCGCCGAGCGTGTAGCCGTCCGGCGTCGCCTGGGCGATGGCCGCGTGGCCCACCACGCCAGAGCCACCGGTGCGGTTCACGACATTGATCGGCTGGCCCATCTCCGCTTCGAAGCTGGTGGCGAAGATGCGGATCACCGTGTCGGTGCCGCCGCCGGCGCCCCAGGGCACGATGATCGTCACCGGTCGATCCGGATACTCAGCCTGCGCCGCGCCTGCCATCAGGGCCAGAGCGGCCGTCGCCGCGAGCGTTCTTCCAAATGCACGAACTTTCATTTGATTTCCTCCGTTGCGATATGACGTCTTCCGGTGCGGGCCTTTGCGGGCGGAGCCTGAACCCTTGCGGTGGTTTGAGTAGTCATTAACCGTCGTGTCTCCGTTTGCGCAACGAGGACGCCGCCAATCCTACGATCATGATTCCCATCAGGGAGAGCAGGGCGATGCAGATATAGCTGGAGAAGAAGATGCCGACATGGCCGTTCGAGATGTCGAAGGACTGCCGGATGCTGCTTTCGAGTTTGGGAGTCAGGACAAAGGCGAGAACCAGCGGCGCGGCGGGATAGCCCGCCAGCTTCATCATGTAGGCGAAGACGCCGAAGCCGAGCATGAGCCAGACATCTAACATCGACCCGCCAGATGAATAGGCGGCCACGACGCAGATGCCGGCGATGATCGGGATCAGGATCTGCTGGCGCACCCAAAGGATGCGCATCAGGAACGGGATTACCGCGATCCCCGCCAGAATGGCGACCAGATTGCCGACATACATCGACGATATCAGGCCCCAGACGAAGTCCGGCTGCATGGTGAAGAGAAGCGGCCCTGGCTGCAAACCCCACATCATGAACCCGCCGAGAAGCACGGCGGACGTGCCGGAGCCCGGAATGCCGAGGGAGAGAAGCGGCGCGAAGGACGCAGCCGCGGCGGCGTTATTGCCGGACTCCGCCGCGGCGACGCCCTCCACCACGCCGGTGCCCATTTCCTCTCCATTGCGGCCGACCTTGCGCTGGAGAATATAGGCGAGGAACGCCGCCGTCGTCGCGCCAGCCCCCGGCAGCACACCGACGAACGTGCCGAGAAAGCCGGAGCGGATGCTGGTCGGAAGAATGCGGGCGATATCGCTACGGCTCAGGAGCGATTCGCGCAGCCCGATCTGGCGCGCAGGCTTCTTGGCGCTGTAGACGCCCGCAGCCATCTCCAGCACCTGCGCAAAACCGAACATGCCGATCACCAGCGGGATGAAGGAGACGCCGTTGATCAATTCCATCGTTCCAAAGCTGAACCGCTGGGTTCCAAAGGTCATGCCGATGCCGACCGTGGCCAGAAGCACGCCGAGGAAGGTGGAGGCCATGCCCTTGATCGCATCCTCGCCGAGCAGCCAGCCAATCGAGGACAGGGCGAAGAGGATGAGCAGCGCGGTTTCCGCCGGCCCGAATCTCAGCCCGAACGTGGCGAGGCTCGGCCCGATGAAGGTCAGGATCACGATACCGATGGTTCCCCCGATGAAGGAGGAAAGGTTCGCGGTGAAGAGCGCCTTGCCGCCCTGACCCTTGCGCGACATCGGATAGCCGTCGAGCGCGGTCATCACCGCCGGCGTATCGCCGGGGATGTTCATCAGGATGGCGCTGTACGCGCCGCCGAATACGCAGCCGAAATAGACCGCCGTCAGCATGATGATCGCGACATTCGGGTCCATGCCGAAGGTCAGAGGCAGGAGGAGTGCGATCGCGGTCACCGACCCCAGCCCCGGTATCGCCCCGATCAGGATGCCGAGCACCGCGCCGCCGAGCGCGGCGAGAAGCGCGAAGGGCTGCAAGGAGACGGAGAAACCGTTCAGAAGAAGGGAGAGGACTTCCATTATCGGGCGCCCCCCTCTACGAGCCGGCCGAGCAGGCCGAAGTCGAAATTGATCCCCAGCCACCGCCAGAACACCAGATAGACAAAGAGAAAGAAACTGGCGCCGATGATGAGCGAGAGCGGCGTTCGCTCACCCCCGATGAAGCGCATCCAGGCCGCCACGGCGATGGAGAGCGCTGCGACGAGGCCCACCCCGTAACCCGCGAACACCGCCAGGGCGGCGAGAGCGACCGGGCGAAGCGACGCGGTGCTGAGCGATTCCGAAGTGATCCGGTGAATACGAAGACGCGAAAGGCCGCAAAACATGGCGCCAGCGCCAAATATCGTGGGGAAGAACCCGCTTCCCGGCCCCTTGTTTTGCCAGAAGCCGTATTCGAAGAGGCCGAAGCCAAAAAACAGCGCGCCAAGGCCGAGAACCACCACGGCGATCAACCGTTCGGTGGTCGACGCTGCAAGCGCGCGGCCGCCATTGTCCTGCTGCATGATGTGCCTTTCAAGCGTCGGCGAGCCAAATGAAGGTCAGGCGCGGCGAGGGCGAAACCCCGCCGCGCCCCGTGTCTGGCTTACTGAAGCAGGCCGCTGGCGGTCAGGAGCTTCTTGTACCGCACGTTCTCTTCCTTCCAGAAAGCCGCGCTGTCGGCGGAATTCATGAAGGACGGAATCAGGATGTTCTTGGCGACGTAGTCTTTCCACTCCGGCGTCTCGGCGACTTTCTCAAGCACGCCCTCCCAATAGGCGACCGCCTCGGGGTCCATGTCCGCCGGGCCGGCGTAACCGCGGAAGGTCTCGATCTTCGCTTCGGGGAAGCCGAGCTCGGCGAAGGTCGGCGTATCCGCATAGATGCCGCCGAGCCGCTTGCTTGAGAACGCGCCGAGCGCGCGCGCGTCGCCGGACTCCGCCTGCGCCGCCACTTCGGAGGGGTTGAAGATTCCCGCCGAGATATGCCCGCCAAGCAACGCAGCGAGCACCTGCCCGCCGCCTTCGAATGGCACGTATTGCAACGCAGATCCGCTATCCGCGTTCAGAGCCTCGAAAACCAGACCGTCTTCGCCGCCGCGTCCGGTGCCGCCGATGGTGACGGTGTTGGGTGACGACTTCGCGGCGTCGAGGAGTTCGGCGAACGTCTTGTATTCGCTGTCACTCTTGACCGCGAGCACCAGCGTGTCGAGCGCGAGCGTCCCGATCGGCGTAAGATTCTCGACCGTGACTTCATGGTTGTTGGTCATGGCGGCCATCATCTGGCCGGAGACATAGGTCACGAGGGTCAGCCCGTCGGCCGGCTGTGTGGAGAGGTAGGTGACACCCACGGCGCCGGTGCCGCCGTTCATGTTCTTGACGATGATGTTCGCGTCGGAAAGCTCGTTTTTCCGGATCGCGTCCACCAGCAGGCGGGCGTTGATGTCGCTGCCGCCGCCCGGGCTGAAGGGGACGATGAGCTGGACGGCGCGTTTCGGCTCCCAGCCCTGCGCCGCGGTCGCCATGCCCGCCAGGGCGATGGCCGTGACGATCGATTTGGTCAGTTTTTTCATGATTCCTCCGGTTTATGAATTCGTTATCGCCGCCGACGCCGGTCGCAGCAGCTGGCGATCGGCGTCAGCGCCTGATTCGGCGCTTGGCGGTGTGTGGCCCGGCCCTGGGGTCAGGTTCCGGTCCATTGCGGTTTGCGTTTCTCGTTGAACGCCGTGATCCCTTCCTTGAAATCGGCGCTGCCATAGCAGTCGCGGATCAGGTCTTCGCCGTCCGGCAACTCGGCGGCGCCGAGGATGCGCTGGATGGCGAATTTGCTGGTCCGCATCGTCAGCGGCGCGTTGCCAAGGATACGTTCCACGACACGCTCGATGGTTTCATCCATCGCTTCCGGCTCTACCAGGCGGGAGAGGAAGCCAGTGGCGAGCAGCTCTTCCGCATTGATCAGCTCGCCGAGCAGCAACATCCGCTTGGTGTGGCCCTCGCCGAACACGGCGAGGAGCCCGGCGTAGTTGCGCATTGAAAGGCAATTGCCGACGGTTCGCGCGATGGGCACGCCGAAACGGGCGCCTTTCGCGGCTATCCTGATATCGCAATGCGCCGCGAAGCTGAGCCCGCCGCCGACGGCGAGGCCATCGACCGCGGCGATCGTCGGCGCCGGAATCGCGCAGAGCCCGTCGAGAATCCGGTTCGCGTTCGCCTCGTAGGCGAGGCCGTCCTCAGCCGCAGAAAAATCGTCGAACTGCTTGATGTCGGAGCCGGCGATGAAGGAACGCCCGCCGGCGCCGCGCATGACCACCACCCGCACTTCGGGGGAATTCTGGAGTTTTGCGCAATGCTCCTCGAACTCGTCATACATCGACCAGGTCATGGCGTTCATCGTCTCTGGCCGGTCAAAGGTGATCCGGGCGACGCCGCCGTCGATCGTCAGCGTGGTGCGGCCGGCGTTCATCCGAAGGCTCCCGCTGCGCGAAGCTCGGCGAGCTCATCTCCAAGCCCGAGCTCCGTCACGATCTCGTCGATATGCTGGCCCAGCATCGGCGGCGCGTGGCGAACTGTTTGCGGCGTGCCCGAGAGCTTCACCGGAAAGCCGAGCGTTTTGTACTTGCCTTCGACCGGGTGATCCACCTCCATCATCATGTTGCGCGCCTGTGTGTGATCGGCGTCGAACACCTGCTGGAAATCATTGATCGGCCCGGCGGGAATGCCCGCGCCAAGAAGCAGGTCGACCCATTCATCGACCGTCTTGTGGGCGAAGACCCGACCAAGTTCCTTCACCAGTTCCTCACGATTGGCGACGCGACCCTTGTTGTTCGCAAAGCGCGGGTCATCGAGCAGGTCTTGCCGCTCGATGACGCCGCAGAACAGCTTCCAGAGCTTTTCATTGGCGGCGCCGATCACGAACATGCCGTCGCTCGCGGGGAAGGCCTGATAGGGCGCGCTCATCCGGTTCGCGGTGCCGAGCGGCTTGGGAGAAACCCCTGTCGCCCAGAACTCGGTGGCCTCCCACACGGAAAGCGCCAGCGCCGACTCGAAAAGGGAGGCGTCGATATATTGGCCCTTTCCAGTAGTCTGACGACCGATCACCGCGCTGAGGACGCCATAAAGCGCGAAAAGCCCCGCGCCCATATCGCCGACGGAGACGCCGGACTTCACCGGCTCGCCGCCCTCATGGCCCATCGCGCTCATCACGCCAGACATCGCCTGCGCGATCAGATCGAACCCGGGACGTTGCGACCAGGGGCCGGTCTGGCCGAAGCCGGAGATGCTGGCGTAGACCAGCTCCGGACGGATTTTCGAGAGCGTGTCGTAATCGATGCCGAGCCGCTTTGCGACGCCGGGGCGATAATTTTCCAGTACGATGTCGGCGGTGTTGACCAGTTCGAAGAAGACCTTCTTGCCGCCCTCTGTCTTGAGGTCGAGGGTGAGCGAGCGCTTGTTGCGGTTGAGCGCGAGGAAGCCGGGGCTATCCTCCCCTTTCATGCGAAAACCCATCGACAGGCGGGTCTGGTCGCCGCGCCTGGGCTCGATCTTGATCACGTCGGCGCCCATGTCGCCGAGCATCATGGAGCAGAACGGCCCCGCCATGACTTGTGTAAGATCCAGCACTCGCAACCCGGTCAGGGGCGGTTGGGTCGCGGAGGGCGAGGCGCGGCGCGTGTCAGTCATTTGTTATCCCGTCGTTCGAATCAGAGGGCTTTTGATATGCGCCGAACACTTGTATGCAAGAACCGGGAAGTCAACGAAGAAGCCCTCGGCCGCGCGGCTTGCCCGTGATTCCGGCGCGGGCTACATCGCGGATCCACTGGCTAGGCGTCGCATGATGACCGTTTCGACACTGTCCGACGATGACTCGCCCCAAAAAGGCGCGCTTCACGCCAAGTCCGTGGAAAAGCTGCGGGAAATGATCGTGTCCGGCGATCTGCGTCCTGGCGATCGCATCAGGGAATCGCATTTTTGCAAGGCTTTCGGCGTGTCTCGAACCCCGATTCGTGAGGCGGTCCGGACGCTTGCCGCCGAAGGCCTGATCCGCATTTCGCCCAACCGCTCGCCCGTCGTGGCCGATTTGGCGGAGGTGGATCTGGGCCATCTTTACGATGTCGTCGCAACGCTGGAGGCGATGGCGAGCGAGCAGGCCTGCCGGGTGATCACCCAGGGCGAGTTGGTCGAGATCATCGCCATTCACGGGCGGATGCTTGAAAGCTTCGAGCGCGGAGAGCGCGCCGAATATCTGAAGCTGAACTTTCGCATTCATCAGCGGACCGTTGAAATCGCAGGAAATCCTGTCCTGCATGCGACGTGGTTGGCGCTGATGCCGAATATGGAGCGCGCCCGCGCGCTGGCCAATCTCGACCGGGCGCGCTGGCTCGGGGCGGTGACGGAGCATTCGAAAATGCTCTCCGCGCTCGCCGCGCGGGACGGCGCCTTGCTGGCGGCGCTGACCCGGGCGCATTTCCGGAACGGGTTGAAGGTTTCCGAGAAGTTTCTGGTCCCGGGCGCGCCGGCGCCGCTCTGAGCGCAGCGACGCAAATGGATGTTGATTTTTGCACCGCGTGCATACACGGTACCGCAAATCAAAACACCAAAAAGGGAGAAAACACTATGGATCGCAGGTTTTTCAATGGCCTTGTAGCGGCGACGGCTCTCGGGGCCTTGACTGCCGGATGGGGCGTCTCCGCCGCGGCGGAGACCAATCTTCGCTACGCGCATGTCGGCTCCGAAGGCGACATTCAATACTGGTATGCGGCCCGCGCGGCGGAACGGCTGCCTGCGGCCACAGATGGCGACGTGACCGTCACGGTTTTCCCGAACTCGCAGCTTGGCGGCGTTCAGGAAACCATTGACGGCGTGCGTTCCGGCTCAATCTCGATGGCGCACCACGAGTTCGCCTCTCTCGCGCAGCTGGTGCCCGAAATCGCGGTGTTCAACGCGCCATTCGTCTATCGCGATGGCGAGCATGCGCTGCGGGCGACCGATCCGCAGACTTCGGAAGTCCTTCAGGAATTCAACGAAAGCCTGATCAAGAACGGCAACATGCGGGTGATCGGCCGCCTCTTCCGCGGCGCGCGGCAGATGACGGCGAAATTTGCCGTCTATTCGCCGGCCGACCTTGAAGGCAAGGCGTTCCGCGGTGTGCCGCTTCAGCTCTGGACTTCGATGATCAAGGGCTTCGGCGCCGTCCCGACCCCTGTCGAGGTCAGCGAGCTGCCGACCGCGCTGATGACCGGCATGGTGATCGGCCAGGAAAACCCCCTGACCATGATCAACGCCAACAAGCTTTACGAAGTGCAGAGCCATGTCATGCTGACCGGGCATATGCAGAACGTGCTGCCGGTGTTCATCAACGAGGATGTCTGGCAGTCGCTCGCGGAAAAGGATCAGGCCGCGGTTCTCAAGACGCTGGACGAGTTGGCCTATGAGACGCTCGCCACCGCTCAGCAGGCCGAGATAGACCTGATCGCCAAGCTGGAAGGCGAGGGCATGACCTTCATCACCGAGGCGGACGGGCTGAAGCTGGACGAGTTCCGCACCCGCGTGATCGCACAGGTGAACGAGGATTTCCCGTCTTGGGCGCCCTATATCGAGCGGATCGGCGCCATCAAATAATTCGGGCCGACAAAG
This sequence comes from Paracoccaceae bacterium, assembly GCA_040904645.1. Lineage (GTDB taxonomy): Bacteria > Pseudomonadota > Alphaproteobacteria > Rhodobacterales > Rhodobacteraceae > Pikeienuella. The sequence goes on from JBBDTD010000237.1 coordinate 8,163, forward strand.
TGTTCGGGCTGGCTGGCGGCGCCTTGGCGCCGCCCGCGACATGCGGCGAGATATCCAGATGAGCGTGAATCCCGGCATCGCCGATCCGTCGGCCCAGGCCGACCTCAGGATCGACCGCATCCTTCACCCCATGCGCGTGATCTTGCGCATCGCCGCGCTTTGCCTGTTGGGTCTTCTTATCCTGACGCCCGCCTTGCAGGTTTTCATGCGCCAGTTCCTCAACATGCCGATGATCGGCGCTGAGGAATTTTCCCGTTTCATGCTGATCAATGTGGTGATGCTGGCGGTCCCCTATACGATTTCTTCGGGCGCCAGCGTGCGGATGGAGGAGGCGCTGCTTCTGCTGCCAGGCCGCCCGCGCGCGTGGCTGACGATGCTGATCGCGGCCCTCGGCTTCGCTGCGTTCGCGTTCGCGTCCTGGTCGGTGCTGACGGCGATGATGAAGAACCTCAACACCGCCACGCCGACGCTTGAGATCCCCTATTACATCTTCTTTTGCGCCGCTGGCGTGGGGTTTCTGCTGGCGGCGCTGGAGTTTGTCGTCATCGCGGCGAAGGCCGCGCTCGGGCTTCCGCTCTACCGGAGCTTCAAGGCTGAACAGTCGTCAGAGGAGCTGAAGCTTTGATCGCCCCCCGAGTCATAGAGTCTGAAAGCGCCACATGGGCCTGATCGTCGTCGCTGCGTTCGCCCTGATGTTCATGGCGGGTTTTCCCGTCGTGCTGGCGATTCTGATTCCGTCCATTGTCTATATCGCGCTCTCCGGCTTTCCGATCGAGTTGATCGGACAGCGCATGACCTATGCGCTGGACAGCTTTCCTCTGGTCGCTGTCCCGGTCTTCATCTTCGTCGGCAACCTGATGAACCAGGCCGGCGTGACGGTGCGGATCTTCCATTTCGCGGAAACGCTGGTTGGCCGCGCGCCCGGCGGTCTGGCGCAGGTCAACATATTCTCCAGCCTCATTTTCTCCGGGATGAGCGGCGCGGCGTTGGCCGATGTTGGCGGGCTCGGCAAGATCGAGGTGAAGGCGATGACCGAGCGCGGGTTCACGCCGGCGTTTTCGGGCGCCGTCACTGCAGCCTCGGCGGTGGTCGGGCCGATCTTTCCGCCGTCCATCCCGCTGATCATCTATGGCTCGGTCACCGGGGTTTCGATCGTGCAACTTTTGCTGGCGGGGATCGTTCCGGCCATTCTCTGCATTGTCCTGCTGATGCTGATGACCGCCGTGATCGCGGTCCGGCGCGGCTATCCGCGCGCCGAGCGCTGGGCGCGGCCGCATGAGATCTGGGCCGCGTTCTTGCCCGCTCTTCCGGCTTTGGCGGCGCCGATCCTGCTCGTCGGCGGCATGTTGCTCGGGTTTTTCACGCCGACCGAAGCGGCTTCGGTCACGGTCATATACATTCTTCTGATCAGCGGCCTCGTTTACCGTGAGCTGACTTTCGCGCATCTGCTGCAGTCAGCATATGAGACGATCAAGAGCACGGCCTCGATCCTCATCATCGTTTCCGCAGCCGCGCTTTTCGGCTGGATACTGGCCGTTGAGCAGGCGCCCCAGGTCCTGGCGGGCGCGCTGCTCTCGATGTCGACGGATCCGCTTACGCTCCTGCTGATCGTCAACGTGATCCTGTTGATCACCGGCATGTTCCTCGACAGCACGACCGCCACGCTACTGGTCATTCCGATCATCGCGGGCCCCTTGCACATGGCGGGGGTGGACCCGGTGCATCTCGGCATCGTGGCGATCTTCAACCTGATGCTGGGGCTCGTGACGCCGCCCATGGGCCTGTCGCTGTTCCTGATCACCGACATCGCGCAGGTGTCGCTGCGCGCGGTGCTGAAGGCGATGCTGCCGCTCTATATCCCGCTCTTCGCGACTCTGGCCTTCCTGACGCTCTTTCCCGAACTCTCGCTCTTCCTGCCCAAGCTTATCCGGTGAACCTCATGCAGATCATAGACGCCCATCATCACTTCTGGGATCTCGACCGCAATTACCTGCCCTGGCTCAGGGATGAGCCGCAGATCCCGTTCCGTTATGGTGACTATTCCGCGATCAGGAAGAATTTCCTGCCGGCCGATTACCAGGCCCTGACCGGTCGCTTCGAAGTGATCGGTTCCGTCTATATCGAGACGGAGTTCGACCCGTGCGACCCGCTGGGCGAAGTCGCCTGGGTCGCGGATGTGAAACGCGATCACGGCTTGCCGAGCGTCGTGGTGGCGCAGGCCTGGCTCGACCGTGAGGATGCCGCGGGTTTGCTGGAGGCTTATGGCCGCGACCCCTTGGTGCGGGGCATTCGCCACAAGCCGGCCTCGGCCGCGAGCGCGCCGGCGGCGCAGCGTGGCGCTCCCGGTTCGATGGATGACCCCAGGTGGCGCGACGGCTATGCGCGGCTTCAGCCGAATGGGCTTTCCTTCGACCTTCAGACGCCGTGGTGGCATCTGGACGCTGCAGCCGATCTGGCGAAGGATTTTCCCGAGACAGGCATCATCATCAACCACACCGGGTTGCCGTCCGACCGTAGCGACGACGCGCTGGCGGGATGGCGAGCAGCGTTATCGAGCATCGCTTCGGCTCCCAATGTGGCGCTGAAAATATCGGGTATCGGCATGCCGAACCAACCCTGGACGGTCGAGGCGAATGGCCCTGTCGTACTGGACGCGATCCGCATCTTCGGGGCGGACCGGGTGATGTTCGCCTCCAATTTCCCCGTTGACGGCCTCACCGCTTCGTTCGAGACGATCTTCGGCGGCTTCGACCGGATCACCGCGGACTTTTCCGACGCCGACCGCGCAGCGATGTTCTGCGAGAACGCGCGTCGCACCTATAGAATGGAGATATGAACATGAGCGATCGCAATCCGAAATTGGGCTTTGTCGGCCTTGGCATCATGGGGGCGCCGATGGTGCGCCGGCTGCTGTCGCAGGGTTTCGAAGTCACGGTCTGGAATCTCGAACCCGAACGGGCGGATGAGGTGGTTCCCCATGGCGCGGTCTGGGCGGAGCACCCGGCCGCGGTCCGCGCCGCGTGCGACATTCAGATGATGTGCGTTCTCAACGCCCAGGCGGTGGACGAATGCTGCTTCGGCGAGAATGGCTTCACGGCAGCCGAGGGCGGCGCCGATCTGATGCTCGACTTCTCCACCGTCCCGCCGGCCAGGACGGTGGACATCGCCGCGCGTTACAAGGCGGCCTGCGGCGCCGTTTGGGTTGATAGCCCCGTCTCCGGCGGGCCTGGGCCGGCGGGGCAGGGCGGGCTGACGGCGATGATCGGCGGCGATCCCGCCGATATCGCGCGGGTGAAGCCGATTCTGGACGCGCTGAGCCAGAACGCCTCAAGAATGGGCGATCTGGGGGCCGGCCAGGCGACCAAGACGCTAAATCAGGCGATTGTCGGTACAAATTACGTGCTGATGGCCGAAGTGCTGAAACTGGCGAAGCAATCAGGCATCGACGCCGCTCTGCTTCCCTCCGCGCTCGCCGGCGGTATGGCCGATTCGACAATCCTGCAGCGGATCTACACCCAGATGCAGGCGGAGGATTTCGAGCCGCCCAAGGCTTACGCGCGCCAGTTGGCGAAGGATATGCGCGCCGTTGCGGAATATGTCGAAGAAAAGGGCGGAAAGTTGCCGGTTATCGCCGGCGCCGCGCAGGCCTATCTGGCGTTCGCGGACAAGCATCCGATGAGCGACGCCGCGTCGATCTGCCTGGAATACGCGAAAGCCAAGTGAGCTGATCGCCTGAAATCGAACGGGCGGCCGAGGTGTCCACCCGGTCGCCCGCTCCAGTTCGGTCAGCCGTCTCCGTCTGGAGCAAGCGCGACTCAGCCGGCGTCCGGCGCGCAATCGGGGTCGAGCGGCCAGATCGGGCGACGCACATTCTTGAACGGCAGCGACTGCAGATCATGGGTGGCGAGCGCGCCGCTGTCGCAGAGGATCACTTCGCGCGCGATGGGGGCGAAGGCGCCGCGGAAATGATGCGCGGATTTCACGCCGATCACCGCGTAATCCGTCGGCTCGGCCCCGACCTGACGGAAGGCGCCGAGGTCATAGGTCTGCAAGGTGTTGCTGCCGAGCGCCACGTCGACGTTTCCGACCCTGAGCAGGGCGCACGGCCCGAGGGTGAGCGGGACGCCCGCGTTCATCGGGCCTTCGCAGACATAGTTTCCGTCCGAGACGGCGATCACCACGCCGGTCGCCGTCACCGGCGGGCCGTAGGTGGCGGGGTCGCGCCTGGCCCCAAGCGCAAGCGTGACTTCAGCCCCGACCCCGGCCGCGGCGCATGCCGCCGCCGCCTCCGGGTCCGGCATCACGCCAAAAAGCATGGAGCCCTGGCCGCTGGCGATCATCGCCTCCAGAAGCCGCACCGCGTCGCCATAGGCGCCTGAGCCGGGATTGTCGCTGAAATCGCCGATCACGAACGGGCGGGCGTCATCTGTCGGTTTCGCCGCGCGGGCCATCGCCTCGGCCAGCGGATATTCGGGCACGGTGTTTTCCGCCCGCCGCTCCCAGACCTCGTCGCGCAAAGACATGAGCGCGGCGTTGGCTGCGGCTGCGGCGTCGTTGCGCGCGGCGTCATAGGTGGCGAGGACGCTCGGCCCGACTTCAGCGATATCCGAAAGCGTGAAGCCGGCGCAAATATCGAGCGAAAGCAGCGCGGCGTCGGCCCCGGCCAACTCTTCCGCGCGGGCGATCAGGTCGGACATGACGCCGCCCTGGGTGCGGCCATGGTTGCAGCCCTCCAGCATCGGCGGCTGGAGGCGCATCACCTTGGGGCGCACTTCACCCTGCATCGCCGCGTCGAGGAATTCCGCCGCGCGCATCGCGGTCTCATACTGGTCGATATGCGGATAGGTCCGGTAGGCGAGCAGGATGCTGGCGTGTTCGGCCATCGCCGCGGTGACATTGGCGTGGAGGTCGAGCGTGACCGCGATCGGGATCTCCTCGCCAAGCCGGGCGCGGAGCCCGGCGAGGAGCGTCCCCTCCGCGTCTTCGGTGGTTTCGGTCACCATGGCGCCGTGCAGCGCAAGGATCACACCGTCATATGACCCGTCCATGGCGTCGAAAAGCAGGGCTTGCAGCTCTTCCCAGCATTCGGCTGTGACCATGCCCGACGGCGTGGCGGCGACGGAAACCGGCTGCGCCAGATCCCAGCCGAAACGCGCGGCGGCGTCGATATGGGCGGCGATCTCGGTCCTGGTGCCGGTCAGCGCCTTGGCGACCCCGGCGCCGGTGAAGAGGCCGCGCTTGCGAAACTCGTCCATGCCGGTCCGCAGGATCGAGAAGGTGTTGGTTTCATGGGCGATATGGGCGGAGAGAACGCGATAAGCCATCGGGGGCCTTTCAGTGATGAAGCCGGCGAGCGGAGCGGGGGCGGGCGTGGTTCAGGGCCCGCCGCTCGCCAGATGGCATTCGACCCGGCCGGCTATGGTGTGTGTCGTCTCCGCCCGCTTGACCGAGCAGATATCCATCACCTTCGGGCAGCGCGGATGGAAGGCGCAGCCAGAGGGCGGGTCGATCGGGTTCGGATAGGCGGCGCCGAGCTGGGTGTCCGGAACGCCGAGCCCCGGCTCCGGCGTCAACACCGAGTCCAGCAGCGCGCGCGTATAGGGGTGCTGCGCGCTGTCGAAGAGCCGCGCGGTGTCGGAGACCTCGGCGATCCGGCCAAGATACATCACCGCCACCCGGTTCGCGATATGCTCCACCACCGCGAGGTTGTGGCTGATCAGCAGATAGGTGAGCCCCAATTCCTTCTGCAGGGTCAGCAGCAGGTTGAGGATCTGGCTCTGGACCGAAACGTCGAGCGCGGAGGTCGGCTCATCGCAGATCATGATTTCCGGGCGCATGACCAGCGCGCGGGCGATCGCGACGCGCTGGCGCTGGCCGCCTGACATCTGGCCGGGGTAGCTCTCGGACACGCGGCGCGGCAGGCCGACCATGTCGAGCGTCTCCGCCACCGCCTTCGCGCGGTCGGCGGGTGCGCCGATGCGATGGACGTCGAGCGGCGTTCCGACGATCTGCGCCACGGTCTTGCGCGGGTTGAGCGAGGAATAGGGGTCCTGAAATACCGGCTGGATACGCCGCGCCCGCTCGCGCGGGTCCCCGGAGGTGAGCGGCTGGCCATCGACCAGAACCTCGCCCGAGGAGGGGAGAAGAAGGCCGAGCAAAATGCGCGAAAGCGTGGTCTTCCCGCAGCCGGATTCGCCGACGAGGCCAAGCACCTCGCCCCGGCGGAGTTGCAGGTTCACATCGTCGACGGCCCTGAGATTGGCCTTGCCGCGCAGGAGCCCGCGGCTGACCTTGAAGTCGCGGGTGACGCCCTTGAGTTCGAGAACCGGTGTGTCGCTCATGCCGCGCGCTCCTCCGCCAGCACGCATCGGCAAGCGCGCCCTTCGCTGAGTTGATGGAGTGCGATCGGCTTGCGGCACGCCTCATGCGCCAGCGTGCAGCGCTCCCTGAATCCGCAATCCTTCATCTCGCCAATCAGCGACGGTACGACGCCGGGAATGGTGCCGAGCAACTCTCCGGGTTTGGTCACGCCGGGCGCGGGCACGCAGTCGAGCAGGCCGCGCGTATAAGGATGGCGCGGATCGGCGAAGATTTCACCCACGGCGCCGGTTTCCACAAACTCGCCCGCATACATTACGGCGACCTTGTCCGCGACGCGGGCGACAACGCCGAGGTCATGGGTGATCAGCACCAGTGACAGCCCGATCTCCTGTTTGAGTTCGATCAACAGATGCAGGATCTGCGCCTGAATGGTGACGTCGAGCGCAGTGGTCGGCTCATCCGCGATGATCAGCTCGGGCCCGCACATCAGCGCCATGGCGATCATCACGCGCTGGCGCAGGCCGCCGGAAAGCTGATGCGGATATTGCGTGAGCCGACGTTCCGCCGCGGTGATGCCGACCCGCTCCAGCAGATGGATCGCACGGTCGCGCGCCGCCTTGCGGCTGGTCGAGCGATGCGCGATCAGCACTTCGGTGAGCTGGTCGCCGATCGTATAGGCCGGGTTGAGCGAGGTCATCGGCTCCTGAAAGATCATCGCCATCCGGTCGCCGCGCAGCCGCGACATGCCCCGCTCCGACAGGCCGGAAATATCCTGACCGCCAAAGCTGAGCGTCGTCGCGCCGCGTTGCGCCTTTTTCGGCAGGAGCCCCATGACCGCGAGCGAGGTCAGCGACTTGCCGCACCCCGATTCCCCGACGATGCAGAGCGTCTCACCCTTGGCGACGTCGAAGGAGATGTCGCGCACCGCATGGAGCATCCCGTTCTCCAGCGGAATATCGACCGTGAGGTTGCGCACCTCTAGCACTGGCGCGGTCATGAACGGCCCTCCGGCGCTGTGACATCCCTCAGCCCGTCGCCAAGCAGGTTGATCGCAAGGACCAGCATGAAGAGCGCGGCGCCCGGAATGGCGATCAGCCACGGCTTGAAGAACATCACCTGGCGCCCCTCCGAGACCATCAGGCCGAGCGACGGGGTAGGCGGCTGCACGCCGAGCCCGAGGAAGGAAAGCGCGGCTTCAAGCAGGATGGCGTGCGCCATCTCCAGCGTCGCCACGACGATCAGCGAGCCGAGGACATTGGGCATGATCTCGGACATCACGATCCGCCAGACCGACATGCCGAGCGCCTCGGCTGCGGTGACGTATTCGAGATCGCGCACCTGGCGCGTCGCCGAACGCATCACCACCGCGAAGCGGTCCCAGAGCAAGAGCCCAAGCACCGCGATGACGACGGTGAGCGAGCTGCCCATCACCGCCACCACCGCCAGCGCGACGAGGATGACCGGCATCGAAAGCCGGGTGGTGATCAGGAAGGTCACGACATCGTCGACCCGGCCGCCGAAATATCCGGCGGCGACACCGATGGACGTGCCGATGATCCCGGAAATGAACATGGTCACGAAACCGATGAGCAGCGAGACCCGAGCGCCGTGGAAAATGCGGCTCAGATAATCGCGGCCAAGCTGGTCGGTGCCGAGCGGGTGCTCCCAGGTTCCCTTGGGGCCCCAGATCGGGTCGATCAGCCGTTGTGAGAGATCCTGCGCCAAAGGATCATGCGGAGAGATCAGAGGTGCGAACACCGCCATCAGAATGAACGTGACAAGCACGACTGCGCCAAAAATGAACCCGCCGTGACGCAGGGCGCGCCGACGCATCCGCGACTTGGGGCTGCCGAGCGGGACTTCGACATCGGGTGTTGTGATATCGGTCATCCGCTCATCCAACCCTGATCCGGGGGTCTAGCCAGGCATTGAAGAGATCGGCGAGCACTGCGAGGCCGATATAGATCACCGAAAGCATCAGCACGATGCCCTGGACGACGGTGAAATCGGAGCGCTGCAACGAGATCCAGGCGAGCTGGCCGACGCCCGGCAGCGCGAAGATCGACTCGATCACGATAGAGCCGGAGAGCATGAAGCCAAACTGCACGGCGGCGAGCGCCACCACCGGGATCACCGCGTTGCGCAGCGCATGCTTGAAGAGGATCTTCCGCTGGCTCAAGCCCTTGGCCCGCGCCGTGCGGATATAGTCCGATTGCAGCACGTCGATCATGCCGGCGCGGGTCAGCCGCATGATGGCGGGCGTGGCGTAATAGCCGAGCGCGATGGCGGGCATGATGTAATGCGCGAAGCTTCCTGTGCCTGAGATCGGCAAGAGCCGCCACCAGACCCCGAGCACCAGCATGAGGATGAGCGCGAACCAGAAGCTCGGCATGGCCTGTCCGACCACGGCCAGCCACATGGCGAACTGATCGATGAGGCTGTTCGGCCTCAGCGCCGCCGCCACCCCGAGGGGGATGGAGAGGGCCACCGAGAAAAGCAGCGCGAGCGCGCCGAGCGACATGGTGACGGGCAGCCGCTCCGCGAGGAGCGAGGCGACCGGCGCGTTGAAGAACACCGACATGCCGAGATCGCCGGAAACCGCCGAGCCGAGCCAGTCCAGATACTGGATCGGCAGAGGCCGATCGAGCCCGTACTGGATCCGGATCGCGATGATGTCCGCCTCCATCGCGCCCTCGCCGGCGATGGCGACAGCGACATCGCCGGAGGCGCGAAGCAGTACGAAACTGATAAGCGAGACTGTAAAGGCGACGAGCGCCGCTAGAATCAGCCGTCTGGTCAGAAATGCCAGCATGGCGCCCGTCTCCCTTTGATTACTTCCAGCCAGTCATGGCGAAGTGCGGCATTTCATCCGAAGTCGGCGTGAAATCCAGCTCGTCGCTGAAAGCATAGGTGTAGGGATAGGTCCAGAGCGGGACCCAATAAGCCTCGTCGGCGATCTTCTTCAACGCCTTGGAGTAGGCAGCCTTGCGCGCCTCGGGATCGACGGTGGTGTCGCCCTCTTCCAGCCAGGCGGAGACTTCTTCGTCCTTGTAGGTGTCGTCCGCGCCGCCCTTGAAGAAGTTCGAGGTCGAGGCCGAGACGTCGTTGATCGAGTTCGAGCCCCAGGTCAGGAAGGCCACCGTCGAGTCGCCGGAGCGGAGCGCGTCGCGCACTGCGGCGTATTTCCCGAAGTTGATGTTCATCACGATGCCGACCTTGGCGAGATCGCCGGCGACCGCCTCGGCGACCGGCCGGTCGCGGTAGACGTCCATCGAGAACTCGAACCCGTCAGGATAGCCGGCTTCGGCGAGCAGCGCCTTCGCCTTTTCCGGGTCGTATTCATAGGCGGTCACGTCCTGCTCGCAGCCGAACTGGGCGGGAAAACAGGCCGAATTGATGATGCGTGCGCCGGGGGGCACGAGGTTGTCGACGATGGACTGACGGTTGATTGCGTGGATGATCGCCTGGCGCACCAGCTTGCTGGTGAACGGGGTTTCGCCACCGGTGCCGGCCGCATTCATCGTCAGATAGCCGACGCGCATCGTCTCTGCGTCGACGACGGTCAGGCCCGGCATGCCGCGCATGCCTTCAGCTTCGTCCTTGCCGATGCGCCATGCCCATTCGACGCCGCCGGTCATCAACTCGGCGATCTGGGTGTTCAGGTCAGGGATGGTGCGGAGGACCAGCTTGCCGATCTGCGGCTTGCCGCGGGGGCTTCCTTCGAAATAGTCGGCGTTGGTCTCATAGGTGATCTGCTCGCCCTTGACGATCTCGATCGCCTTGTAAGGGCCGGTGCCGACCGGGGCGTTTTCGAACTTCTCCGCGCCGACTTCCTCGAAATAATCCTTCGGGAACATCGGCAGCGGCGAGGAAAGGAATTCCAGAGCCGCCGGGAAGGGCGCCTTCAGCATCAGGCGGATCTTGTTGGGCGCGACGATCTCGGCATGGTCGATCCAGTCGACCGAGGAGCGGCCCTTGGTGCCGCCATCGGGGCCGGAGAAGTAGTTGAGCGTCCAGGCCGCGTCTTCGGCGTCGAAGGGCTCGCCATTATGGAAGGTCACGCCCTCGCGGAGCGTCAGCTCCAGCGTCTTGGAATCCACCCAGGTCCATTCGGTCGCGAGCATCGGCTGGTGCTCGCCGGTGAACGGGTCGGTCCAGACGAGCGTGTCGTAAAGCAGCTTGCCGGAGATCAGGCTCATCCGGCTCGTGCTGTGATAGGGGATCACCGATTCGACCTCGAGGTCGAGCGCGACCGTGAGCGTATCGTTGGCCTTGTCGGCCGCTGCGGGCGTGGCGGCGGCGAGCGCCGCCGCAAGCGTGAGCGCGGACGCTCGTAGTGCGGTTTTGATCTGGATTGGCATATCAGTCCTGGCTCCCGGTTGGTTGAACCTGTGTCCCCGCCCTGGCTTGGTCTGCGCTGGATTCAGGGAAGCATTTTCATTGCAATGCGATACTATGTTGCTAGTCTCCAATACAGACTGTTCCACAGCAACCAAAACCCGTCAATACAAGATCATGCTGCGACGCGAAAAGGGGGGCGGAATGGCGACCGATGAGGCGACTGCGGAGGCTGGCGGCGATCGGCTCGCCATCGCTTCGGTGCGCAAGGCCATGGTGGTGCTGGAAACGGTCGCCATGCATTCCGAACCGATCGGCCTGACCCGTATCGCGGAGGCGACAGGATTCGGCAAAAGCGCGGTGCAACGGCTGACGCATACCTTGGGCGCGCTCGGTTATCTCGAAAAGGATCCGTCGACGCGGCGCTACCGGCTTACGGTCCGCATGCTCGACCTGACCTATGGGTTCCTCTCCAAGGACCCGCTCATCACCTCGGGAATGCTCCAGCTTATCGACGCGCGCGAGCGTATCGGCGAGACGCTCAACATGGGGCGGCTTGAGGGGACGGATTTCATCTACACCGTCCGGATGCCGGCGCATCGGCTCAGCATCATCGGCGCGCTGATCGGGCGGCGCCAGCCCGCGTTCTGCACCTCCGGCGGGCGGGCCGTCCTTTCGCGCATGCCCCGCATGGCGGCGGAGGCCTTGATCGACGCGCGCCCGCTTCAGGCGCTGACCCCCAACACAACCATAGATCGGGGGCGGCTCATCGAGCTTATCGAGCAGGCCCGCATCGAAGGCTTCAGCGCCACGGATCAGGAGGTGATGATGGGGGAACTGGCGGTCTCCGCCCCGATCACCGATGAATACGGGCAGCCCATCGGCGCGGTCCAATGCTCGGTCTCGACCGCCGCCTGGACATTCGAGCGCATGCGCGCCGAACTCGCGCCGCAGGTGATGGAGACTGCGCGCCTGATCTCCCGCACGCCGCCGTCGCGGCGCGGTTAGCGCGGGCTTTGCAGCCGAGCCGCGTTCGGATATGGAGCGGCGCATGAGCGATCCCATCAAATTCTTCCTCGACGGCCCGGACGCGCCGCGTCTTTTCGGCCTGACGCCGCGTGAGCGCATCGCCCGCCAGGCCGCGAAGGCCGGCTTCGCGATGACGGACCGGCGGGAGGAGGCGGGCGCGCTGCTCTCCGCCGGGCATGTCTATGGCGCTTCGGTCATCTCCGCGTTGGCGAAAGCCGCGCCGGGCGTGCTTCTGGCGGACGAATCCGGCCGGATCGCCGGCGCGCGGCTTCCGGCGCCGGGGGCCGGGATCGGCGCGATCGCGCCGCCGGTCTCGCAGAATGGCGCCACGCTCGCCGGGCGCTACGACAAGGTTCTGCGCAAACGCGCCGATCCGATGGTTCGCGCCGTCGGGACCGACCCGCGCCCGGCGGAGCAGGAAATTTTCGACGCGACCTATAAAGGCGTCACCGATTTCGTCACCAAACATGTCTGGCCGGTTCCGGCGCTGGCGGCGGTGCGGGTCTGCGTGCGCTTCGGGATCACGCCCAATCAGGTGACGCTGGCCAGCCTCGCGCTGGTGTTCGCGACCATGTGGCTTTTCTGGATCGGCGCCTTCCTGCCCGGTCTCGCCGCCGCATGGGTGATGACCTTTCTCGACACCGTGGATGGCAAGCTGGCGCGCGCGACGCTGACCTCATCGAAGGTCGGCGACGTGCTGGATCATGGCATCGACCTCATCCATCCGCCGTTCTGGTGGTGGGCCTGGGGCGTCGGCCTTGGCGCCGCGCCCTATGCGGTTGGCCCCGCGCTCGGCGTGATCCTCTTTGGATATATCGCGCAACGGCTGATGGAGGGGCTTTTCATCGCCCGTTTCGGAATCGAGATGCACATCTGGCGGCCTTTCGACAGCTTCTTCCGCAAGATCACGGCGCGGCGGAACCCGAATCTCTTCATCCTGACGGCGGCGACGCTGCTCGGCGCGCCGGATATCGGGTTTGTGCTGGTGGCGATCTGGGTGGCGGTCGGGCTTGCCGTACACGGCGCGCAGATCGCCCAGGGGTTCGCCGCGGCGAAATCCGGGCCGCTGACATCATGGTTGGCTGATTAGGCGTTTCTGCGCGCCCTCATCAAGGCGCGCAGAACGGCGTCAGAGCCCGAAAAGGGCAGACGCAGCCGCCGCATTGTCGAGATCCTCGGGGAAATCGACTTCCGCCCAGGGCTCGCCCTCGATATCGACGAAGCCGACGACTCCGGTTTTTGCGATCCGGTCGATGATCGAAAGATACCAGAGCGACAGCGTTGACTGATCGGCGAGCACTTCCTCCAGCTTCGCGCCGAAGATCGCGCCGCCTTCGCCGCGAAAACGGAGCATGCCGATGGATTCCCCGTCGACCGGCTTGGTCAGGGTCTTGCCGATATCGGTCAGGTGATCGTCGCTCAGCCGCACCTTCATGTCGTCGGAATCGTACTCGTCCTTGCGGTCGATGGTGACCGAGATCGGCGCCGCGGCCCGCTCCAGCACGCGTTCGAGGATCTTCGGCGAGAAAAGCGTGTCGCCATTGACCATGACGGTGTCCGACCCGATGCGTTCCCGCGCCATCCAGCAGGAGCCGATATTGTCAGCCACCGCGTAGAACGGGTTGTAGATATATTCGATCCTGGCCGGCAGATCCGCCGCGTCGAGCGCGGCGCGGATCATCGGCGCGCGAAAGCCGGTGACGATGGAGATCTGGTCAATCCCGCAGGCGAGGAGCGCGCGCACCTGCCATTCGACAATGCTCCGCCTGCCGACGGCGACGGTGCATTTCGGCCTGTCTTCGGTGAGCTTGCCGAGGCGTCGACCCTGCCCGGCGCTAAGAAGAACCGCATTGGTCAAGGGCGGACCACCTGTCTTTTGTGAACTTTGCGGGTTCTTTCACACCATGAGCGCGCGTTTGTCCATGCCGAAGGCGCCGCCCAGCCCGCGCTCAACCGCCGCTTCCAGCTCCTTCGCGGAGTCTTCGGCGGTGAACCGGCGCGAAAGCCGCCGCGCCTCCGGCGATAACGCCGCCGACACAGCGCTGGTCAGGCTCGCTTCATCCTCGAACCAGTAGGATTCCGGCGCCGTCTCCAGATAGGCGGCCTCGGGCCAGGCGACGAAGGGCAGGCCCAGCGCCTGCGCCGTCGCCGCCTTCACGTTCGATTTCCAGCGCCGCGACAGCCAGGAGCCGTCGCGCCCGCCGCGCACCGCGATCATCGCGGAGGCCGGGGGCGGCGGGACCCAGGCGCCGCAGCCGATATCGACGGGCGTAAATTCCGCGCCGAGAGTCTGACAGATCCGCGCGATCCGCGTATTCCATTCGCCGAGGAATACGCTCTTGCCGAAATACAGCAGGCGCGGCGCGGTGCCGTTCAGCCCCGCGCGCGCAGGTTTCAGGCGCGGATCGGCGTGATGCCGGACCACCGCCTTCGGCGCCGGATAATCGGCGAGGTCGCGCGCCATCGCATCCGTCGCGCAGATGATCAGGGCGGGGGAAAGGCGCCTGAACCTGTAGAAAAGCGCCGGTCCGATATCTTCGGCCGCCCGCAGCCGCTGCGCCCGGCTCGGCGGCATGAGAGCGGATTTGACCTGCGGCCAGAAATCGAGCGCGTCATGGATGACGGGCAGTCCGATCTCACGCGCCGTGCGAAGGACATCGTCATCGGCGCTCTTGACGACGACGAGCGCGTCGGCGCGCCGAAGATCGGCGCGGTCCGGCGTGAGGCTGGCGCGCCATGCGCTCCGGCGGGCGGCGATCTGCTCGCCGCGCATCACATAGGCGCCGGACGCGCGGTGCGAGGTGAAAAGCAGTTTCATCAAGATTGACCGCACTGGCTCGTTTTCGACGCTCGCCCCGCCCGTCGCTCACTTAGGGAGAAGCCGGCGCGGCGCAAGCCCGGCCCGCCGGCTAAATGAATTCCTAAGCGGCGGCCGCAGACAGCACCGCATCCACGCTCGGCGCGGCTTTCACCCGCTCAAGCGCGTCATGGCGGACATGGTTCGCAGCCATTTCGCGGCGCACATCCGCTTCGGTCAGCTCGCCTGCGTCCAGGCATTCCGAGAGATAGGCGAAGAACAGGTTTTCCTGACGCATGTCCGGGTGCTGCTTGTATTTGCCCGGCAGCCGGATGCCGGCGTTGGGCAGGAACCTGCCGATCAGCGGCACGCGGTTGGTGAAGTCGATCGGCAGGCCGGTCTTCCAGGGTTGCGTGCGCCGCTTGGTGTTGTGGAGGAGTCGGGTTTCCCCGGTCAGCCGGTCGAACTGGTTCCAGCATTCCTCAAGCGGGCCGACGACCCCCGCCGGCTGGTTGGCGAGAATGATCCAGTCCTCATAGTCCAGCTCGCCGCTGAACATGGCCTCGAACTGGTCCGCCATCCGCCAGTGTCGAAGCTTGGCGCAGTCCATCAGCATGACGCTCGTCGCCATGTAATCTTCGCGGCCGTTATGGCCGGGGCGGGGGCGGGCGAGAACGCCGCAGCCGCCCATATCTCGCTTCAGCAACTCGCAGACGTCGCCGACAGCGAAGACGTCCGGGTCGATCAGTATGGCGCGGCCCTCGTAGCCCATCACTTCGGGCGGCGAGAAGCGCAGCGGCGTGAAGCTTTGGAGGTCGCCATTGCTCCAGACCCGCCAGCCGCCGGCGCGGAGGAACTTGCGGCCCTCGAACGTCTCGAAAATCGGGAAATCTTCGCGCTGAAGGATGCGCACTTCAAAACTGGCCGGGTCGGAGGCCTGACGCTTCAGCGAATGCCGCGCGACGATGGCGCCGACCAGTTGCTGGGCGTTGGTGTGCACGAATACCGTGTCGATCATCTCGGAAGCTCCGCATTGGCGAGGAGTTGGCCCTTGCGGGCCGCATCCGCACTCATATAACGATCCCCCCCGCGGCTGACCAGCGCCGCGCCAGAGGGATCGTACGGCATGAAGCCTGAGCAGCCCGCCGAGAAGGAGCCTCGGGCCGGCAGCGGCCATGGCGGCGTTTGGCGGCGCATGCGCCGCAATGCGGCGATGCTGCTGGGCGGGCGCGCCGTGTTCGGGCTTGTCAATCTCGCGGCCGCGGCGATCGCGGTGCGGGCCGTGGGGCTCGAGTCTTTCGGCGTCGTCGTTCTTCTCCAAGCTTATGTTCGCCT
>JBBDTD010000238.1:0-23828 GCA_040904645.1 Paracoccaceae bacterium
ATGCGCTCGGCGTGCTTGGCGCGGCGATGGCCGTGGTGGCGGCCAGCGGCGCGGGCGGGGTCTGGGGGGCGTTTGGCGTCATGCTCTGGCTGATGGCTGTGTTTCACGTCTCCATCGCCAACACGCTGGCCGGGGTGATGGCGGTCGCCGGGGCGCGGGCCGGCGCGGCCTCCGCCGCGCTGGCCTTCTGGCGCTTTCTAGGCGGCGCGCTCGGCACCGTGGCGGTCGGCGCATTCGGAACCAGCCACCCCTGGCCGCTGGCGCTGGTGATCTCCGTCGCGGCGGTCGGCGCGCTGGCGGCGCTCAGGTTCGGGCGGGAAGCCGCGCCAGCCGCTCGGTAAGAAGCGCGTAGAACCCCTCCGCGTCCACGTCGCGGACGAAGGTCGCGTTCGGCGCGCGGTCGGTGACCCGCCACCAGTCCACCACCGTCGCGCCGAGGGTGAGGGGGGAGGTCAGCTCCACCTCCACGTTCACGTGGCGGCCAGAGAACAGCTCAGGTTTCAGCAGCCAGGCGATCACGCAAGGATCATGGAGCGGCGCGCCTTCGGCGCCGTATTTCTCCATATCGAACCGCTCGAAAAAATCCGTGAGCCCGGCGACCGCGTCGCCGACCGGCGTCTTCAGCGCGCGAAAGGCGGCGATGCGGGCGCGCGAAGTCAGCACCTTGTGGGTGACGTCGATTGGCAGGATGGTGGTCGCAACCCCGGCCTTCAGCACGATGGCGGCGGCTTCGGGATCAACGAAGATATTGAACTCGGCGGAGGGGGTGGTGTTGCCCTGCTCGAAAAACCCGCCGCCCATCAGAACGATGCCCCCCAGGCGCGCGGCGATCTCCGGTGCGCGGGTCAGCGCGATGGCGATATTCGTGAGCGGGCCGATCGGACAGAGCGTGATGGCGCCATCCGGTTCCGCACGCACCGTATCGATGATGAAATCAACGGCGTGGCCGGGCTGAAGCGCCATTTCCGGTTCGGGAAGATCGGCGCCATCCAGCCCGGTCTTGCCATGCACCTGCTCCGCCGTGACGAGTTCGCGCGCAAGCGGGCGGTCCGCGCCCGCGAAGACGCGCATGTCGGGCCGGCCCGCCAGTTCACAGATCTTGCGGGCGTTCAGCGTGGTCAGCGCCAACGGCACGTTGCCAGCGACGCAGGTGACGCCCAGCACCTCAAGCTCCGGGGAAGCGAAGGCGAGCAGCAGCGCGACCGCATCGTCCTGCCCCGGATCGGTGTCGATGATGATCTTGCGGCTCATGCCGCGCGCTTCACGCCAAAAACCGCTTCGGCGAATTTCGGATAGGGGTTGGCGATGGCCTGCGCGATTTCCCCGCGGATCAGGGCGAGATCGGCTGATCCCGGTGTTTCCGTCTCGGGCGTCGCCGCGCCGATGTCGAAATCGAAGCCGGTGTTGTCCCGCACCTCCTCCACCGTCACGCCGGGATGGGTGGAGGCGAGGCTGAAGCGCCCGCGCGCCCGGTCAAACCCCATGACGCAGAGATTGGTGACCAGCGCGCGCGGCCCCCCCGGGCGATGAACACCGGGCGCGGATGTGCCGGGGGCGGAGATGAAATCCACCTTCTCGGGAAAGACCCGTCGCGAATGCTCAAGCCGGAAAAGGATGACGCGCGGCACCATCAGGTAAAGATAGGCGGAACCGAACGCGCCGGACCAACGCACATCCATCTGCGGATAATCGCCGACGCCATGCAGGTTGATATTGGCTCGCCCGTCGATCTGCCCTCCGGAGAGGAAGAAGGCGTCCACCCTGCCCTGCCCGGCCTGGTCGAAAAGCTCCATCCCGCCATCGCAGCGATATCGCGGCAGATCGCAGCCGATGATCGACACCCGCCCGCCACCGCGCCGCGCCGCCAGCATCGCCGCTGCGCCGGGAATGGGCGAGAGGACGCCGCAGGCGATATGCGGGCAGCCTTCCAGCAGCCCGGCGATGGCGTGGATCAGGCGTTCTTCAAGCTTGATCCCGCTCATTCGGCGGCCGCCGGGCGGGGGAACACCGTATCGGCCAGATAGGCGGCGAAGCTGGCCTCGTCCCGCGCAGCGCGGGCGTAGGCGAGGATTGCGGCCTCATCCAGCGGATAGCGTCCGGGCGCGGGGGCCGGCCTGGCGCCGCGCGGCGCCTCGGCCAGCGCCGCGACATAGATGTCGCCGATCAGGTTGGCGGCGGTGGTCGGATCCTCGCGCAGGTCGTGATCGACGATTTCCTCCACCGTCACGAGGCTGGCGCGGGCGGCGTGGGCCATCGTCTTCAACTCGTGCCGGCCACCGACGAAGACATTGCCGAACCGGTCGGCCCGATCGGCGTGGATCAGCGCGAAGTCAGGACGGATCGGGGAGAGGAGCACGATAGGGTCCTCCGCCTCGTTGAAGGGGTTGTCGATCAGCCGCCAGTCGGGCCGGAGAGCGAGGAGGTCGGAGCCGATGATCCCGCGCAGCGGCGCGAAGGGTTGCCCCTTTTCCCCCGCCTGAAGCGCGGCGTAAATCGCCGGGCAGGTCGCGTCCCGAACCTCCACCGCGCCGGATTTCACCGCTGCGGTGAAGCGCGGCGCCGGGCCGAATTCCCCGAGAGAGATCCCCGAAGTCTCCACCAGCCGCACGGCCCCCGCGCCGATCAGAAGATCGGCGACAAGCCCCGCAGTCGGCACGGTCACGAGGTGTAGATCGCGCGCACCGCGCCGGATCAGCGCCGCAGCCAGCGCGATGGGGGAGAGCGGCTCTTTCGCGATCGCGACGCTGGCCCCGTCCGGGACCAGCGCGGCCAGATCGTCGGCGCCTGTCAGATAATCGGTCATGGCGGTTCTCCTTCCGCCCGATCATGTGCCGCGGGACGGCGGCGTCAAGGGGCGCGGCGCATCGCAACAGCGCCAAGGGGGGGTGCATTTCAATCGTTTCGCCCTAAATCTGGGATAGGCTCGCGCCGATCCGGAAAACGGAACCAGACGAAAGGAACACTGATGGAGCGGGCCACCGCACTTGCGAAAGCATTCATGTCGAAGGATTCCAGCGGCGGAATCGTGCTGATGATCGCGGCGGCGGCGGCGCTTATCGCCAGCAACACCCCGCTTGCGAACAGCTATCATAATTTCCTCAACGCCTCGGTGATACTGCAGATCGGCGAATTGGTGATCGCCAAACCCGCCGTGCTCTGGATCAATGACGGCCTGATGGCGATCTTCTTCTTCATGGTCGGCCTCGAGATCAAGCGCGAGGTGATTGAAGGCGATCTTTCCAGCTTCGACAAGGCCGCCCTGCCCGCCCTCGCCGCGATCGGCGGCATGGTCGGCCCTGCGATCATCTACGCCGTGATCAACCTGAACGACCCGACGACCATGCGCGGCTGGGCGATCCCGGCGGCGACCGATATCGCCTTCGCGCTCGGCATTCTGGCGCTGGTCGGGGCGCGTGCGCCCACCGCGCTGAAGATCATGCTGCTGGCGCTGGCGATCATCGACGACCTCGGCGCGATCATCATCATCGCGGTGTTCTACACCGCCGATCTTTCGACCAACGCGCTGATGCTGGCGCTCGTCGGGCTCGCGCTCGCCGTGGCGCTGAACCGGCTGGGGGTAAAGAGTCTCGCACCCTATGTGATCATCGGCGCCTTCATGTGGGTCTGCGTGCTCAAGTCCGGCGTCCACGCGACATTGGCGGGGGTGATGATCGCGCTCTGCGTGCCGCTGGAGGGGAAGGATGGCCCCTCGCCGCTGCGCCGGGCGGAGAACGGCCTGCATTACTGGGTCGGCTTCCTGGTGCTGCCGCTATTCGCCTTCGCCAACGCCGGGATATCCTTCAAGGGCATGTCGTTCGACCAGTTGATCGCGCCGGTGCCGCTCGGCATCGCGGCCGGGCTTCTGATCGGCAAGCAAGCCGGCGTGATGGCCGCGTCCTTCGCGGCGGTGAAGCTCGGTATCGCAAAACTGCCGAAAAACGTGAACTGGAAGCAGGTCTACGCGCTCGCCTGCCTCACCGGCGTCGGCTTCACCATGAGCCTTTTCATCGGCGGCCTCGCCTTCAACTCCGTCGAGCGGATGAACGAGGTGCGCCTTGGTGTGCTGATGGGGTCCATCGCCTCGGGCGTGCTGGGATATGCGCTGCTGATGACCGTGGCCCGCAAGGAGAAGGCGGGGGCGCAATGAATCCCGCTCTGCGCATAACCAAGCTCAGCTTTTCAGGCGGCGACACCATAGTTCTTGGCGCGAACGACAAAGTCCTGTTGGTCGGCCCCAACAATGCGGGAAAATCGCAAGCGTTGCGTGATATCCAAAGCTGCATACGTGATCGCGGCGAGCAGGAGCCGCTGATGGTCATCCGTTCTGTCGAATTTGAACGATCGGGTACCGCCGAAGACGTCGGACAATTCATGAGCGAAAGATATGAAAAGCACCAAGGGCATTTTCAGGTGTTTGGCCATTCGGTCCACGCGTCGAGCGTGAAAGAGTACTGGCAGCTCGAGCAACCGCTGAGAGAGCTAACTTCAGCTTTCGTCCGTCACGTCGGCGCAGAAGACCGGCTCAAGATCACGCATCTCGCAGACAGCAAAGACCCCGATCACCCTTCAACAGCCCCGCAACACTTCCTCCATCAAGACGAATCCTTGCTGCGCGAAATCAGCCGCGTTTTCAGGGAAGCGTTCAGGGTTGACCTCTTCATCGATTACGTTGGCGGAAGCAAGATTCCCTTTCATGTCGGGCAATTGCCCGGTCCCGAGTGCGGCTCCAATCCCATTGGAAACCTCTATGTTGAGGCTGTAAGGCGGCAACCGCGCCTGGATAGGCAAGGTGACGGGATGCGAAGCTATGCTGGCATCCTGTTCGAGACGCTGGTGAGGCCGCTGGACGTCACCTTGGTCGACGAACCGGAAGCATTTCTCCACCCGCCGCAAATGCGCAGGCTAGGCCGAACGCTGGCCGAGAAGGCTCAGGGCCAGTTGATCGTCGCCACGCATAGCAGCGACGTGTTGCGCGGTTTCATTGAGGGGACGAAAGGCGATAATCTGCGCATCCTTCGCATTACGCGCGAAGGAGAGACCAACCGTGTTCATGAAGCAGAAGCGGAAGTGCTGAAGGAACTTTGGGAGAAGCCCGAGTTTCGCTACTCAAATGCGCTTGATGGAGTTTTCCACGAATTATCCGTCATTTGTGAAGATGACAGCGATTGCCGGCTCTACAATGCAATGGCGGATTTCGACGCGGAAACAGGAGCCTACCGCTACGCCGATACCGCATACATACCCACCGGCGGCAAACAACGCGCACCCAAGATCGCGTCGGTGTTGAAAAGAATCGGCCTGCCGATAGTCTCTGTCTTTGACCTCGATCTATTCGCCGATCGCGGTCATTTGCAGAGTATGGTCGAAAGTGTCGGCGGCGACTGGGAAACGATAGAGCCATTGTGGAGACGGGTCGAAGCCGGCGTAAGCAACGGCGTGAAGGTTAAGACTTTTGAAGAAATCCAAAATTATATCAACCAGGCTTTTCAAATTTGCGACGACGGAAAAGTGCCAGAGCGAGAAATAAAGTCTGCACTGAAGCAGCTGCGGCCATGGCAGATAGTAAAGAAATCTGGGGAAGCGGCGCTCCCGAAAGGTCAGCTCCGCACGACGCTAGACGAACTGAAAAAAGTATTGGCTGATATGGGCATCTACGTCGTTGCGGTTGGCGAGGCCGAAGGGTTTGCACCAGAAATCGGCATCCACGGGCCTGGCTTCGTTTCAAAATTGCTGGAGGAGATTTCTTTGGGCGACCAAAAGCTGGGCGGATTGAGGGCGTTCGTTCGCGAATTTCACCGGGCCGAAAATGCGGATGAGTCGCCGGAAAGCACTCCGGCTTCGGGCTGAACGCCCCCCTGTCACGCCGCCGCCTTCTCGCCGCCCACCAGCCCGACGATGTCGAACATGATGCGGTTCAGGTCGAAATCCTTCGGGGTGTAGACCTTGGCCACGCCCATCTGGCGGAGCGCGGCGGCGTCCGCCTCGGGGATGATGCCGCCTACCACCACCGGGATGGAGAGCCCGGCCTCGCGCATCCGGCTCATCACATCCGCGATCAGCGGCAGGTGAGAGCCGGAGAGGATGGAAAGACCGACGACATGGGCGCCATCCGACGCCGCGCGGGCGACGATTTCCTCCGGCGTCAGGCGGATGCCTTCATAGGTCACGTCCATGCCGCTGTCGCGGGCGCGCACGGCGATCTGCTCCGCGCCATTGGAATGCCCGTCGAGGCCCGGCTTGCCGACCAGAAATTTCAGCGTGCGGCCCAGATCGCGGCTGACGGCGGCCACCGCCTCGCGGATCTCCTCCAACCCCTCGGCGGCGTTGGAAACCGCCTTGCCGACCCCGGTCGGGGCGCGGTATTCGCCGAACTCCGCCCGCATCGCGAAGCCCCATTCGCCCGTCGTCGCCCCCGCCTTCGCGCAGGCGATGGAAGGCGGCATGATGTTGCGCCCCTCGCGCGCCGCGGCGCGCAGCTCCGCCAGCGCCGCCTTCACCGCCGTATCATCGCGCCCGGCGCGCCATTCGCTGAGACGGGCGATCTGCTCCGCCTCGACCGCCGGATCAACGGTCATGATCCCGCCCTCGCCGCCGGTCAGCGGGCTGTCTTCGCCGTTTTCGAAACGGTTCACACCGACCACCACAGTCTCCCCCTTCTCGATCCGGCCGAGGCGGGCGGTGTTGGCGTCGACAAGCGCCGCCTTCATGTAGCCGATGCAGGCCACGGCGCCGCCCATGCCGGCGATGGTCGCCAATTCCTCGCGCGCGCCGGCCTTCAAGTCCTCGACCTTCGCGTCGATGGCGGGGTTGCCGTCGAAAATATCCTCGAATTCCAGGAGGTCTGTTTCATAGGCGAGGATCTGCTGCATGCGGAGCGACCATTGCTGATCCCACGGGCGCGGCAGACCCAAAGCCTCGTTCCATGCCGGAAGTTGCACCGCGCGGGCGCGGGCGCGTTTGGAGAGCGTCACCGCCAGCATTTCCAGCAGGATGCGGTAGACGTTGTTTTCCGGCTGCTGCTCGGTCAGCCCCAGCGAATTGACCTGCACGCCGTAGCGAAAGCGGCGGTAGCTCTCTTCCTCGACGCCGTAGCGCTCGCGGCAAATCTCATCCCAGAGATCGCAAAAGGCGCGCATCTTGCACATCTCGGTGACGAAGCGGATGCCCGCGTTGACGAAAAACGAAATGCGCCCGACGACCTTCGGAAAATCCTCATCCGAGACGGCCTTGCGCGCCCTCACCGTGTCCAGCACCGCGATGGCGGTGGCGAGCGCGAAGGCCAGCTCCTGCGCCGGCGTCGCGCCCGCCTCCTGCAGATGATAGGAGCAGACGTTCATCGGGTTCCATTTCGGCGCGTGGGAATAGGTCCAGGCCGCAATGTCGGAGATCAGCCGAAGCGAAGGCCCGGGCGGAAACACATAGGTGCCGCGCGACAGATACTCCTTGATGATGTCGTTCTGCACCGTGCCCTGAAGCTGGGCTATGTCGGCCCCCTGCTCCTCCGCCGCCGCCACATAGAGCGCGAGGAGCCACGCTGCGGTGGCGTTGATGGTCATCGAGGTGTTCATCCGCTCGATCGGGATCTGATCGAACAGCACCCGCATGTCGCCAAGGTGGGAGATCGGCACGCCGACCTTGCCGACCTCGCCGCGCGCGAGGACATGGTCGCTGTCATAGCCGGTCTGCGTCGGCAGATCGAAAGCCACCGAAAGCCCGGTCTGCCCCTTTGCGAGATTTCCGCGATAGAGCGCGTTTGAAGCCTCGGCCGTCGAATGACCGGCGTATGTCCGAAAAATCCAGGGGCGGTCAGGCTTGCAATCGGTCATTCGCGGCCTCGCGAGTCGGAGCATGTTGCGCTGCGGCAAAAATAGCGGCGCAAGATTATTTCGCAAGAGGTGATATAACGGGGCTGAATATAACCCATCGCCGCGATCATCCCGTCATGTTACGTATCTCTCCCAATCTTCAAAAAATTTGTAACGCGCGGGACGCGCAGGTCATCGCCCCACGCGCCCACTTTCCGGCGCTGGACGCGCCCCCCGGCCCGCTCCATGCTGCCCGGATGCAGGGGGTGATCGAAATTCCGGTCTGGCTGGCGGTGATCGGCGGAATCGCGGCGGCGGTCGCGTTGCTCGATCGCGTGCTGGCGCCTTCGTTTCGCTGGTATTTCCGCCGGCGGTTCGAACGCGCGGTCGAGCGTCTGAATCGGCGGCTCTCCCTGCAAATCAAACCCTTCGTGCTGATGCGGCGAAGTTTCCTGATCGCCCGGCTCACCCATGACCCCGAAGTCATGCGCGCGGTCGAGCAGCATGTCGCGGAAACCGGCATGCCGCGGGACATCGC
The DNA here is from genome assembly GCA_040904645.1 of Paracoccaceae bacterium. Lineage (GTDB taxonomy): Bacteria > Pseudomonadota > Alphaproteobacteria > Rhodobacterales > Rhodobacteraceae > Pikeienuella. Next base: position 8,344 of record JBBDTD010000238.1, read on the forward strand.
CTTTCGTCAGGTGGAGGAATACGCGCGGGAGATCACGCCCAGCTTTTCAGCGATGCTCTATTTCGGTGTCGGCGCGCGGGTCAGCCGGTGGATCACGAATTGGCTCTATGAGGTGCGGCTCGACACGCTCGACCGGCAGGCGCTGGCGTGGATCGACCCTGAGGCGGCGGTGATCTTCGTCATCAATCATCGCTCGAACGTCGATTACCTGCTCGTCACGCATCTCGCGTCGCAGTCCGCGACGATCTCGTACGCCGTCGGGGAATGGGCGCGGATCTGGCCGCTGAGTTGGGTGATCCGCGGCATGGGCGCCTATTTCATCCGCCGGCGAGAGCGCGACGCGCTCTATCGCGCCGTGCTGCGCCGCTATGTCCAGATGGCGGCGGAGGGCGGGGTCACGCAAGCGATCTTCCCCGAGGGCGGATTGTCGCGCGATGGCGCGCTCGGGCCACCCAAGCTCGGCCTGCTCAGCTATGTCGCGGAGGGGTTCGACGCGGAAAGCCAGCGTGACGTGATCTTCGCGCCGGTCGGCGTCAATTACGACCGGGTGCTGGAGGATCGGCTGCTGCTACGGGCGAGCGGCCCGCATGGCGAGGGGAAATTCGGCGTCGGAATATGGACGGCGACGCGGTTTCTCAGTCTCTATCTGGCGCGACGGCTGACCGGCCGGGCGCGGCGTTTCGGCCATGCCGGGGTCAGTTTCGGCCCGCCCCTGTCGCTCAAGGCTTTCATGGCGGCGCCCGGCGCGGATGTCGCCAAGCTGGGCGCGGAGCTGATGCGGCGCATCGGCGCCGCGACGCCGGCGCCCCCGGTCGCGCTGCTGGCGGCCGTGTTGCAGGGGGCGCAGGCTCCGCTGTCGCGCGCCGAACTGATGGGCGGCGCGACGGATCTGGCGGAACGGCTGCATGAGCGCGGCGTGCATATCCACATTCCACGCGAAAATTTCGCGGCGGCGCATGAGTATGCGTTGCAGATGTTGGTTCAGCGAAAACTGGTGCGTGAAGCCGCGTCCGGGCTGGAAATCGCACCCGGCGAGAGCGCGCTCATCGCGTATTACGCCCGCTCCCTCGGGCATCTGCTGCCGCAGCAAACGGGCGCGGGCGGCCCCGCCGGGCGCTGAGCCCCGCCCGGGCGCACATGGGAAGAATCAATTTGCGGATTTTTCAATGTATGCATAAATTCCACGATCGAAGCAGGCGGCCAGGAGACAGGTTCAACGATGCGCGAGGGCTTGAGGACATCGCGCGTCGTCGACGCCTATGACCGCCTGAAGGAGGAGATCCTCCAGAACAGGATGCCACCCGGCTATCAGGCGCCCGAGCCGGAAATCGCCCAGCGCCTCGGCATGAGCCGCACGCCGGTGCGCGAGGCGCTGATCAAGCTGGAAGCGATGGGGCTGGTCGAACTGATCCCACGACGCGGTGCGCGGATCTTGCCGGTCTCGCTCGAAGATATGCGCGAAATTTACGAGATCCTCGCCGTGCTGGAGCCGGAGGCCGCGGCGCAGGTCGCCTCCTCCGGCCCGTCCGCCGCGGCGGTGGACGGGCTGAGGAGGGCGACGCAGGAAATGGAGGCGGCGCTGGAGCGCGGCGATCTGGAGGCCTGGGCCGAGGCTGACGATCTTTTTCATCGGCGCCTGCTGGACATGAACAGCAACCGCCGGCTCAGCGCGTTCGTGAACACGCTGTTCGATCAGGCGCACCGGGTACGGATGATCACGCTGCGTCTGCGCCAGACTCCGGTTGATTCGACCCGCGAGCACCGCGAGATCCTGAACCATATTTGCGACGGAAACCCCGCCGCGACGCGGGAGACCTTCCGCCGGCACCGCGAGCGCGCGGCGGATGAATTGCTTGGGATTCTTGCCAATTATCGGCTTCCGCAGCTTTAGCGCCCCGCGCGATACGCTGTGCTTTCGGGCCGGTTCAACACCTTTCCACATCACCCGAATATTTTATTGAATAATTTAAAGTATGCATTAGCGTGCGGCAATGGGCAGAGCTGAGCCCACAAACAACTCCGTCGGGCTTCGCGCGGCGCCCGGCCGCCATCAGGCCGGAAACGCCGCCAGAGGCCCAGTCGGAATCCGCCGCGATCCGCGCCGGAATAATTTGGTGGAGGAACCATGAACGGACATTTCGACTTTCGCAGAACGCTGGCGGCGGCTCTCATCGGCGCGCTGGCCCTCGGCGCCAGCCCTTCACTGGCGGCCACGGTGCTGAAATTCAGCCATACCGACAACCCGGGCGGCTCGCGCCAGGCGGCGGCGGAGCTTTTCGCGGCCAAGGTCAAGGAATACACCGAAGGGCGCTATGAAGTGCGTATCTATCCGGCGAGCCAGCTTGCGAACGACCCGAAGGCGGTTGAGCAATTGCAGCTTGGCGGGCTGGATTTCACCGTCACGGCGCCCGGCACCTATGCGACGCACCTGCCCTCGCTGAACCTGACGGCGATGCCTTTTCTCGTCGACACGTTCGAGCAGGGGTGGGAACTTTACGACAATTCCGCCTGGCTGAAGGGCGAGTTCGACAAGCTGCCGGAAAAGGGCATCCGCGTTCTGGCCACCTGGGAGGCCGGGTTCCGCAGCTTCACCACCACCGACCCGCTGACCTCGCCCGCCGACGCGGCGGGCAAGAAGATGCGCGTCTTTCCCAACGACATGATCCGCTGGACGATGGAGGCGATCGGCTTTCAGACTGTCGTGATGCCGATTCCCGATGTCTATCTCGGTATCCAGCAGGGCACGGTGAACGGTCAGGAAAACCCGGTCGACACCATCAAGTCTCTGCGCTTCTATGAAGTTGCGCCCTACATCACGCTGACGCAGCACGTCTACAGCCCGCTGCCTCTGACAATCGCGGAAAAGACATGGCAATCCTTTTCCGACGCGGACAAGGACGCGGTCAGCCGCGCCGCCAAGGAAGCCTCCGCCTTCAGCCGCGATCTGGTGAAGAATTCGGTCGCCAAACAGTTGGAGGAAATGGAGGCCGAGGGCGCCAAGGTTTCGACCCCCGCCATCGGCCCATTCCGCGAGGCGGTCGAATCCGTCTATGAAAAGGCGCGCGGCGTCTATGGCGAAGAGGTCGACAAGTTCCTCAACGACGCCGCGGCGATCCGTGAGAAGATGCCGCCGGCCTGATCTGTCCTTTCATCTGGCTGAAACGACGCAGCCCGACGGCAAAAATGCGCCGGGCGGCGTCGGAAGGAAATGATTGATGGACTATCGCGAGATGTATCCCGGCGCGCTGAAATTCATCAGCGGACTGATCGATCTTTTCCTGGTTCTTGGCGGCCTCGCCATCGTCGGCATCGTCTTCGTCAACGCGACGCTGCGCGGTTTCGCCGGCTTCGATTTCGCCTGGTCGCTGGAGGTGGTGGCGTTTCTCCTCCTCTGGGTCACCTTTCTCGGCTCGGCGGCGGCGATGGCGCGCGGCGCGCATATGCGGGTGACCGAGATCGCCGCGAATGTCGTGCCGGCCTCGCTGCGCCGGCCGCTGGCGATCCTGATCGACTTCCTCGTTCTGGCGTTGCTCGGCAGCCTTATCTATCATGGGTTCAGCATTTCCTTCCTCACATGGGCACAGACGACGACGGTGCTGTATTTGCCGGTGGGGCTGCTTTACGCGGCAATGCCGGTCGGCATGGCGCTGACCTTGCTTTTCCATGTTTACAACATGTTCATCGACCTGTCGGGCGGCGTGGGCGCGCCGCCATTTGATGAGACGCTAGAGGCGCGCGGATGATCCTTCTTTTCGTTTGCGCGGTGTTCCTCACCACCGTCTTCCTCGGCGTGCCGCTGGTCTGGGCGATCCTGATCACCGCTGTCGCGCCGATCTTCGTTTTCGACCTCGGCTATCCGCTGCAGGCGCTATATCTCAACTTCATCGGCGGGGTGGAGCCGAACCATTTCATCGCCATCCCGCTTTTCATCATCGCGGGCGAGTTGATGAGCCGCGGCGGCGTCGGCATGCGCATCATCACCTTTGCCAAGGCGGCGTTCGGCTTCCTGCCCGGCGGGCTCGGTTTCGTCGTCGTCGGGGCGTCGATGCTGTTCGGCGGCATTTCCGGCTCCGCCATCGCAGATTCCGCCGCCATCGGCTCTGTCATGATCCCGAACATGGTCAAGCAGGGCTACAAGCGCGCCTTCGCCGGCGGGCTGGTGGCGGCCGCGGGCACGATCGGGATCATCATACCGCCCTCGATCCCGATGCTGATCTACGGGTTCGTCGGCAATGTCTCGGTCGCGGATCTGTTCCTCGCCGGGGTGGTTCCGGGGCTGATTTTCGGGCTCTTTTTCATGGCGGTTTGCTACTGGGTCGGAAAATCGACCGGCTGCGATCCGGGCGGCAGGATGGTTTCCGCGCGCGAGCTTTGGCGCGCATTCGTCGCCTCGTTCCCGGCGCTGATGATGCCGGTGCTGATCCTTGGCGGGATTTTCAGCGGTTATGTGACGCCGACCGAAGCGGCGGCGGTCGCGGCGGTCTACGGGCTTCTGGTCACGGTCGTGGTTTACCGCGATTTCAGCCTGCGCGACCTGCCGAAACTGATGATCGATTCCTTCGTCACCAGCGCCATCGTCATGGTGGTGATCGGCGCCACCACGGTGCTTGGCTGGCTCATCACGCTTGAGCAGATGCCGCAGATCCTCGTCACCTTTGTGCAGGACCTCTCCTCCAGTCAGTTCGTCTTCCTGTTGCTGGTCAATGTCCTTCTGCTGATCCTGGGTCTGGTGCTCGACCCAGTGCCCGCGATCCTGCTCACGGCGCCGCTTCTCATCCCGACCGCGGCGACATTCGGGGTCGATCCGGTGCATCTTGGCGTCATCATAACCTGTAATGTCGCGGTCGGGCTTTTCACGCCGCCGGTCGGGGCCACGCTTTACGTGGCTTCGCGGATATCCGGGGTCGGCGTACTCTCGATCGCGCGGGCGATGGCGCCGCTTTATCTTGCCGCCATCTGCGCGCTTATGGTTGTGACTTATGTGCCCGCCGTCTCCATGACCTTGCCCTTGTGGTTCCGCTAGGCCGCCGCAGGCGCGCACCTGAGATCCAGGACGACGCGGCGGATCACACCGCCGGCGCCGCGCGAGGCAATCGGTGGGCAACGAAGCTTCGTGCCCGGCTGGACACGCCCCCGCCGAACGCGCCAGACTGGCGATGCAAGCCGGTGGCCGTGGGGCGGCCCGGCGACAGGACCGGCGGCGGAATCCACAATCATGAAGAACACGACGTGCCGAAGAAAGGAAGCGACGCGCCGTGGCCGACGCCTTCGCCCCGATCCCGGCCTCGGGCGACACGGGGAGGGGCGATGACGCGCCGGCCGGAACGCCATGACGACGCGCGCCTGCTGGCTGACCGAATCATCGCCGAGACAGGCGGCGACGTCCGGCTCGGCCTGCCGCTCGGGATCGGCAAGGCCCCCCATATCGCGAACGCGCTTTTTGAGCGGGCGCGCGACGACGCCTCCATTCGCCTGCGCATCTTCACTGCGCTCAGCCTGGAGCCGCCCGCCGCATCCGGCGATCTTGAACGTCGCTTCATCGGTCCGCTGGTTGAGCGGATCTTCGCCGGCTGGCCGCGCCTCGGCTATATCGACGCGCTCCGGGGTGAGGGATTGCCTGCCAATATCGAGGTCAACGAGTTCTTCCTGCAAGCCGGCGCCTGGATGAGCAGCGACCGTGTCCAGCAATCCTACACGTCGATCAATTACAGTCAGGCGACGGCGATGCTGCGGGAAGCGGACATCAATGTCGTCGCGCAGCTCGTGGCGCCGGACCCGGATGGCGGAGGCCGCCTGAGCCTTTCTTCGAACCCCGATCTCACGCTCGACATGCTCGACATCATGCGCTTTCGCGGCGGCGCGTGCCTGCTTGTCGGGCAAGAGAACGCGGAGCTGCCGTTCATGCCGGGCGACGCGGCGCTGGAGGCCGCCGCTTTCGATCACATCCTCGCCGGCGATGACGCTGAGTTCCCGCTTTTCGCGCCGCCGAACGCGCCCGTCTCGACCGCGGAACACGCCATTGGGTTTCGGGTCGCCGCGATGGTTCCCGATGGCGGGACGGTGCAGATCGGCATCGGCTCCATCGGGGACGCCCTCGGCGAGGCGCTGATCATGCGCCATCGGGCGCCAGCGCTTTTCGCCGAGACGCTGGATCGGTTGGGCGGCGGGCCTGTGGGCGCGCTTCGCCATGCCGGGCCGTTCGAGAAAGGCCTCTACGGGGTCAGCGAGATGTTCGCGCCGGCCTTTCTGGAGCTTTATCGCGCCGGAATTCTGAAGCGCCGGGCGGCGGATGGAGCGGTCCTGCACGCCGGATTCTTCCTTGGCCCGCGCGATTTCTATCGTCGCCTGCGGGAGTCGCCGGCCGAGGAACGCGCGCTTTTCCAGATGCGCCCGATCTCCTTCACCAACACGCTCGACGGCGACAGGGAGGCGAAAGTTCAGGACCGGCGGGACGCCCGCTTCGTCAACAACGCGATGGAGGCGTCACTGCTTGGCGATGTCGCCTCGGACACGCTGGCCGACGGCCGGGTGGTGAGCGGCGTCGGCGGCCAGCACGATTTCGCCATACAGGCGCAGAACCTGCCCGGCGCGCGGGCGATCATCGCGCTCACCGCCACGCGTGAGACGAAGGGCGAGACCCTCTCTCGCATCGTGGCGCGGTGCGGGCGCGCGACGCTGCCGCGGCATCTTCGCGATGTGATCGTCACGGAATACGGGCTGGCCGATCTCAGGAACCGTCCGGACGGCGCCTGCGTGGCGGCGATGCTCGCCCTCGCCGAGGGGCGCTTCGCCGCCGCGCTTGGCGATGCTGCGGCCCGCGCGGGCAAGGCCGCCCCCGGCGCGGGCCGGGACAGCAAGCGGAACACGCCCGAACGCATCGAGGAGGCGCTGGCCCCCGCCCGGCGCGCGGGCTGGTGCGCAGAATTTCCCTTCGGCGCCGATTTCACCGAAACTGAACGCCGCCTGCTCGGGCCGCTGAAACGGCTCAAATCGGTCGCGGCCCGGCCGGCGCGGCTCTGCCGCTTCGCTGCCGCCGCCTTGTTCGAGAGCGCGGCTTGCGAGGATGAGAAAGCGATGCTGAACCGGCTCGCGCTGGACAAGCCGTCGACGCTGCGAGAGCGGATCAGCGCGAAGCTGGTGCTGCGCGCCGCGCGTGGCGGATAACAGCGCCCGGCGGCGGCTTCAGGCGACCCAGAACGCCTTTTCGAGATCCTTGAACTCGGACGCCGGGCCTTCGTATTTGTTGCGGCCCAGCTCAAGCACATAGACATAATCGGCGATCTTCAGCGCCTGGCGGATTTCCTGATCGACGAGCAGGATCGTCAATCCATCACGCCGCGCGAGGTCGGTCAGCATCTCATAGACCTCCTGCGCCAACATTTTGGAAAGCCCGGCCGTGGGTTCGTCGACCAGCAGCATCTTCGGGTTCGCCATCAGCGTGCGGCCGATCTCCACCATGCGCTGCTGGCCGCCGGAAAGTTCGCCCGTCGCCTGCCCACGCTTGTCACGAAGCGCGGGGAAGCGCTCATAATTGGCGGCAAGCTTGCGGCGCACCTCGGCGCGGTCGGAACGGAAGGTCCAGCCGCCGAGCAGCAGATTTTCCTCCACCGTCATGTCGCGGAATACGCCGGGGGCCTGGGGGATATAGGCCAGGCCCTTGAGGATCTTCTCGTGCGTCGGCACGTCGCGGACGCTTTCGCCGTCCAGCAACACATCGCCCTTGTTGGGGGCGAGGAAGCCGAAGGCGGCCTTCAGCGCCGTCGACTTGCCGACGCCATTGGCGCCGAGGATCGCGGTGATCTGGCCGCGCCGCGCGGTGATGTTAAGATCGGAAAGTATGTTGAGATCCCGGTAATAACCGACATCGAGATCGACGAGTTCCATCACTGCGTCGGTCACGCTTCCTCCTCCTCGTCGACGCCGAGATAGGCCTCGATCACCGCCGGGTCGCGCTTGACCTCGTCGGGGGGGCCGTCAGCTATCATTTCGCCGAAATTGAGCACCAGAAGCCGCTGCGAGAGCGTGAACACCGCGTCCATCTGGTGCGAGATGATGATGATCGCCTTCCCCTCCGCGTTCACGCGCCGGATATAGGCGTAGATGATCTCCATCAGCCTGGGGTGGACCCCGGCGAAAGGCTCATCGAGAATCACCACGTCCGGGTCCAGCATCAGCAGCCGGCCAAGCTCCAGCAGCTTTTGCTGCCCGCCGGAAAGCGCCTGCGCGTATTCGTTGCGAAGATGATCCAGCGTCAGGAATTCCAGCACGTCCATCGACTTTTCCCGAACCGCCGCCGCGCTGCCCAGCCGCCCCAGGGCGAGGGCCGGCACGGCGAGGTTTTCGAGAACCGTCATCCGGCGAAAGGCGCGGGTGACCTGAAAGGTGCGCCCCAAACCGGCGCGCGCGACTTCATAGGGCTGCAACTGGTCGATCCGCTCTCCGTTCAGATAGACGGTGCCGGAATTGGGCGTGATCGCGCCGTCGAGCACATTGGTCAGCGTGGTCTTGCCCGCGCCGTTCGGGCCGATCAGGCCGATCAACTCCGGCCCCTTCACCTCGAAACTGACGCCCTTGAGGACGTGCAGGCCGCCGAAGCGCTGGTGGAGATTGCTGACGTTGAGATGGATCATCGCGCCGCGTCCTCCGTCTCGGCCGCGCGTCTGGCCGCGACCGTCTCCGCCGCCACATGTCTCCGCGCGAAACGGTTGATTATCGGCGCGATCAGCCCGTTGCGGAAGAAGCGCAGCGTGACCATCAGAAGAACGCCGAAGAACACCAGCCGCCAGACGGTCATGTCGATCACATAGCCGCCAAGTTCGATATTGCTGCGCAGCATCTCCAGCGCCACCTGCAGGATGATGGCCCCGATCGCGGCGGCGACGAAATTCTCGAGGCCCCCGATCACCGCCATCGCGACCACGAGGCTGGTTTGCAACAAGAAGAGCATGTTCGGCGTGACGATGCCGACATAATGTGCCTGCACCGCGCCCGCGGAGGCCGCCATCGCGGTGGTGATGGTGAAGACCAGCACCTTGTAGCGCGTGGTGTTCACGCCGAGCGCGGCGGCGGCGTCCTGATCCTCGCGCAGCGCGCGCACGAAAAGCCCGAATTTGGAGCGCGCGAGCCAGGTCAGGATCGCAAGGCAGGTGAGCAGCAATGCGAGCATGACGAAATAGGGCGGCAGCTTGGCCGTCGGCCCGTAATAGACGCCAAAGAGAGTCACGCCGTTCTCGAAAAGCGGCGGCAGCTCCATGCCGGCCTGACCGCGGGTAATGTCTATCTCGGCCGAGATCGTCGCCTTCACGATTTCGGAAAAGCCGAGCGTGAAGAGGGCGAGATAAGCGGCGCGAAGCCGCAGCACCAACAAGCCGACGAGAAAGCCGAAGAGCCCGCCCATGATCGTGCCAAGCACGATCCCGAGCAGAATAGGCATCCGCGTGACCTCGACCGCGCCGCCCCAGGCCTCCATCGCCTGGCGGAGGCAATCCTGATTCAGCGTCGTCGACGTGACGCCGATCGGGTCCACGACGACCAGCCAGGTCGAGCCGATCTGAAGCTCGGCGCAAAGCCCGGTCGGCTCCGGCGAAAGATAGAAATAATGACAGAAGAGCGCGGTGGTGTAGGCGCCGATGCCCATGAAGGCCATGTGCCCGAAGGAAAACTGCCCCGCATAGCCGGCCAGCATCGACCAGCTCGACGCGAGGATCGCGTAGAAGAAGGCCGTGATCATGACATGCATCAGATAGCTGTCGTTCGGCCCGTCGAAGATGAAGGGAAAGGCGATCAGCGCCCCGAGGAACGCGGCGCCGGCCAGAAGCGGGATCCGGTTCATCATCTCATTTCGCGCCATGAACGCCTCCTGCGAAACGTCGGCCGAAGAGACCCGTCGGTCTGAGCAGAAGCGTGAGAGTCAGCACGATCATGCCGTAAGCCGGTATATAGGAGGCCGCTTTTTGCGGGTCGGGCACGCAGCCGGTTCCCGCCGCCTCCACCAGCCCGACGAGGATGCCACCGAGGAAGGCGCCGGGGAGCGAGCCGAGCCCGCCGAGGACGACGATCACGAAAGAGCGCATGGCCGGAATGTTGCCGACCTGCGGCAACCAGGAGAATGCCTGCACCAGCAGCGCCCCCGCCAGCGCCGCGATCATGCCGCCGAGGGCGAAGGCCAGCATGTTCATCCGGTCGGGGTTGATGCCGGCGATCGCCGCCGCTTCGCGATCCTGGCTCACCGCCCTCAGCGCGCGGCCGGTCCATGTGCGGTGGAGGAGAAAGAGGAGCGCCACCAGCACCAGGATGCAGGTCACCGCCGCCATGAAGCGCGGATTGGGGATCGAAACGGTCTCGAACAGCGTCAGGCTGCCGCGCGAGGTCTCCATCAGCCATGGATCCTCTTTCGACGGCAGGCCGAAGCGCGGGAAATCGATGAAGCGCTGAACCTTGACCGGGCTCGCCCCCGCCACAGCCTGCACGAAATACTGGAGCGTGAAGGCGAGGCCGAAGGTGACGAGGATGCCGTATTCGACCGGACGATCGATCTGGCCATGATACATCGGCGTGAGGAACATCCGCTCAAAAGCCGCGCCAAGCAGAAAGGCGACGGCGCAGGCCCCGAGCACCGCGATCAGCGGCGAAATTCCGGGGAACCACACGGCGGAGATGTAATAGACCAGCATCCCGCCGATCATGTAGAATTCGCCATGGGCGAAGCTGACCACGCCCAGGATCGAGAAGATCAGCGTCAGCCCCAGCGCCATGAACCCGTAGATGATGCCGATCATCAGCCCGTTGGTGAACTGCGAGGCCACGAAAGAGCCGTTCGTCACGCAGATATTGGCCGGATCGGCGAAGGCGAAGGCGCCAGCGACCAGCAGGACCGTCAGGATCGCCGGCGCGATCGACAGGAACCGCCCGAGTTGCGGCGTCGCCGCCCAGAGCGGCGCGAGCCCGACCGGGCCGAGCGCCGCACCGGTCATCGCCCCGACGAAAACCGTATTACTGGTGTCGAGGTCGCGGTGAAGATAGCGCGCCCGGATCACCAGAGCGCCGACCGCCCCCCAGAAAATCATCCAGACGATAACGCCCCAGAAAAGACCGGGAGCCTCCATGCCGTTCCCCTCATCCCGCTACGCCGCGCCCGAAAGGCGCGCATCCCTTGCGGGCGACCCTGATGCAGGCCGCCCGCCTCGTTCAGAGTTTGGGCGTCGCCATCACTCGTTGACGTAGATGGGATCGGCGGTCTTGTAGGCGTCCGGCCAGACGATGGCGGCGTCGGTCGAGCTTTGGCCCTCTTCCTGGTACTGGATCACGGTCAGCGCCGGGTCCGGCCACTGGTGCCACCACTCGTTCCCCTTGCCATCGACGGAGGGGTCTTTTTGCGTGCCGTAAGGGAAGTAGATCTTGCCGAGCGCGCCGTCATATTCGATCGACTCCAGCGCCGTGACGATGGCGTCGCCGCCCGTCTCTCCGGCGGCCTCGATCGCCTTGGCGAGCACGACGATCGAATCGTAGGCCTCCATCGCGTAGCTTTCGACATCGGCCTTGCCGGTCTTCTCCTTGTATTTCGTGGCGAAGCTCTTGCCCGCTTCGCTGAACTGGCTTTCCGGCACGCCGATACGCTGCAGGAAGGCGTTCTGCCCATCGGGCACGTTCCGCCAGTAGGTCGCGCTTTCAAGCGCGTCCTGACCGGTGATGAACGGCAGGTCCATCGGCCCGATGCCGGCGTCAGCGGCCTGCTGGGTGAAGTTGAACGCCGCCTCGCCGGTGGCGAGGGTGATGATGATGTCCGGGCTTTCCGCCTTGATGCGCTGAATGATGCCGGCGTAATCCTGCGTGCCGATATCGACGGAGAAGGTCGTCGCCTCGACGCCGCCGGATTTCAGCCCGTCGGTCGTCTCCTGCGCGGCGGGGATGCCGTAATCGGTGTTCTCGGTCAGGATCACCGCTTTCTTGACGCCCGGCGTCAGCAGCGAAAAGCGCCAGAGCGTGGCGGAAGCCCAGGAGGAAAGCGGCGCGATGCGGAAGATGTATTTCTGCTTGTCGCCGGTGATCGTGTCGTTCCACGTCTCCGCGAAGACGACCGGGATCTGGCGCGCGTCGGCCACGTCCTTGGAGGCGACGCCGACCGAGCTGTGATAGCCGCCGCCGACGGCGACGACGCCGTCCTGCGCGATCAGCTTCTCCATCACCGCGGCGCCTTTCTCGGGCAGGCCCTCGGTGTCGCCGATCACCACTTCGATATCGCAGCCGAGCACGCCGCCTGCTTCGTTCACCACTTCCTGGGCGATCATCATCGCGTCGCGCATCGCCTCCCCGCCAACCACGGTGCCGGGTGCGGAAAGCGGCGCGAGGCCGCCGATCTTGATCGGGCAATCGACCGCGAAAGCGGGCGACGCGGCCATTATCGCCATGATGGCGGCTGCGCCGAGCGCGTATTTCCTGGGCGTGTTCATCATTGTGCTCCCTGTTGAAGCGGTTGTGCGCCTGTCGCTTGTATTTCCGGCTTTTATTACGCCTGCGACGACGCGATACGCGCAGCTAAGCAGGGTGTTCACTAAAACTCAATCCGCCGCGACTGATTATTGTGCGGCGCAAAAGCCGGCGCCCGAAATTGTCGCCGCATGCACGGGCGGACTTGCCGGCGCGCGCGCACGGGTGTTGAGATACGCCCGAGCCACTATCCGGAGATGCGAAGATGACCGACCGACCCAACGAGAGAACCGTATGGTTCAATGGTGAATACATGACCGAAAGCCGGGCGGTGGTGCCGTTCCGCGACATGAGCTTCCTTATGGGCGACGGCGCGTTCGACCTCACGCGCACCTTCGGTGGGCGTGTCTTTCGGCTGGAGGCGCATTGCGAGCGGCTCTATCGCTCGCTCCGCGCGCTTCGCCACGAGCCGCCGATGCCCCTGCAGGAGATGATCGACATCACCGCCGAAGTGCTGAAGCGGAACATGCCGCTGCTTGAGGAAGGCGGCGATTACTGGGTCGGGCAGCGGGTCAGCCGCGGCGTGAAAAAGGTCGATGGCGACAACTGGGACCATTACGGGCCCAACATCATCGTTGAATGCATGCCTTTGCCGCTGAAGGACCGCGCGCCGCTCTATCGCGATGGAATCGAGGTCGTCACGCCTTCCGTCCGGCGCACACCGCCCGAGTGCCTGACGCCCCGTGCGAAAAGCCACAATTACCTGAACCTGATCATGGGCGACATGGAGGTGCATGCGCAGAACCCCCGCGCCTGGGCGGTCTTGCTCGACATGAAGGGCGACCTTTGCGAGGGACTCGGCAGCAATCTCTTTCTGGTCCGGGATGGCGAGTTGCTGACGCCGCGGGAAAAATACGTCCTGCCCGGCGTCTCCCGCCAGACCGCGATCGACATGGCGGCGAAGCTCGGCGTCCCGTTCCGTGAGGCGGACCTCGATATGTACGACGCCTTCAACGCGGATGAGGCGTTCATCACCTCGACCTCGCTCTGCATTTGCCCTGTCGCGAGTGTGAACGGCGTGAAGATCGGGAACGGCCCCTACGGGCCGGTGACGCAAAAACTGATCGACGCCTACATCGAGCATGTCGATTTCGACTTCGTGCGCCAGCACCTCGACCGGCTCGACTGAACGCCGCCAGGTGATCAGACGGGGGCGATCCGATAGCGGTCGCCCTCGAAGCGCCACGCCAGTTCGCCCCGGCGCACCAGCCGGTTCGCGTGGGCCATCGTCTCGGTGAAGGCGAAGCTCATCTGATGGGGGTCGAGCGGCCGCGGAAAGAGCGCCGGCACCAGCTCCGCGTTGGTTTTCGGCCCGTCGGCGCAGGCGAGCGTGACCGCGCGGCAGCGATCTTCGTGGTGGGCGACCAGTTCGTCGCAGCGCTCATGCAGCCCATAGAACGGCAACTGATGGCCCGGCAGCACCAGCACATCGTTCGGAATCCTGGCGCGCAGAAAACGAAGCGAGCGGAGGTAATGGCCGAGCGGATCCCCGTTCGGCTCCGTCGCCCAGACGCTGATATTGGGAGAGATCTTCGCGATGACCTGATCGGCGGCGAGCAGGATCTTTTCCTCCGCGCAGTAGAGCATGACCTGCTCCGGCGCGTGGCCGTCGCCGGTGAGAATACGAAAGCGCCGCCCGCCGATCACCAGCATGTCGCCCATCAACAGCCTGCGGAAAGTCGCAGGCAGGGGGTCGACCATGCGCAGGTAATTGTGGCCCTGCGTGCTGACCCTGGCGGCGGCTTCCTCCGACATGCCGTGCTGGACGTAAAACTCACGGTATTGCCCGGATTCGAGCGAGCGCGGATCGAGCGAGATGTTGAGGCAACCCAGATAGGTGGACTGGCTGGTCAGAAGCGGCAGATCGTATTCGGCGCAAAGCCAGCCAGCGAGGCCGATATGATCAGGATGGTAATGGGTGACGATCAGCCGGGTCAGCTTGCGCCCGGCCAGCGGCCCCTCCACCAGCGCGGTCCAGATCGCGCGCGTCGGCCCGTCGGAGATGCCAGTGTCCACCACCGCCCAGCCGTCGCCATCCTCGATCAGAAAGATGTTCACGTGATCGAGGCGGAAGGGCAGCGGCGCCCGCAGCCAGAGAACGCCCGGCGCGACTTCGCGCGCCTCGCCCGGCGCCGGCGGGGCATCGAAAGGGAAGCGGAGGGCAGGCGCGGCGTGATGGCTGGTCGTTGTCACTTGATTGTTCCGTCGTGATTTCGCTGCGATCGGGGATCAGCTCGCATACCCCCTCCCGCGCCGCGCCGCCACCCATGCCCCCATGTGGTGACGGCCAGCGCGTCAGCGGAAAAACCCGTAAAGCCCCGCCATCAGCAGGATGGTCAGCGCGACACGGCGGTAGAGTTTTTCGTTCGACTTGCGGAAAAGTTTGCTCCCCACCCATGTCGCCAGCAGAAAGACCGGCAAGAGCGTGGCCGAGACCTGCGCCATTCCGAAGGTCAACAGCCCCGAAAGCGACATCACCGCGATCAACGCCGCCAGCGTGATCGCAAAATAGCCGGTGAAATTCGCGCGGTTCGTCGCGGCGGAATCGCGGCTGGAAAGCAGATAGAGCATGACCGGCGGATTGCCGAGGCTGGTGATCGACATCAAAAGCCCCGAAAGGGCGCCAACCCCAAGCGTGGCCGCAAGCGGCTTGCGCCCCACGTAGCGCCAGCCGCTCATCAGCGCGAGGGCGGAAAGCGTGACCAGCGCGGCGACCCCGATCTGGACCGCGGCCGGATCGACGGAAACCAGAACCCGCGCGCCGATCGGCATGGCCAGAGCGGCGGCGATCCCCATTGCGCCGATCACGCGCCAGCGGATATCGCTCCAGACTGAGGGCAGCAGGAATCCGGTCACCACCGCTTCGATCATTATGATGATCCCGACAGTCTGGACCGGCCCGAAAAGATGGACGAAAAACGGCGCCATCAGCATGCCCGAGCCAACGCCCGCGAAGCCCCGCATCAACCCGGCGGCGGCGGCGACCACCAGAGCATAAA
>JBBDTD010000239.1:0-3967 GCA_040904645.1 Paracoccaceae bacterium
CGCCGCAAGCAGCGCCCCGCTACTCTTGTTGTGGCGCGGCTGGCGGCCGCAGATCAGATGGAGTCGTCGCCGCGCCGTTCGTCCTCGGCCGGGGCGTACATGTTGATCTCCATCCCGCAGTTGACTTCTTTCGCTTTAGGTGTGGCCCAGGTCATGTTTCTCTCCCTTTCGCACTCAATCAAACAGGCGGCCATTTTGACAACCAGAAGCTGAGGATGCCGTATGGCAAGCCAAGCTGCAACGCTAGTTTTGCGAAAGCGGCGCGGCGCGAAATGAAAATCGCCCGCCCCGCTTGCATGCGGGGCGGGCGGCTGAGCTCAGCAGGCCTTGACTGCCCGCTTGGTCATCACGGCGATCAGGTGCGCCCGGTACTCGGGCGATCCGTGAATGTCTCCGATCATGCCGTCGGCGCTGGGCGCCGCCGGTGTCGCGTCGGCGGAGAAGTTCCGGCCAAGCGCCGACTCCGCCTCAGTCCAGCGAAAGACGCCCGATTCGGACGCGCCGGTGACCGCGACCCTGACGCCGCCTGCGGCTTTCGAGACGAAGACGCCGACCAGTGCGAACCGGGACGCAGGCTGGACGAACTTCTGGTAGTTCGCCGCATCCGGGATCGGGAAGGAGACGCCGGTGACGATCTGCCCTTCGCCGAGGGTGGTTTCGAACATGCCGGCGAAGAAATCGTCGGCGGCGATGTCGCCGCCGCTGGTGTGGATCGTCGCGCCAAGGCCGAGACAGGCGGCCGGGTAGCACGCGGCGGGGTCGTTATTGGCGATCGATCCGCCGATTGTGCCCTTGTGCCGCACGGCCGGGTCGCCGATATGCCCGGCGAGCGCTGCGAGGCCGGGAATCGCATTCCTCACCGCGTCGCTGTCGGCGACAGCCTGATGGGTTACGCAACCGCCGATCCGCAGCACGCCGCCCGAAGTCTCGATCGACTTCAATTCAGCGACGCCGGACAGGTCGACGAGCGACGAGGGCTGCCCCAGCCGCGCCCTCAGCGTCGGGATCAGCGTCTGGCCGCCGGAAATCGGCTGCGCATCCTCCGACGCCAGCGCAGAGAGCGCGTCGGAGACCGAGCCGACCTTCACATATTCAAAATTGTACATCTGACTCTCTCCCTTAATTCGCAGACTGGATCGCGGCCCAGACCCGCGATGGGCTGAGCGGCATGTCGATATGGGCGATGTTCACGCCGCCGCTGTTCAGCGCGTCGAGCACCGCGTTGACGAGCGCGGGCGGCGAGCCGATGGCGCCGGCCTCCCCGCAGCCTTTCACCCCGAGCGGGTTGTGGGTGCAGGGCGTCTGGCAGGAATGATCGACCGCGAACATCGGCAGATCGTCCGCCCGCGGCATCGCATAATCCATATAGGAGCCGGAAATGAGCTGCCCGTCAGAATCATAGACCGCCGATTCGCGCAGCGCCTGGCCGATCCCTTGCGCGATGCCGCCATGGACCTGGCCGGAGACGATCATCGGGTTGATGACGTTGCCGAAATCATCCGCCGCCGAGAAGGCGAGGACTTCGACCACGCCGGTCTCTGGGTCCACTTCGACCTCCGCCGCGTAAGCGCCGGCGGGGTAGGTGAAGTTGGAGGGGTCGTAGAACGCGGTTTCCTCCAGCCCCGGCTCGATCGACTCCAGCGGGTAATTGTGCGGCACATAGGCCGCAAGCGCGACCGCCGCGAAATCGAGCTTCTTGTCGGTTCCGGCGACGGAAAACACGCCGTTCGCGAACTCCACATCCTCGACCGCCGCCTCCATCATGTGGGAGGCGATGCGCTTGGCCTTGGCGATGATCTTTTCCGCCGCGCGGACCATGGCGGAGCCTCCGACCGCGATGGAGCGGGACCCGTATGTGCCCATGCCCATCGGCGTGCGCGCCGTGTCGCCGTGGACGATATCCACCATCTCCTCGGGCATGCCGAACATCTCCGCGATCACCTGCGGGAACGTCGTCTCATGGCCCTGACCGTGGCTGTGGCTGCCCGTCATCACCACAATGCCGCCCGCCGCGTTGACGCGGACGGTCGCGCTCTCGAACAGGCCGGCGCGGGCGCCGAGTTGCCCGACGAGGTTGGATGGCGCGATGCCGCAGGCCTCGATATAGGACGAGATCCCGAGGCCGCGCAGCTTGCCCTTCGACGCGCTTTCCGCCTTTCGCGCCGCGAAGCCGGAGAGGTCCGCGATCTCCACCAGCTTGTCCATGGTGGCGTGATAATCGCCGGTGTCATAGGCGACCGCGACCGGGGTCTGGTAGGGATAGGCGTCCTTGGGGATGAAATTCCGGCGGCGAAGCTCGATGGGATCGATCCCAAGCTCCCTCGCCGCCTGGTCGACCACCCGTTCCAGCTGGAACGTCGCCTCGGGGCGCCCGGCGCCGCGATAGGCGTCCACCGGCACGGTGTTGGTGAAGATCGCCTTCACATTGCAGTAGATCAGCGGCGTCGTGTAGGTGCCGGCCATCAACGTGCCATGCAGCCAGGTCGGCACCGAAGGCGCGAAGGTCGAAAGATAGGCGCCCATATTCGCCAGCGTAGCGGTGCGAACCGCGAGGAACTTGCCCTCAGCGTCCAGCGCCAGTTCGATCCTGGTGACATGGTCGCGGCCATGCGCGTCGGAGATGAAGGCTTCCGAGCGATCGCAGGTCCATTTGACCGCCTTGTTGAGCGCCTTGGCGGCGAAGGTGCAGAACGCCTCTTCCGCGTAGTGGAAGATCTTCGTGCCGAACCCGCCGCCGACATCCGGCGCGATGACCCTGAGCTTGTGCTCGGGGATGCCAAGCACGAAAGCCCCCATCAGCAGCCGGATGACATGCGGGTTCTGGCTGGTGGTGTAGAGAGTCGAATCGCCCGAGGCCCGGTTGAAATCGCCGATGGCGACGCGCGGCTCCATCGGGTTGGCGATAAGCCGGTTGTTGACCAGCTCCAGCGTGGTGACGTGATGCGCGCCCTTGATCGCCTGATCCACGGCTTCGCGATTCTCTTCGACGAAGCCCCAGTCATAGCAGATATTGTCCGGCGCTTCCTCATGGACCGAACCGGCGGCGCCGGCGATGGCGGCCTTCATGTCGATGACCGCAGGCAGTTCCTCGATATCGACCTCGATCGCTTCGGCCGCATCGCGCGCGGCGGCGAGGGAGGTCGCGACGACCGCCGCGATCGGGTCGCCGACATGGCGCACCTTGCCGAGCGCCAGCACCGGATGGCGCGGCTCCTTCATCACTTCGCCGTCGCGCGAGGTGATCTGCCAGCCGCAGGGTATGCCGCCGACTTCGGCGAAATCCGCGCCGGTGAAGACCCGCAGCACGCCGGGCATCGCCGCCGCCGCCGCTGTGTCGACGCCGTTCAGTTTGCCGTGCGCGATGCTGGAGCGGAGGAAATAGGCGTAGGCTTGCCCGTTGATGTTGATGTCGTCGGTGTAATTGCCCGTTCCGGTCAGGAAACGAACGTCTTCGCGCCGCTTGATGGAGGCGCCGATTCCGCTGTCTTTGGCCATGACCTCACCCCTTACTCCGCTGCGATCATGGCGGCCGAGGCCGCCTGGATCGATTTGACGATGTTGTGGTAGCCGGTGCAGCGGCAGATATTGCCCTCAAGGTAAGCGCGGATCTCCGCTTCCGTCGGATTCGGATTGCGTTTCAGGAGATCCACCGCCGTCATCACCATGCCCGGCGTGCAGAACCCGCACTGGAGGCCGTGATTGTCCTGAAACGCCTGCTGGACGACGCTGAGCGTGCCGTCTGCGGCCGCGACGCCTTCGATGGTCGCGACTTCGGCGCCGTCGGCGGCGGCGGCGAGCATGTTGCAGGCCTTCACGCTTTCACCGTCGACATGGACGACGCAGGCGCCGCACTGCGCGGTGTCGCAGCCGACATGGGTGCCGGTAAGGCCGAGAGTCTCGCGCAGGAACTGCACGAGGAGGGTGCGCCCCTCGAACCACTCGATGTGGCGCTGGGCGACCTCGTCGG
>JBBDTD010000240.1:0-3962 GCA_040904645.1 Paracoccaceae bacterium
GCCCTATTGGCCGCCGCGGAGCTCCGCGGCGGCCATTTCTGCATGCGTAAACGCCTGAAGAAGGGACCGATATGTTCAAGAAGATCCTGATCGCCAACCGCGGAGAGATCGCCTGCCGGGTGATCAAGACGGCGAAGAAGATGGGCATCGCGACGGTCGCGGTCTATTCCGACGCGGACCGGGGCGCGCTGCATGTTCGGATGGCGGATGAGGCGGTGCATATCGGCCCGGCGCCGGCGAACCAGTCCTATATCGTGATCGAAAAGATCATGGCCGCGATCCGCGAGACCGGCGCGGAGGCGGTGCATCCGGGCTATGGCTTTCTTTCCGAAAACCGGCTTTTCGCGGAGGCGCTGGAGAAGGAAGGCGTGGCCTTTATCGGCCCGCCCGCCACCGCCATCGAGTTGATGGGCGACAAGATCACCTCGAAGAAACTGGCCGCCGAGGCCGGGGTCTCCACCGTGCCGGGGCATATGGGGCTGATCGCGGACGCGGAAGAAGCAGCGAAGATCTCGGCCCAGATCGGTTATCCGGTGATGATCAAGGCCTCCGCCGGCGGCGGAGGCAAGGGCATGCGCATCGCCTGGAACGACGAGGAGGCGCGCGAGGGGTTTCAGTCTTCGAAGAACGAGGCTGCGGCTTCGTTCGGGGACGACCGGATCTTTATCGAAAAATTCGTCACGCAGCCCCGGCATATCGAAATTCAGGTGCTGGGCGACAAGCACGGGACATGCCTCTGGCTGAATGATCGGGAATGCTCCATCCAGCGGCGAAACCAGAAGGTGATCGAGGAGGCGCCCTCGCCGTTTCTTGACGCCGAAACCCGCCGTGCGATGGGCGAGCAGGCGGTCGCGCTGGCGAAGGCGGTGAACTATTCCTCCGCCGGGACGGTGGAGTTCATCGTCGACGGGAGCCGGAAATTCTATTTCCTGGAGATGAACACCCGGCTTCAGGTCGAGCATCCGGTGACGGAACTGATCACCGGCATCGACCTTGTGGAGCAGATGATCCGCGTCGCGGATGGCGAGAAGCTCAGCCTCAAACAGGACGATATCGGCATCAATGGCTGGGCGATGGAGAGCCGGCTTTACGCCGAGGACCCGTATCGGGGATTCCTGCCCTCCATCGGCCGGCTGAGCCGGTACCGGCCGCCGGCGGAGGTTGAGGGCCAGGTCAGGAATGACACCGGCGTCTTTGAAGGCGGCGAGATTTCCATGTTCTACGATCCGATGATCGCCAAGCTCTGCACCTGGGGGGAGACGAGGAGCGACGCGATCGAGCGCATGCGTTGCGCGCTGGACGAGTTCGAGGTGGAGGGGATCGGCCATAACCTGCCCTTCCTCGCGGCGGTGATGGACCACCCGAAATTCGCCTCGGGCGATATCACCACCGCCTTCATCGCGGAAGAATATCCCGATGGTTTCGAGGGCGCCGTGCTGGGCGGCCCGCTGCTGCGGCGCATCGCGGCGGCGGCGGCGGCGATGCACCGGGTGGCGGAGATCCGCCGCACACGCGTTTCCGGCCGCATGGACAATCACGAGCGCAAGGTCGGGCGCGACTGGGTGGTGACCCTGCAGGGCGAAAGCTTCGCCGTCACCGTCGACGCCGATCCCGATGGCGCGACGGTGACCTTCGCGGATGGGGCAAGGCGGCGCGTGGTTTCCGGCTGGACGCCGGGCGACAGTCTGGCGGTGCTCGGCGTCGATGGCGAGCGGATGGCGCTGAAGGTGGACAAGATCACCTCCGGCTTTCGCATTCGCTGCCGGGGCGCGGACCTGAAGGCGCATGTCAGGACGCCGCGTCAGGCGGAGCTGGCGGCGCTGATGCCGGAGAAGGTTCCGGCGGACACATCGAAGCTGCTGCTATGCCCGATGCCGGGGCTGATTGTCTCCATCGCCGTGGCGGCGGGCGATGAAGTTCAGGAGGGGCAGGCGCTTTGCACCGTCGAGGCGATGAAGATGGAGAATGTCTTGCGCGCGGAGCGCAAGGCGGTGGTGGCGAAGGTGAACGCCGAGGCTGGCGCCAGCCTGAAGGTCGATGACGTGATCATGGAGTTCGAGTGAGGCGAGATGCGCGACGCGGCGATCTATACCCTTTGCATAATCGCCGTTCTGGCCTTCGCGCGGTTTTACATGATCCCTTCGGTGTTCGAATGAGCGGCTCAGCCGCGCCTCTCGCGGACTTCCTGCTGGCGCAACTCGGTGCGGTCGATCAGCCGGGTCAGCGCGTCAGCCTTGGTCGGGTGCGGGGCGCGGACCATGATCTCCCCATCCTTGTCGATCAGCACGATGGTGAAGCCGCGCGGGCGCAGTGCTTGCCGGAGCGGGCCTTTCGCCGCCGGGTCGGTGTCGGTCAGCAGGATCATTTCGCGATCCTGAAGATCGGCGGCGCGGCGGTCGAAATCCGCCATCTGGCTGATATAACGCGGATCTTTCGGGTTGTCGGCGAAGACGACGACCGGGCGCGCCTCCCACAGATAGGCGTCGAGGGGGTTTTCGTCGGCGGCGATCGGGCCGGCTGCTACCGCAGCGATGAAGCCGAGGACGAAGGCGAGGCGCATGCGTGGTCTCCTTTGCAGTCGAACATAACCGCGCTGGCGCGCATTGCGAGCGCGACATGAACGCCGCATGGCCGACAGGCTGGATCGGGCCGCCGCTGATCGGGCGGAACGACCTGTCGCCGGCCGGCGCGGTGGATACGGTGAGCGGCTATTACGCGCAGATCATCGCGCTGGCGACCTTCGCGGAGGGTTTGCGGGGCGAGGGGTTTCTCTCCATGCCGCGGCGCGCGGACACCTATGCGGATTTCATCGGCATGAAGATGCAAGCGCCGAGGAATGCGAAGACCGCGCCCCGCGCGCTGGATCGCGGTGTCGCCGGGTTTGGGGCCGGCGCCGCGCCAAAACTCAATAACCCGGCTTCGGGCCGTGGCGACCCTCAATCGGAGGAGCAGGTTTCTTGCCACCAGCCATGATTACATCCCTTTCATCCGCGCCTGAGGATGCCGCGCCCCGGGCCGCGCCGTCCAGAAAGAACATCACGTATATGGGGCCGCGGCGCCGGGCGCGCCAGTGGCGAGGAGACTGACATGACCGAGAATTCCGACCTCAACGCATGGCGCGCGCGCGCCGAGAAGGAACTGAAGCGCGATCCTGACACTCTTGTCTGGAATACGCCTGAGGGCATTGCGGTCAAGCCGCTCTATACCGAGGCGGATCTGGAAGGGGCGGGGCATCTCGGCTCCCTACCGGGCGCCGCGCCCTTCACGCGCGGGCCGCGTTCGACCATGTATGCCGGGCGGCCCTGGACGATCCGGCAATACGCCGGTTTTTCGACTGCGGAAGAATCGAACGAGTTCTACCGCAAGGCGCTGGCGGCGGGGCAGAAGGGGCTTTCGGTCGCCTTCGACCTCGCCACCCATCGCGGCTATGACAGCGACCATCCGCGGGTGATCGGCGATGTGGGCAAGGCAGGGGTCGCCATCGACAGCGTCGAGGACATGAAGATCCTCTTCGACGGCATCCCGCTGAATGAAATGTCAGTCTCCATGACCATGAACGGCGCGGTCATCCCCGTTCTCGCCAGTTTCATCGTCGCTGGGCAGGAGCAGGGCGCGACGCTGGCGGAGCTTTCGGGCACCATTCAGAACGATATTCTGAAAGAGTTCATGGTGCGCAACACCTATATCTATCCGCCCGAGCCTTCGATGCGGATCGTCAGCGACATCATAGCCTACACCGCCGAGCACATGCCGCGCTACAACTCCATCTCGATCTCCGGCTACCACATGCAGGAGGCGGGGGCGAACCTGGTGCAGGAGCTGGCGTTCACGCTGGCGGACGGCAAGGAATATGTGCAGGCGGCCATCGACGCCGGCATGGATGTCGACGCTTTCGCGGGGCGGCTTTCGTTCTTTTTCGCCATCGGCATGAATTTCTTCATGGAGGCGGCGAAGCTGCGCGC
>JBBDTD010000241.1:0-3868 GCA_040904645.1 Paracoccaceae bacterium
GGCGGTCGGTGCGGGCCGCCTGAGCTACTCGCGCCACCAGATTTCGGGCAGAAAACCGATCCAGTCGCCGAAAAGCGGCGTCCGCTCACGAAATTTCAGCGCGGCGTCGTGGGCGATCCAACTGGCCGGCGCATACCAGAACGGCACGACATAGCGCCCGGCGGTCAGAGTGCGGTCCAGCGCACGTGTCGCCGCCAGGAATTCGGCCTGCTCATCAGCGGCCGCCAGCGCGTCGAGCGCCGCCTCCACCGCCGGGCTGGCGACGCCCATGTAATTGCGCGTCCCCGGCGTCTCCACGCCCCCGGCGCCCCAATAGAGCCGCTGCTCGACGCCCGGTGAAAGCGACAGCGCCCAAGTGTTCACGATCACATCGAAATCATATTCGTTGCGACGCGCCTGATACTGCGCGCCATCCACCAAGCGGACGTTGGCGACTACACCAAGGCGCTTCAACGCCTCGGCCCAGACGCTGGCCACCTGTTCGTCCGCGCCCTGCCCAAGCAGAATCTCGAAGCGGAACTCCCTGCCCTCCCGGTCCGTCAGCCGGCCGCCGTTGACCGTCCAGCCGGCTTGCGCCAACAGCGCCGCCGCGCGGCGGAGGTTGCGCCGGTTGCGCCCGTCGCCCTCCGATTCCGGTTGCGTCACCGTCCCGTCCAACGCGCCCTCGGGCAACGCTGCGGCGTGGGGCGCGAGGATCGCCAACTCATCATCCACCGCCGGCCCCGAATGGGCGAGCGGGGAGGCGCCGAAAAAGCTCGGGATGCGTTCATACGCGCCGGCGAGCATTGTGCGCTGGATCCATTCGAAATCGAAAGCCAGCGTCAACGCTTCTCGCACCCGCAGGTCTTCAAAGGGCGCACGGCGGGTGTTGAAGACGAAACCCCGCATACCCGTAGGCCGGCCATGCGGAATCTCCGACTGCACGATTTTCCCGCTCAACGCGGCGGGAAAGGTATAGCCGTCCCGCCATCTGGCGGGGTCGCCGTCATTGTAGATATCGATAGCCCCGGCGGTGAAGGCCTCCCACACCGCGTTGGCGTCGCGGAAATATTCGACCGTCACCTCGTCGAAATTCGCTTGCCCGCGCATCAGCGGCAGGTCGCGCGCCCAATAATCGGGATTACGACGAAAGACGATCCGCCTGCCCGGCTCGAACGCGCTGACTTCATAGGGGCCGCTGCCGATCAGCGGCTGGAACGTCGTCTCCGTGAAGACGCGCGAATCGATATCCGCCTTCTGCAGAATGGGATGCAGAGCAAGGATAAGTGGCGCCTCCCGATCCGAACGGAGGAAACGGAACCGGACGCCCCGTGCGCCCACCCTCTCCCATGAACCAATATTATTCCATGTATTTCGGTAGTTTGGCCGGCCTTCTTTCGCCAATACCTCCATTGAGTGGACGACATCCTCGACCGTAACCGGCGCGCCGTCAGCAAATCGCGCGGCGGGATTGAGGGTGAATTCCACCCAGGAGCGATCCTCCGCCACCTCCACCGACTCGGCCAGCAAAGGATAGAGCGAAAACGGCTCATCCCAGTTGCGGCCCAGCAATGATTCGTAAACCCGATGGCGCAACTGCCACGGCGCCCTGCCCTTGATGATGAACGGATTGAGGCTGTCGAAGCCGCCAACCTCGCCAAACCTTATCGTTCCACCCTTCGGGGCGTCGGGATTCGTGTAAGGCAGATGGTCGAAATCCGGCGGAAGATCAGGTTTTCCGTACATCGCCAGCCCGGCCCCAGCCGCCCAAACCGGTGAATCCGCCAGCATAAGAAAGCCGGGCAGCACCAAGAGCCAAAACAATTTTCCCAAAACTGAGCCCGCCTGCGTTGGTCTTTTTGGTTGAAGTTTGCGCTTGCTATTCAGTGCGCGATCCCTCATCTTATCCTCACTGCTCGATAGGTTTCTTGCCTGTATGAAACCTGCCTCAATGCACTGGCGCCCTCGCTTGCGGGGGCGTTTTTTTTTGCGTTGGCGGCAGTCTACCTTTCGTCCGGCGCCGGCGCTATGGTGCGCCGCAACCTCAATCAGCATCAAGGGCACCCCATGACCGAGCGTTCACTTTCCGGTAAAGTCGCCCTCGTCACCGGCTCGAACTCCGGCATTGGTCTTGGCATTGCGCGCGCGCTCGCGAAGCAGGGCGCGGCGGTCGGGATCAACTCCTTCACCGATTCCGCCGAGGACCACGCGCTCGCGGCTGAAATCGCGAAGGAGTTTGACGCCGATGTGCGTTATTTTCAGGCGGACATGTCTAAGGCGGGAACCTGCCGCGGCTTTGTGACAGCGGCGGCGGAGGCCTTCGGCGGCGTGGACATTCTGGTCAATAACGCTGGCGTTCAGCACGTTGCTCCGATCCCGGAGTTTCCGATCGAGAAATGGGACCAGATCATCGCGATCAACCTTTCCTCGAGCTTTCACACCACCGCAGCGGCGCTGCCGATCATGCGCGCGCGCGGCTGGGGACGTGTCGTCAACATCGCCTCCGCGCACGGGCTCACCGCCTCGCCTTTCAAATCCGCTTATGTGGCGGCGAAACATGGCGTCGTCGGCTTCACCAAGGTTACGGCGCTTGAGACAGCGGGGGAGCAAATCACCGCCAACGCGATCTGCCCCGGCTACGTGCTGACGCCGCTGGTCGAGGCGCAGATCCCCGCGACGATGGCCGAATACGGCAAGGACCGCGAATCAGTGATTCGTGACGTGATGCTGGCGCGCCAGCCGTCCAAGGAATTCGCCACCGTCGAACAACTCGGCGGCACGGTCTGCTTCCTCTGCTCGGAAGACGCAGCGCAGATCACTGGAACCACGATCTCCGTCGACGGTGGCTGGACCGCGCTTTGACGCGGCGCCGCGCGCGATGCGCCTGACCGTCAGCGACTGTGATCTCGGCCCGCCGCCGCCCTGCCCGCTCCGCTTCAATCTTGCGGCGCATACGCTGGGCGCCGGCGCCGACGACAAGATCGCGCTGACCGTCGTGCGGAGCGCGGCGGACAAGGCGCCTGAGCGCCTCACCTATGGCGCACTGCGCGCCCGAATCGCCCGCGCGGCCGGGGGGCTTGCGGCGCATGGCGTCAGGCGCGGCGACAGGGTCATGCTGCGGATCGGCCATTCTACCGACTTTCCCATCCTGTTTCTGGCCGCCGCCGCCATCGGCGCGGTTCCGGTTCCGACCTCCGCCCAGTTGTCGGACGAGGAAGCAGGCTATATCGCCGGCGACACCGGCGCGCGGCTGATCATCGCTTCGACCGGCCTGGGGCTTCAGCGCTCGCCAATTCCCACTCTGGACCCCGCCGAGATCGACGGCCCGGAGGCCGGCTTTACCGACACCGAAGCGGATGAGCTGGGCTACATCATCTACACCTCCGGCTCTTCCGGGCGCCCCAAGGGCGTCGCGCACGCGCATCGCGCCGCCTGGGCGCGGCGGATGATGTGGCGCGGCTGGTACGGGCTGGGGCCCGAAGACGTCATGCTCCACGCCGGCGCCTTCAACTGGACCTATACGCTCGGCGCCGGGCTGATGGACCCCTGGGCCGCCGGCGCCTCGACGCTGATCTACGCCGGACCACGCGCGCCGGGCGTTTGGCCGGCGTTGGCGGCGCGACACGGCGCCACGATTTTCGCTGCTGCGCCGGGAGTTTACCGGCAACTCATGAAGTCGGGCGCGGATCTTGGCGGCCTGGCCGCGCTACGCCACGGGCTGAGCGCGGGGGAGACGATGGCCGCCCCGCTCCGCGCCGCGTGGGAGGCCGAGGTCGGCAAGCCGCTCTATGAAGCGCTGGGCATGACCGAAATCTCCACCTTCGTCTCCTCCTCGCCGGAGGCCCCGCCCCGCCCCGGATTCGCCGGCCGGCCGCAGCCCGGCCCGCGC
>JBBDTD010000242.1:0-23009 GCA_040904645.1 Paracoccaceae bacterium
CCCCGGGGCGCGCCCCGCCTTTCCGTTCGCCGCGTTCTTGCGGCAGATCGCGCGCCCGCGCCTCCGGCCCAAGCGCGGCGAGGCGTTCGATCCCGTCCGCCGCGATCCCGGCCGCCGTCTCCGCGTCATGGAGGCCAAAATCACGCCCGCCGATCTCCACCCGCCAGCCGCGCGCCTCAGCCGTAAGGCGAAAATCCGCGCCAAGCGCGCCGATGCCGAAGACCCCGCCGCCATCCACGATCAACGAAGCCTTGGGCGAGAGCCGTTCGGCGAAGGCGCCCGCCCGGAGCTCGATCGCCGCCGCCAGTTGGCGCGGGTCCGCGATTTCCTCAGGGTCCACCCCAGCCAGCGGGCCGGTCAGCGCAGAGAGGCCGGTCTTCAGCCCGATCTCCAGATATTCGACGACAGAGGCCATCTCCGCCGCCGACGTTTCTGTCAGACCGCGGATCTGCACGCCGCCGCGCGAGGTAACCTCTATCAGCCCATTGCCAAGCCGCCCGGCCGCGTGCGCAAGGCCGGAAAGCTGCGCCGTGCTCACACCCCCCCGCAAGGCGATCCGGACGAGCCAGCCGTCGCCGGTCTCCATCGGCGCAGCCAGCGTCGGGCAGGCGCCGCGGCGGCGCGGCGCGCTCATCCCGCCTCCTCCTCGGCGTTCGCCTCCGCGATCAGGCTGGCGAGGTCCTGATCGATCGAATTCCGGAGCGGGCGCCAGAGCCCACGCTCACGCGCGGCTTCGAGCCGCTCCGCCATCGCGCGGGCGGCGGCGGGGTTTTCACGCAGCAGGAACGCCCGCACGTCCGGGTCGGCGACATAGGCGTCGTAAACCGCTTCGATCAGCGGCCCGGCGACGGCGTCGGTCGTTTCGGCGAAGCCGATCAAACGGTCCACCGTCTCCACCAGTTCGCCCGCGCCGCGCGGCCCGTGGCGAAGCTGCCCGGCGATGAAGCGCGGATTGATCGCGCGGGCGCGCACAACGCGCGTCACCGCCTCGGCCAACGAGCGCGCGCGCGGCCGCTCCGGGTCGGTGGTGTCGAGCATGACGAGATCGGCCTTGCCGCCCAGCGCCTCCACCGCCGCCGCGAACCCGCCGACAAAGGCGACGTCGGCGGAGCCTTCGAGAATGTCGCGGCCCGGATCGTCGCTGATATGAACCAGCAAATCCGCCGCCGCCACCCGCGCCGCGAAGGCGCCCTCCGCCGCGCGGCCCTCGCCCGCCTCGCCGCCGAAAGCGTGTGATCCGGCGCTCAGATACGCGGCGCCAAGCTCGGCCCGGCCCCGCCAGTCGCCGCGCGAAAGCTTCTCCTCCGGCCCGCCGCCATAAACGCCCGGCGCGGAGCCGAAAATCCGCGCCGGACGCGCTTCCCGGCTCGCGGCCCTGAGGGGGTTTTCCGCCGCGGTTTCATCGCGCGCCGCGACGGCGGCGACGGCGGCGTCGATCAGCGCGATCTGCGCGCCGAACATGTCGCGAAAAAGCCCCGAGATCCGCCAGGTGACATCGACGCGCGGCCGCCCGAAAGCGGCCGGCGGCAGCACCTCGATTCCTGTCACGCGCCCGGTCGCCGCGTTCCAGCGCGGCTGGCAGCCCATCAACGCCAGCCCATGCGCGATTTCTTCGCCGCCGGTGCGCAAGCTGGCGCTGCCCCAAAGGTCGATCACCAGCGCGCGTGGCCAGTCGCCATGGTCCTGCGCGTAGCGCCGCAGCGTCTCCTCCGCCGCCGCGCGGCCAAGCGCGAATGCGGTTTCGGTCGGCATGGTGCGCGGATCGGCGGTGAAGAGATTGCGCCCGGTCGGCAGCACGTCGGTCCTTCCCCGCGCCGGCGCGCCGGCGGGGCCGGGCGGCACATGCGCGCCATCGAGCGCGGCGATCAGCGCGCCCCGCTCCGCTTCTGCGCAGGCGGCGCGCGCGCCCTCTTCATCCGCCGCGCTGCGCCCGTAAACATGCAACCCGTCCTTGATGGCGAAATCCTTCAGATCGCACAGCCAGGCGTCGATCCGAACCAGCGCCGCGTCAGGGTCGTCCGCGTCCGCGATCCCGGCTTCGGCCATCAGGCCGGTTTGCGCCGCCGTCTCCACGATCAGCCGCGCCAGCCGGTCGCGCCGCCGCCGATCCAGCCCGTCGGCCTGAGCGTATTCATCGACCAGCCGCTCCAGCGTCTGCTGCTCCGCGCTTAGGCCCGCGCCAGCCAGCGGCGGCGTCAGATGGCCGATGGTGACGGCGGCGATGCGACGCTTGGCCTGCGCCGCCTCGCCCGGATTGCTGACGATGAAGGGATAGATGACCGGCAGCGCGCCGGTCACGATCTCCGGGAAGCAGTCCTTTGACAGCGCCACGGTCTTGCCCGGCAGCCATTCCAGCACGCCATGCGCGCCGATATGGACCAGCGCATGAATATCGAGCGCGCGGCGCAGCCACATGCCGAAGGCGATCAGCGCGTGGCGCGGCGGCAGGGCGGGGTCGTGGTAATCCGCTCGCCGGTCCGCACCGCGCCCGCGATCGGGGGCGAGAGCGACGGTGACATTACCGAACCGCGCCGAGCGGAATCCGAACGCGCCGTCCGAAAGCTCAGGCGCCGGCCCGCCCCATGCGCCGGTCACCGCCGCCTGCGCGGAGGGGGGCAGATCGGCGAATGCGCGCTGATAGTCGGCCAGCGGCAGCCTGCCGGATTCATGCCCCAGCAGCCGCACCAGATCGCGCGCATGCGCCGGAATATCCTTGACCGTGTAACCGGCGTCGGAAAGGTCGCGCAGCATCGCCAGAACGCTTTCCGGCGCATCGAGGCCGACAGCATAACCCGTCCGCCCCGGTGCGCCGGGATAATCAGGGATCAGAACGGCGATGCGCCGGTCCGCCCGCGCCGTCCGCTTCAGACGCAGATGCGCCGCGACGCGCCGCGCGACCTGGCTTACCCGGTCCGGCTCCGCCCGGTTGACCTGAAGCCCGAGATCGAACCGCGCATCGACCGCGCCCGCATCCTTGAAGGAAACCGCCCCGGCCAGAATACGCCCATCCAGCTCAGGCAGAACCACATGCATCGCGAGGTCTGCGGGGGCGAGCCCACGCTCTCCGCTCGCCCAGGCCTCGCGCCGCGTCGTCGCGGGCACGACCTGAAAAACCGGCAAACCGAGCCGGTCGAAAATGGTCCCACCGCCCTCGCCGCCGCTGGCGAACGCGGTGGCGGTGATGATCAGCGCCGGGTCGAGGCGCGCTTTCACCGCCTCGATCACCGCCAGCGCCGCCTCGTCGCGGAGGCTGGAGACGAAAACCGGAACCGCCGCCACGCCTTCGGCCGCCAACGCCGCGCAAAGCGCGTCGATCGGCGCGACATCCCCCGCCAGCAACATCGAACGATAGAAGATCAGCGCCGCTATCGGCATGCCGGGGTGTGCGGCGTCGTCAATCTCGACCACGCCGCGCCCCGGCAGATAGATCCCGGCCCGCGCCAGCGGCGCCGCCGCGCGCGCCGCCACCTCGCGCCCGGCCAGCCGCGCAAGCCGGCTCAGCAGCGCGCGCATGTTATCCGGCCCGCCTTCACGAAAACAGGCGAGGAGGGCGGCGCGTTCGCCCGCGCCCACGGTGGAAAGCGCCGCGAGCCGGGCGTCGTCCTCACGGCACTCGCCCGGCAGCAGCGCCAGCGCGATACCCTTTTCCCGCGCCAGCGCCGAAAGCCGGTCGGCGCCGTAAGGCCACCACTCATAGCCGCCGAGAAGCCGCACGAGGATCACCTTCGATCCCGCCGCCACGCGGTCGAGCCAGAGGTCGACCGACATCGGATGACGCAGATCGCGCAGCGCCGCCAGCCGCAGCTCCGGCGCGCCCGCTTCCCCATCCCACGCCGCCGCCAGCGCCGCGAGGTCGCTGTCGGAGAAGGACAACGCCACGATCTCCGCCGGGCGCTGGAGCAGATCGACCGGTTCGATCAGATCATCCAGCGAGGCGGTGGTGACGTTGAGGATATGCATGGCTCAGGCGGCCAGAATCCGCTCGACCGCCGCCCGATCGAGGCCCTTCAGCCCGATGACCACCAGCCTCGTGCCGCGCGGCTCATCCGCGCCCCAGGCCCGGTCGTAATGATGGGAGACACGCGGCCCGACGGCCTGCACCACCAGCCGCATCGGCTTGCCCGCGACTTCGGCGAAGCCCTTCACCCTGAGCACGTTCGCCGCCGCCGCCGCCGCCGCGACGCGCGATGCAAGGCCGTCCGGCTCCGTGACGGAGGGCAAATCGAGAACGAAACTGTCGAAATCGTCGTGCTCGTGGTCCATCTCATTGTCGTGATGGGTGCGCCGGTTGGCGATATCGTCTTCCACCGCCAGGCCGAGCCCGAGGAGGAGCGATGGGTCCACCCGGCCCTGCGTCCCGGCGACGATCTTGGCGGCGCGCTGCAGATGCGCCTCGATCCGCTCGCGCGCCCGCGCCCGGCCGGCGTCGTCCATCAGGTCGTCCTTCGCGATCACGATCAGGTCGGCGCAGGCAAGCTGGTCGTCAAACACCTCTTCGATCGGGTCGTCATGGTCGAGCGCGGGGTCGGCGACGCGCTGCGCGTCCAGCGCTTCCTGATCGGCGGCGACGCGCCCCTCGGCCAGCGCCGGGCCGTCTACGACGGCGATGACGCTGTCGACGGTGACGCGGCTCCTGATATTCGGCCACTGGAACGCCTGCACCAGGGGTTTCGGCAGCGCGAGGCCGGAGGTTTCGATGATGATATGGTCGACGCGCGGGCTGCGGGAGAGGATGTGGTCAAGCGCCGGCGCGAAATCATCGGCGACGGTGCAGCAGATGCAGCCATTGGCCAACTCGACGATGTTCTCTTCCGGGCAATTCTCATCGCCGCAGCCGCGCAGGATTTCCCCGTCGACGCCGACATCGCCGAATTCGTTGACGATGATCGCCAGCTGACGGCCGCCGGCGTTCTCCATCACATGGCGCAAAAGCGTGGTCTTTCCCGCCCCGAGGAAGCCGGTGATGATCGTGCAGGGCACGCGCGCTGAACGATTGGCGGCGGAAAGGTCGGTCATGGCAGTTCCTTCAGCATGTCGGGGCTCGGGATGCGGGCGACCATGCCGCGCTTCAACGAATCGGGGCGGGGGCGGAACGCCATCCGCCCGTCGGTCGAGTCCGCGTAAATTTTTGCGCCGGCGATCAGATCCGCGCCGCTGTCGACAGCCAACCCGCCAAACACATAGCTCCAGCAGCCGTCGCGCAGAATCGCGGCGGACAGGCTGCGCTTGCAATTGCCGAGGCACTCGACGCGCCGGACCGTCACGCCGGTTCCCTCCGCCGCGCGCTCCGCGTCGGCGGCGAGCAGGGCGCCGGGCCTGATTTCCGGCTCCGGCTCGCCCTGAAGGCGGCAGGTGCTGCAAACCAGCACGGTGGTTTCATGGATCGCATCACCCGCCGGACCGGCGGCCTTGAATGCATCAGCGGAAGGCGGCTGCATCGTCAAACTGTCCTCCTTGCCCAGGTGACCCGCCGGGCGTTTGGAATTTCGGGCGACGGCAGGTCTCCTGGCTCGTGGATCGCCGCCCCCTCGCCGCCTTCCCAGGCGAACCCAGTGGCTTTGGCGGAGAGCTCTCCACTTACAGTTGCGGGCACAGCCGCGGAATCGCCAACCTGGCTCACCGCATTCCCTTTTCACCCCTCCCCGGAGGGAGAGAGACCGTCTTCATTGGTTGTAGGTTCGCGCCAGCGTGGGTGTCAACTCGGCATGGGGGCGCCGTTGCAACCGGGGCGCATTCGACTATCCTCCGCCCCGCGCCGCGATTTTGAGCCAAACAGGGGCCCGGTATGACCCAGATCGACGAGGAAGCCGCCGAACGCCACAAGGCGAAGATGGTCCGCCGCAAAGCCGTGCAGGACGCCGAGGTGGGGGAAAAGACCACCGAAAAGGGGCTCCTGATCGTCAACACCGGCCCCGGCAAGGGCAAGAGCACCGCCGCCTTCGGCCTCGCGCTTCGCATGCTCGGCCATGACCGGCGCGTCGGCGTCGTGCAGTTCATCAAGGGCGCATGGGGCACGGGGGAGCGTTCCTCTTTCGAAGCTTTCGGCGACCGGGTGATCTGGCACACGATGGGCGAAGGTTTCACGTGGGAGACGCAGGACCTGAAGCGCGACATCGCCGCCGCCGAACGCGGCTGGGAAAAGGCGGAGGCGCTGATGGCCGACCCGTCGATCAGCCTCGTCATTCTTGATGAGCTTAACATCGCGCTGCGTTACAAATATCTCGATATCGACCGCGTCGTCGCGGCGCTCAGCGCCCGGCGCGCCGATCTCCATGTCGTCGTCACCGGCCGTAACGCGAAACCGGAATTGCTGGAGGCCGCGGACCTCGTGACCGAGATGGGGCAGGTGAAGCACCATTTCGCCGCCGGCGTGAAAGCGCAGGCGGGTGTTGAATTCTGAGGCGCGCCTGATGCACCCGCCCTTGAAGGCGCGCTGACATATGGCCGCGCGGCGCCTGATGTTTCAGGGCACGGGATCGGATGTCGGCAAGTCGCTGATCGTCGCGGGCCTGGCGCGGGCCTTCGCCGACCGGGGGCTGCGCGTCGCGCCCTTCAAGCCGCAGAACATGTCCAACAACGCCGCCGTCACCGACGATGGCGGAGAGATCGGCCGCGCGCAGGCGCTTCAGGCCCGCGCGGCCCGTATCGCGACCAGCGTCCACATGAACCCGGTGCTCCTGAAGCCCCAAAGCGAAACCGGCGCGCAGATCGTGGTGCAGGGCCGGGTGCTGACCAGCGCCGACGCGCGCGCCTATCAGGGATACAAGCGGCGGCTGATGCCGAAAGTGATGGAGAGTTTCGCGCGCCTTTCCGCCGAAGCCGACCTCATTCTGGTCGAAGGCGCCGGCAGCGCGTCGGAAATCAACCTCCGCGCCAATGATATCGCCAATATGGGCTTCGCCCGCGAAGCCGGCGCGCCGGTGATCCTGATCGGAGATATCGACCGGGGCGGCGTCATCGCCAGCCTCGTCGGCACGCAGGCGGTGATCGACCCGGCCGACGCGGCGATGATCCGGGGCTTCATCGTCAACCGCTTTCGCGGCGATCCCGCGCTTTTCGCCGATGGCATGAAGGCGATCGCGGCGCGCACCGGCTGGCGCGCTGTAGGGCTGATCCCGTTTTTCGAAGCCGCGCGCCGCCTGCCGGCGGAGGATGCGCTGGCCTTGTCCCACGCCCGCCCAACCGCCGGACCTGGCGCCGGCCCGATTCGTATCGCAGTTCCGATCCTGCCGCATATCTCCAATTTCGATGATCTCGACCCGCTGGAAGCCGAGCCGCAGGTCGAACTCGTGCGCGTCTGGCCGGGATCGCCGCTGCCTGGCGACGCCTCGCTCATCCTTCTGCCCGGCTCGAAATCCACCATCGCGGATCTCGTCGCCCTCCGCGCCGCCGGGTTCGATATCGATATCGCGGCGCATCTGCGGCGCGGCGGCCGGGTGCTGGGCCTTTGCGGCGGCTACCAGATGCTGGGGCGGGAAATCGCTGACCCGGACGGGGTGGAGGGACGGCCCGGAACCATCGCCGGCCTCGGCCATCTGGACATCCGCACCACGCTGGCGGCGGCGAAAAGCCTCGTGAAAGTGTTTGGCCAGACGACAGATGGCGCGCCGTTTCAGGGCTACGAGATGCATATGGGCCAAAGCGAAGGCCCCGATTGCGCCCGCCCCTTCGCCACGCTCGCCGATGGGCGGCCGGATGGCGCGCGCTCGGCCGATGGGCTGACGATGGGCGGCTATGTCCACGGGCTTTTCGCCGATGACGGCCAGCGCGCGGCATGGCTTGCCACTCTCGGCGGCGCGCCCTCCGACTTGCGCTACGAGGCCGGGGTGGAAGCGACGCTGGATGCGCTCGCCCGGCATCTGGAAGCCCATATCGACCTTGACGCGCTGCTGGCGCTTTCGGCCTGAGCGCGCAAGAAACCAGAGGGAAAACCGAATGCTTCGCATGATGCTCGCCGCCGCGCTGCTTTTCGCGGCGCCCGCCGCCGCGCAAACCACCATCGCGCAAGCCGATAACCCATGGTTTACCGATGCTGATGCGCAGCTTGCCCAAAACCTGCGGCGTCAGCCGAACACCAGTCGCGCGAAAAACGTGATCCTCTTCATCGCTGACGGAAACAGCGTCGGCGCCAATTACGCGACCCGGATTTTCGCCGGTCAGCGGGCCGGAAAACTGGGCGAAGAGCACGTGTTGCCCTATGAGGCATTCCCGCATCTCGCGCTCTCCAAGACCTATAACATCAACGCCCAGACACCGGATTCCGCCGCTACCGCCTCCGCGCTGAACTCGGGCGTGAAGGCCCGCTACCTGACGCTTGGCGTCTCCGAGGAAGTGATCGCGAATGTTTGCGCGACATATTCGCCCGAGATGGACCTGACGCTGCTGTCGGATATCGCGGCCGGGCTGGGCAAATCGATCGGGATCGTCACCACCACCCGGCTCACCCACGCCACGCCTGCGGCGGTCTACGCCCACAGCGTCAGCCGCCGGTGGGAGGGGGCGACGCCCAAGGGATGCGCGCAAAAGGACATCGCCGCGCAGCTTTTCGACGCGATGGCCGATGGCCGCGTCGATCTCGCCTTTGGCGGCGGGCGGCGGTTCTTCGGGCCGGAAGGGGCGATCCTCGCCGGGGGCGCGAAGGGCCGGCGCAAGGATGGGCGCGATCTGATCGAGGAGGCCCGCGCCGCCGGCTGGCGCCTGCCTGAGGACGGCGCGGCGCTCAGCGCGCTGACCCCGGACGGCGCGCCGGTCCTCGGCGTCTTCGCCGACAGCCACCTGAGCTATGAGGAGGACCGCACGGACGAGCCCTCCCTGACAGAAATGACCGTCGCCGCGATCCGCGCGCTTTCCGCCAACGAGGGCGGTTTCTACCTGATGGTGGAGGGCGGGCGTGTCGATCACGGCAATCACGGCGGCGTCCTCCACCGGACGGTCAGCGAGGGCGCCCAGTTCGCGGCGGCGGTCGCGATGGCCGATGCGTTGACCGACGATGGCGATACGCTGATCGTCGTGACCGCCGATCATGGCCATTCCCTCGCCTTCAACGGCTATTGCGGGCGCGGCTCCCCCATCACCGGGCTTTGTTACGAGATCGCCGCCTCCGGTGTGAAACATGATGACGCGCCGAACCTCGCCGATGATGGCAAGCCCTATAGCGTCGCCGGCTATCTCAATGGCCCCGGCGCAGTGCTGAAGAAAGACGGAGACGTCTGGAGCGGCTCGCGGCCTGACCTGACGCAGGAACAGGCGACGGGGCCGGATTACAGACAGCAGGCGTTGATCCCGAAAGGCTCCGCCACCCATTCGGGGGAAGATGTGGCGATATATGCGAAAGGCCCTTGGGCGCATCTCTTTGATGGGACGGTTGAGCAGAATTACGTCTTTCACGTGATGAACCATGCGATGGGGGCGCCCTGACACGCCGATGAGTGGTTCATTATTGTCACCAGTGTTGTAAAAATATTGACCGTTCCCGACGCGCATGGCATCGCTCGCGCCCGTGCAGGAATCCGCCCCTGACGTCAGACGCCGGAGACAGAGATGAAAGATTCAAATTTCCTGAGGGAGAACAACGCCCGCCATCTCTGGCATCCGATGGCCCATCCGGCGGACAGTCTCGCGAACGCGCCGACCATCGTGACCGGGGCGAAGGGCGTCAGGATCACCGATCTGGATGGGCAGGAGGCGATCGACGCGGTCGGCGGGCTCTGGAACGTCAATCTCGGCTTCTCCTGCCAGCCGGTGAAGGACGCCATCGCCGCTCAGCTCGACGTGATGCCGTATTATTCGATCTTTCGCGGCGCGACGAACGACGCCGCGATCGAGCTGAGCTGGATGCTGCGCGAGTTTTTCGCGCCGGACGGGCTCAGCCGCGCCTTCTTCACTTCCGGCGGCGGCGACAGCGTGGAGACGGCGCTGCGCCTTGCGCGCCAGTATCACAAGATCCGGGGCGAGGCCGGGCGGGTGAAATATCTGAGCCTGAAAAAGGGCTACCACGGCACCCATACCGGGGCCGCCAGCGTGAATGGCAACGCCAATTTCCGCACGATGTATGAGCCGCTGCTGCCCGGCTGCTTCCACATTCCCGCGCCCTACACCTATCGGAACCCGTTCAACGAGGCCGACCCGGCCCGCCTCGCGCAGCTTTGCGCGGCGGCGCTGGAGGATGAAATCGGCTTTCAGGGCGCGGGCGCCATCGCCGCCTTCATCATGGAGCCAGTGCTGGGCGCCGGTGGCGTGATCCCGCCGCATGAAAGCTTCATGCCGATGGTGCGGGAAATCTGCACCCGCCATGGGATTCTCCTGATCGCGGACGAAGTGATCACCGCCTTTGGGCGCACAGGGTCATGGACCGGCTCGCGCCACTGGGGTGTGAAGCCCGATTTCTGCTGCACCGCCAAGGCGATCACCAACGGTTATTTTCCCTTCGGGGCGGTGATGATCTCCGATGAGGTGGCCGAGGTGTTCGAGCAGGACCGCACCGGCGCCGGCGCCATCGGGCATGGTTACACCTATTCCGGCCACCCGGTCGGCGCCGCCGCCGCCATCGCCTGCCTGAAGGAGACGGAGCGCCTCAAGGTGAACGAAAACGCCGCCGCGCGGGGCGCGGAGATTTTCGCCGGGCTACAGGCGCTGGCCGAAAAACACGATCTGATCGGCGATGTGCGCGGCGGCCACGGGCTGATGTGCGCGGCGGAGCTGGTGGCCGACAAGGCGACGAAGAAGCCGGTCGACAAGGCGGTGATCGGTCGGATCCACGAGGCGACCTATCGCGCCGGGGTGATGGTGCGGATCTCGGGCCCCAATATCATTCTCTCTCCCCCGCTGGTGCTGACGAAGGAAGATGCGGCCGCGATCATCGCGGCGCTGGATGTGGGGTTGGCGGCGGCCTGAAGCCAGCGATCAGCCCTTGATGATTCCGGCTTCGCGCCACTCGTCGAAGATCGTGAGCGCCACCTTCGCGAATTCCGCGTCATTGATATGTCCTTCCAGCTCCGTCAGCCGGGCGGGGGGCCGGATCGCGCCCCTTAGCTCGGCGCAGAACGCCTGATGCGCCGGCGCGTCATGGGCCGCGCCGCCGGGCCGGTCCCATTCCTCCACCCCGCCGGCGGGAAGAATGACTGCGACCGGGGCTTTCGCCTCCGCAAGCCGTTCGGCCATGGCGCGGGCGGTCTCGCAGCGTTCTTCCGCGTTCAGGGCTGCGGATTTGATCAACCGATTATGGGCATGGAAGGGCCGGTCGGCGTAGCGGGCGGGAATTTCCTGCCAGCCGGGGAAATCGATGAGATCGAGGCAGCCCGGCGCCACGATCTGCGGAACGCCCGCCCGTCCCGCCGCGCGAAGCCGGTCCTCCCCCGCGTTCACCGCCGAGCCGGCCAGAAGGTTGCCAAGCTCCGGCAGCGCGAAATCCATCACGCAGGCGAACGCCCCCTCCGCCGCGAGGCTTTCGAACGCCATGCCGCCCATGCCGGTGGCGTGAAAGATCGCGACGTCGAAGCCGCGCGCCTCCAGCGCCGGCTTCAACGGCTTCATGTATTTGAGGCAGGAGGAGCCAAGGCTGGTCATGCCGACCATCGGGCGGGTGTTCGAAGGCCGCTCCACCGCCTGCGCGGCGCCGACCACCGCGCCCGCCGCCTGGCTGAGCGTGGCGCGGCAGATCGGATTAAGCCCGTAAAGCCCCCCGGCCCACAGGATCATCTGCACGTCCGCCGCCAGACGCCCGGCGGGGATGAGCGGAGAGAAGGCGACGGTGGAGACGATGTATTTCGGAACCCCAAGCGGCAACGCCCGCGCGCAATCGAGCGCGAGGTCGGTGCCCAAAGTGCCGCCGAGCGCGATCATCGCGTCGATGCGGCCTTCATCGAAAAGCCTTCGCGCCAGAAGCGCCGCGCCGCGCGCCATGGCCTGCATGGCGTGGTTTTCATCGCCGGCCGCGATCAACGCCGCGAGCGATGCGCCGGCGGCGGAGGCCACGTCGTGCTTGGAGACAGTGACCGGCCCCGGCGGGTCGCCGAGGATGGAGATGTCCATGGTCAGCGCGCCGCCGCCCGCCGCCCCGATCCGCGCGGCGAGATAGGCG
The DNA here is from genome assembly GCA_040904645.1 of Paracoccaceae bacterium. Lineage (GTDB taxonomy): Bacteria > Pseudomonadota > Alphaproteobacteria > Rhodobacterales > Rhodobacteraceae > Pikeienuella. The sequence continues at coordinate 12,080 of JBBDTD010000242.1, forward strand.
AGTTCCTCGGCCTTCGTGTCATAGGTCCCGATGATGAGGATGGTCTTGTCGCCTTGGCTCACCGCGTCATTCCCCTTGTCGGCGCATTGTCTGGTTCACTATTATCACCACTGGTTCCGAATTTTCGGGACGAGGCGGCTGGCTGTCAAGCGAGGGCGGACATGAAGACGGTGGACAAGGCGATGGCGCTGCTCGGCCAGTTCACCGCCGCGCGCGGCGAGATGGGGCTGACCGAGATCTCACGGCTTTCCGGCCTCGACAAGGCGGCGACGCGGCGAATTCTGGTGGCGCTGGGTGGGCATGGCTATGTGGAGCAAAACCCCGAAAGCCGGAAATACCGTCTTGGCCCCGGTTTTCTGACCCTCGCGCATGTGCGCGAAGCGACGGCGCCGATCGGGCGCGTCGCGGCGGAGGCGGCGGCGGCGCTGACCGGGGCGACGGCGGAGACGGCGCATGTCTCGATCCCCGGCCCGGCGGGCATGATCCCGGCCGCGTGCAAGCTGCCGAACCGGGCGACGGTGATCAACCTCGACCCGGGCCAGACGTTGCCGCTGCACGCCACGGCCTCGGGCCTCATCTATCTTGGGGGGTTTTGGGCGCGGCGGAGCGGCTTGCCCGCCTGCCGCCGCCGCTGGAGCGGTTCACGGAAAGCACGCTGACCCGGCCCGCCGAGGTCGCCGCCGCCGCCGAAGCCGCATGGGCGGCGGGGCGCGCGGTCAGCCGCGATGGGTTCGAGATCGGGGTGACGGGGGTGGCGGCGCCGGTGGTGGATGCGGCGGGCGCCTGCCGCGCCACCATCGCCGTGGCGGCACCGACCTCGCGGATCGACGCGGAAGGACTGGACGCGATCCTGCCCGCGCTCTTCAGCGCCCGCGATCACCTGGCGCGAGCGCTCTTCGGCTGAACCTCGGAAGACGAAATCTTCGCGCGTCAGGTCGTGGGCGATCACGCTGTCCAGGAAGATCGCGCCGCCGTCGGGTCGGATCAGCGCGTCCCCGGCGCGGCCGATGATCGTCGGGCCGTCGAACTCCAGCCTGCCGCGCAGGGCGATACGGCAGAAGCCGTCCTGAAGACCGGTGATGACTTCGCGGCCTTCGCCAATCGTTATCCGGACCTACTGCACGAAGGTGGGCATCAGCCAGCGCGGCAGCGCGAGGATGATGTCCGGCGCGAGGATGATCAGCAAAAGGACGCCAAGCATCGGCAGGAGGATCACGGTGACATCCCGCAGCGTGTCGATCAGCCTGATCTTGCCGATGGAGGCGGCGATCAGCAGACAGAGCCCATAGGGCGGGGTGACCAGCCCGAAGGCGAGGCTGACAATGCCGATTATCGCGAAATGGATCGGGTGCATGCCCACGGCGACGGTCACCGGATAGAGCACGGTGCCGAGGATTATGATCGCCGGGATCGCGTCGATGAACATGCCGATCAGCAGGAAAGCCAGCGCCACCATGATGCCGGTGCCGGTCACGCCCAGGCCCAGCGCCTCGATCTCCATCACCAGCGCGGCGGGGATCTTGAAATAGGCGAGGCACCAGCCGAAGGCGGAGGCGGTGCCGATGCAAAACAGCGAAATCGCCGCGAAACGGGCGCTGTCATAGAATATATGCGGGATCTGGCGGATCGCCACGGTGCGGAAGATCACGACGCCGAGGATCAGTGAATAGACCACGGCCACCACCGACGCCTCGGTCGGCGTGAAGAGCCCGCCGACGATGCCGCCGACGATGATCAGCGGCGTCATCAGCGCCAGCGAGGCGCCGCCGGCCGCGACCAGAAGCTGAATCAGCGTCGAGCGGACATGCACGGGATAGCCGCGCCGCTTGGCGTAGACATAGACGGTCAGCATCTGCGATCCGGCGATCAGGATCCCCGGCACGACGCCGGCTAGAAAGAGCCCGCCGATGGAGACCGACATAAGCCCGCCCCAGATCACCATCAGGATCGAGGGCGGGATGATCACGCCCATCACCGAAGAACAGGCGGTGATCGCGACAGCGAAGGAACGGTCATAGCCTTCCTTCTCCATCTGCGGGATCAGGAGCGAGCCGATGCCGGCGGCGTCCGCGGTGGAGGAGCCTGAAATGCCGGCGAAAAGCATGGAGACGACGACATTCACATGCCCGAGCCCGCCGGGAAGGTGCCCAACCAGCGAGCGGGCGAACTGCACCAGCCGGTCGGTGATGCCCGACGAGTTCATCAGATTGGCGGCCAGCAGAAAGAAGGGCACCGCGAGCAGCACGAAGGCGTTGTAGCTCTTGAACATTTCCCGCATCAGCAGGACCGGCGTCAGGCGGTCCTCGATGAAGAAGACCGGCACCACCGCGAGGCCGAGCGCGAAAGCGACCGGCACACGCAGGATGACGAGAACGGCGAATGTGCCGAACAGGATTGCGGCGACTTCACCGGGCCCCATGGGCGTCTCCTTCGCGCAGCGATCTGGATTCGTCGATGATTTTTTCGATGGTGAAAAGCACCCAGGTCGCTCCGGCGATCGGCCAGGCGATGTAGATCGCCAGCATCGGCAGACCCGAAATCTCGGAAATCTGACGTGAGCCGAGCACGCCGAAATCCCATCCCCACCAGAGGAAGGAGAGCGCCATCACCAGGATGGCGACATGCACGAAGATGCGGGACACGAACTCGACCCGCGGATTGGCGCTGTGGGGCATCACGTCCACGTCGAAATGCGTGCCGTCCCTGACCGCTATCATCGCGCCGATAAGAATGATCCAGACAAAGCAGAAGCGGGCGATCTCCTCCGTCCAGATGTAGCGGGGGATGATTCCGGTGTAGCGGCTGAGGATCTGCATCGAGACGGGGATCACCAGCGCAATCATCAACGCGGTCAGCAGCAGCTTCAGGAAACGATAATAGCCTTCGAGCAGCACGCGCATGGCGCCTCGCGTTCAGAAGGGAGGGGCCGCGCGGGGCTTCAGCCCCGCGCGTGGAGGTTCAGCCGTTTTACTGGACGGCTTCGATCGCCATGAGCACGTCGGTCGCGCCCAGTTCTTCGGCGTAGGCCTTCTTCACCGGGGCGGCGAGTTCAAGGAGTTTGTCACGCTCGGTGAACTCGTGCGTGGTGAGCCAGCCCTTGTCCTCCATCATCTTCAGCTTCTCGCTGTCCTGGCTCGACTCGATGTCGCGGCCAAGCTTGCCGCCGGCCTTGCCGGCTTCCAGCACGCAGGCCTGCTCTTCCGGCGTCAACCGCTCGAACGTGGCGTTGGAGAAGGCGATAGGGCGCACGGTGATGGCGTGCTGGGTGAGCGCGATGTGCGGCCCGACCTCGTAGAATTTCATCGTCTCGATCCCGGCGGCCTCGTTCTCGGCCGCGTCGATCACGCCGGTCTGGATGGCGTTGTAGACCTCGGAATAGGCGATGACGGAGGGAGCCGCTTGAATCGCCTCGAAGATCTGGGTCTGGATCGGCGCGCCCATGACCCGGATCGGCAGGCCTTCAAGCTCCGTCATGTTGGTCACCGGCTTGTTGACGATCAACTGCCGCGTGCCGCCGCCGGCGTAGCCGATCAGCCTGACATTCGCGGTTTTCAACACGTCCTCAGCCAGCGGCGCGAGGGCGTCAGCCTCCATCACCGCGTTCCAGTGGTCGATATCGCGGAACAGGAACGGCATGTCCATCAGCGGGGCCTTCTGGGAGAAGGTGGACATGTGCGAGGGGCTGACGATGCCGTAATCGATGGCGATGCCCTGGCTCATGTTCTCGAAATAATCCTTCTCGAGGCCAAGCTCGGAATTGAGATGGAGATCGAAGGTGAGCGATCCGCCGGAGCATTCGCCGGCCGCCCGCTCGAATTCGCGGAGCGCCTTGGTGAACGCGTGATCCTCGTCGAACTGCACCGCACCGACCAGTTCCGTGGCGAGCGCGGGCGTTCCGCCGAGCGCCATGAGGCAGGCTCCGAGCGCGACCTTTCCGAACGTTTTCATGTAGTCCTCCCATGTAGGTTTTGTGCGGCGGCGTCTTGGGCGTCGCCCTGAGAATGGTAGTATGGTATCAAGTTGCATTGGCTTGCAACACCCGTTTAGTGTCCGCGACGGTCGTCGCCGCGAGACGTGCGAGGCTTGCGAATAAAGATGGCGAGTGAACTCCAGAACGCGAAGCCGGGCCAGCCAAGGCGGCCGGATGCGCGAGAAAGCTGCGGGCGCGATGGCGGTGAAATTCGGGGTGGGTATCGTCGGCGCGGGCATGGCCGCGGCCCCGCACATGCGCGCGCTTGAGGATCTTTCCGATTCGATCGAGGTCAGGGGTGTCTGGACGCGAAGCGCGGAGAGCCGCGAAAAATTCGCCGCCGCGTCCGGCTTTCCGGCGGTCGGCGCGCTCGATGATCTGCTGGGCGATACGAAGATCGACGCGCTGATCGTGCTGACGCCGCCCAACGCCCGTCATGAGGTCGTCGAACGGGCGGCGCGGGCCGGCAAGCATATCCTGATGGAGAAACCGATCGAGCGGACCGCCGAGGCGGCGGAGCGGATCGTGGCCATTTGCGAAGCGGCCGGCGTGCGCCTTGGCGTGGTGTTCCAGAACCGGTTTCGCGCGTCCTCGCTGGCGCTGCGCGCGCTGCTCGACAAGGGCGATCTGGGCGAGATTTGCTCGGTCTCGCTCTCGGTGCCCTGGTGGCGGCCGCAATCTTATTATGACGAGCCGGGTCGCGGTACGCTGGCGCGCGACGGCGGCGGCGTGCTGATCACGCAGGGGATTCACGCGCTTGACCTCATGTTGTCGATGACCGGGCCGGCGACGGAAGCGCAGGCGATGGTCGGCGCAACCATGCACCGGATGGAGGCCGAGGATTTCGCGGCGGGCGCGCTTCGCCTCGCCTCCGGCGCGCTCGGCGCGGTGATGGCGACGGTGACTTCGCACCCCGGCGGGCAGGATGTTCTGACGCTCAACTGTCGCAACGGTGTGGCGCGGCTGGCCGGCGGCGCGCTCCGCGTCGACTGGCTCGATGGGCGGGCGGAGGATATCGGCGACGACGCGCAATCCGGCCATGGCGCCGATCCGATGGCGTTTTCGCATGAGTGGCACCGCGCGCAGATCGCCGAATTCGTCGAGGCGGTTCGCGCCGGGCGCGCGCCGGCCTCGAACGGCCGCACCGCGCTTGATGTGCATCGGCTGATCGACGCGATGATCCGCTCATCCGCGTCTGGCCGGCGCGAAGCTGTCGGCTAGCGACGCCCGCTTTCCCTTTTCAAAATGTTCAAGGAGCATGAAATGTCGACACTGAACCTCACCCTTCCCGAACTGGCCGGAAAATCGGTGCTGATCACCGGCGCCTCGACCGGGATCGGCGCGGCCGTCGCCCGCGCCTTCGGCGCGCAGGGCGCCAAGGTCGGCGTGCATTACCACGCCAGCGAAAAAGCCGCCGCCGATGTGGTGCGGGATATCGAGGCCGCCGGCGGAACCGCGAAGGCGATTCGCGCCGATGTCAGCAAATCCGACGAGACCCGCCGCGCGGTGGAGGAGATGGCCGCGGCCTTCGGCGGCGTCGACGGGCTGATCAACAACGCCGGCGGGATGGTGAAACGCATCCCCTATGAAGACGTGACCGACGAGGATTACGACGCGATCATGGACCTGAACGCGCGGCAGATCCTCGTCGCGTCGAAGGCCGCGTTGCCCTATCTGAAGAAGCAGGGCGGCTTCGTGATCAACACCACCTCGATCGCAGCGCGCAACGGCGCCGGCGGCGGCGCCGGGCTTTACGGCTCCTCCAAGGCGTTCGTCTCCAACGTCACGCGCGGCATGGCGAAGGAATGGATCGGTTATGGCGTGCGGGTGAATGCGGTCGCGCCCGGCGTGATCACCACGCCCTTCCATGAGCGCTATTCGAACGAAGCGCAGATGAAAGCGATGCTGGCGACGGTGCCGCAGGGCCGGCTTGGCGTCGCGGAGGATTGCGTCGGCGCGTTTTTGTTCCTCGCGGCGGAATCGCTCTCCGGCTATGTGATCGGTCAGGTGATCGAGGTGAATGGCGGCCAATTGATGCCGTGATTTTTGGCGGGCCGTGCGCAAGCCGCCGGCCCTGCGGGGTTCCCGAGTAACGACGACATTCAGGACAAGGTTTGAAAACCATACGCTTCGATCATCGGATCACCTCCGACCGGCCCGCCGCCATTCAGGCGGTGGAGCTGCTGCGCGAAGCGATCCTGCATGCGGAGCTGCGACCGGGCCGCCGGCTTTCCGAGCAGGAAATCTCCGGCGCGATGGGGCTTTCGCGCCAGCCGGTGAGGGAGGCCTTCATCCGGCTTGCGGGTGAAGGCCTGCTGGAGATTCGTCCCCAGCGCGGCACTTTCGTTTCCCGTATCTCCACGCAGGATGTGCTGGATTCACGCTTCGTCCGCGAAGCGGTGGAGGCCGATCTGGCCCGGCGCGCGACGCGACATGCGGACGAGGGGCTGATCGGCGAACTGGCCGCGCTTCTGCGCCGGCAGGAAGAGGCGGTGGGCGCCGATCCGTCGAATTTCATGCAGCTGGACGAGGCCTTCCACCGCGCGCTGGCGGCGGCGGCCGGAAAGGCGCAGGTCTGGCTCTATATCCAGAAGCTGAAATCGCAGATGGACCGGGTCCGCTATCTGGTCGCGGCCGACATGCCACGCGAGGCGCTGATCGCCCAGCACCGCGACATAGTCGAAGCGGTGGCGGCGCGCGATGAAGACCGCGCGGAAGCGGCGATGCGCGCGCATATGCGCCAGTTGCTGGACGACCTGCCGAAGATCGTGGCTTCGTATCCGGATTATTTTCTGGCGGCGCCTGCGGATGAGCGGAGGGCGGAGGAGTTGGAGGAGAGATTCGAAGGAGGGCGCGCAAGCTGAGAGGAAGCATCGCATGACCGCTTCGAACCCTCAGCCGACGCCGGCATGGATGGCGTCGATCCGGCCCAAAGCGCTTTGCAAGGTGACGGGGGAGTATCCGAAATTCTGTGTATGGGGTTTAGCCCATGCGGTTAGAACGGATCATCTATTGAACCGCTCCGGATACAGGATAGTGAACTGATCGCGGGCAGCAACCCTCTCTCTGAGAGGGGCTGACGTTGAGGATCTCGTCACAGAACATCTCGTCGAGGTCAAAAAAGGGAAGGTTCCGGACCTCGGCGACCTGACTGGCGAGCGTCGTTTTCCCGACTCCGCCTGGAACGACGAACATGATCCTTCGTGGGTTCAGCTCCATTCCCGAAATCCTGCAAGGCGGTGATGGAAGAACTCGTCGGGCTCGCTCGCCCCCTCAGCCCATGGTCAGCACCACCTTGCCCATCGCGCGCCGCTCCGCGATGTCGTCGTAAGCCTTGACGAAATCGGCGAGCGGGTAGGAGGCGGAGATGCGCGGGCGGATCTTGCCATCGGAGAAGAGCTGGAGGAATTCCGCCACGTTGGCGCGGTGCTTTTCCGGGTTCCTCGCGATCCACTGGCCCCAGAACACGCCGCGCAGATCGGCGGATTTCAGGAGCGCGAGATTGAGCGGCAGTTTCGGAATCTCGCCGCCGGCGAAACCGACCACCAGATAACGCCCCTCCCAGCCGAGGGCGCGGAAGGACGGCTCCGCCAGTTTGTCGCCGACCGGATCGTAGACCACGTCCACCCCGCCGCCGGAGAGTTTGCGGACGGCGTCCTTGATGTCCTCCCTGGCGTAATTCACCCCCATGTCGGCGCCGTGGGCCTTCGCGACCTCAAGCTTCTCGTCGGTGCTGGCGCCGGCGATCACCGTCGCGCCCATGGCCTTGCCAAGCTCCACCGCCGCCAGCCCGACGCCGCCGGCCGCGCCGAGGACGAAGAGCGTCTCACCCGGTTTCAGCGCCGCGCGGTCCTTCAGCGCGTGATAGGAGGTGCCATAGACGAGGTTGATCGCGGAGGCCTGCTCGAAGCTCATGCCCTCGGGGATGTGAAAGACCTTTTGCGCGGGCGCGACCATTTCTTCGGCGAAAGCGCCATAGCCGGAGCCGTAGAACACCTTGTCGCCAAGCGCGAACCCTTCGACGCCTTCGCCGATTTCGGTCACCACGCCGGCGCATTCGCCGCCGGGGGAGAAGGGAAACTCCGGTTTGATCTGGTATTTGCCTTCGACGATCAGGATATCGGGGAAGTTGACCCCGGCGGCCTTCACCCCGATCCGGATATGGCCGGGCTTCATCGCCGGCGCCGCGACCTCTTTCACTTCGTGGCTGGCGTAGGGGCCGAAGGCGTCACAGATCAGGGCTTTCATCGCACTTCCTCTTCATATCGGTGGTTGGCGGCACAAAGCCTGACCGCCGCCGGTTTGGCAACCGGCCATGGGCTTGACCTCGCCTCGTGGGCGCGCCCACTCTCCGCGCTCTGCAGATGGAGGAGGTTTTCATGTCCGTTCTCGTCATAACCGGCGGCTCGCGGGGAATCGGCAAGGCGGTCGTGCTCGGCGCGGCGCGGCGCGGCTGGTCGGTCGCGTTTTCCTATGTTTCGGACGAAGCCGCCGCGACAGCCACGGCGGCGGCGGCGCGCGAGCTTGGCGTGGACTGCGCCATGCTGAAGGGCGACGCGCGCGATGAGGCGCATCTCGCGGCGCTGTTCGATCTGGGCGCGACGCTGGGGCCGGTGGATATGTGCGTCGTCAACGCCGGCGTGGTCGGGCCGGTCGGCTCGCTCGCGGATATGGACGCGGAGCGCATCCGGCGGGTGGTGGACGTCAACGTCACCGGCGCGCTTTTGACGGCGCGTGAGGCCGCGCGGCGGATTCCGGCGGCGAAGGGCGGGCCGGGCGGCGCGATGGTCATCGTCTCCTCCGCTGCGGCGCGGCTTGGCGGGGCGTTCAATTTCACCGAATACGCCGCGAGCAAGGGCGCGATGGACACCCTGACGCGCGGGCTGGCGCTGGAGCTTGCGCCCTCGGTCCGGGTCAATGCGGTGCGCCCCGGCATCATCGACACCGACATCCACGCGGCGGCCGGGCTGCCGGACCGGGTGGCGACGCAAGGCAAGGATCAGCCGCTTGGCCGGGCCGGCACCGCGGAGGAGACGGCGGCGACGATTCTCTGGCTGCTCTCGGCTGAGGCGTCTTATGTGACCGGCGCCATCGTCGATGTTGCGGGCGGGCGCTGAGGCGCCTCGATTTCGCCGCTTGGCGGGACTAGATAGCTTGGCATGATCCGTTTCGCGCTTCCCTTCTGCGCCCTCACCCTCGCCCTCGGCGCCTGCGCCGCGAGCACCGCAAGCCTCAGCCCCGCGCAATGCGAGGTGAGTTGGGCGGCGGTAGGCCGGGCCGACGCCGATGACGGGGAACCAGCGGCCAAGCTCGCCCGTTACCGGGAGGCCTGCGCGCGGGGCGGCGCGCCGCTCTCGGCGGCGGATGAGGCGGCATGGCTGGACGGCTGGAGCGGCGGCGCGCCGGTTTACGGTGCGTATGAGGGTGGTGCGTATGAGGGTTATGACGATGGATACGGCGGCGGCTATGATAACGGGCCGCGCGGGCCATCCTATCCGCGCATCTATCCGCAGCTTGGCGTCGGAATCGGCAGCGGCGGCGTCAGCGTCGGCGCGGGGATCGGGGTTGGGCTCGGGAGCGTTGGCCTCGGGCTTTATTATTGACTTTGACCTGCAGGAGGTACCCCTGACATGAAGCCATCCTTCGCTGAGGACAAGCTGGCGTCGTCTCCGACGTCGCTGCGTCTGATCGAGGTCGATGCGGCCGAGGCCGCGCTGGCGGAGCTTTCCGCAGCGGACGCCGCCTGGGCGCAGCTCCACGGCTTTTCCGGCAAGCTTGGCGAAATCGTCCTGCTTCCGCGCGATGGCGGCGGGATCAGCGGCGCGCTTTTCGGCTGGGGCGATGCGCGGGCGCGCGCGGCGCGGCGTTTTGCGCTGGCCGATTTCGCGGCGAAGGCGCCCGAGGGCGATTATCAGATCGAGGGCGCGCTTTCGTCAGAGGAGGCCGAGGAAGCGGCGCTGGGTTGGCTGCTCGCGGCCTATCGCTATGACCGCTACAAGAAATCCTCGCCCCAGAAGGCGCGGCTCGTCTGCCCCAGTGGCGTCGATGCGGCGCGGGTTCTGACCATCGCGGAGGGCGCCTGGCTGGCGCGCGATCTCATCAACACGCCCGCGAACGACATGGGGCCGGCGGCGCTGGAGCAGGCCGCGCGCGACCTCGCCGCTCAGCACAGCGCTTCGATCGAGGTGACGATGGGCGACGATCTGCTCAAAGCCAATTTTCCGATGATCCACGCCGTCGGGCGCGCGGCCGCCGAGGCGCCTCGGCTGATCGACATGCGCTGGGGCGATGAGGGCGCGCCGCTGGTGACGCTGGTCGGCAAGGGCGTCTGCTTCGACACGGGCGGGCTGGATCTGAAGCCGGCCGCCGGCATGCGGTTGATGAAGAAGGATATGGGCGGCGCCGCCAACGCGCTCGCCATCGCGCATATGGTGATGGCGCGGGGGCTGCCTGTGCGGCTCCGCGTGCTGATCCCGGCGGTGGAGAACGCGGTTTCCGCCAGCGCCTTCCGCCCCGGCGACGTGCTGACCTCCCGCCTCGGTCTGACCGTGGAGATCGGCAACACGGATGCGGAGGGGCGGCTGGTGCTGGCCGACGCCCTCGCCCTCGCCTCCGAGGAAAAACCCGGCGTTCTGATCGACCTCGCCACGCTGACCGGCGCGGCGCGGGTGGCGACGGGGCTGGACCTGCCGCCCTATTTCACCGACGACGCGGCGCTGGCCGCCGATCTGGAGGCGGCGGCGCTGAGGTCGCGCGATCCGATCTGGCGTCTGCCGCTTTACGACCCTTACGATGAAGACCTGAATTCATCGATCGCCGATCTCGACAACGCGCCGGCGGGCGGGTTCGGCGGCGCGATCACCGCCGCGCTGTTCCTGCGCCGGTTCGTAGGCGCCGCAATCCCCTGGGCGCATTTCGACATTCACGGCTTCACCAACACCGCCCGGCCCGGGCGCCCCC
>JBBDTD010000243.1:0-14270 GCA_040904645.1 Paracoccaceae bacterium
GCGCCTGACCCCCACCCCCCCCCGGCGGCCCCTCCGGGGCCGCCGTTCCGCACCGCCCCTCGCGGTCGGCGCCAGCTTCTTCCGAGAGTTCACCTCCATGCTCCTCGCCGGACTCCTCTTCAGCCTTTGCGCGCTCATCCTGATCGGCGCGCCGATCGCCGTCGCGCTGGCGGTTGTGGCCATCGCCACGATGTACTGGGTCGCCGGGCTGGATCTGCTCTACATCTTCATCCAGCGGTTCTATGTCGGGACGACCTCGTTCCCGCTGCTCGCCATTCCGTTCTTCATTCTGGCCGGAAACCTGATGAACGCCGGCGGCATCACCGAGCGGATCTTCGCCGCGGCCCAGCTCTGCGTCGGGCGCATTCGCGGCGGCCTCGGCCATGTGAACGTGATCGCGTCGATGATGTTCTCCGGCATGTCCGGCTCCGCCGTCGCGGACGCGGCCGGGCTCGGCATCGTCGAGGTGAAGGCGATGCGCGAGGCCGGCTATTCACCCCGCTTCGCCGCGACCATCACCGCTGTTTCATCCACCATCGGGCCGATCATTCCGCCGTCCATCCCGCTCGTCATCTATGGCAGCCTGGCCAATGTCTCCATCGGCGCGCTGTTCCTCGCCGGCATCGTGCCGGGGGTGCTTATGGGCGTCTCGATGATGATCGTGATCGCGCTCCTGGCCAAACGCAAGAAGCTGCCGATCATGGAGAACAGGCCGGCCGGCCCCGAGGCGCGCAGGATCTTCCGCGACGCCGCGCCGGCCGTGCTGATGCCGGTATTCGTCGTCGGCGGCATTCTCGGCGGCTTCGTCACCCCGACCGAAGCGGCCGTGGTCGCCACCGCCTACGCGCTCATCCTCGGCATGATCGTCAATCGCGAGTTGCGCTTCAAGGATCTGCCCGAAATGCTCTGGCTCTCGGGCCGCCAGACCGTGCAGGTGATGTTCATCATCGCCGCGGCCGCGCCTTTCGGCTGGGTGCTGATCCAGCAGCAGATCCCGAACGCGGTGATCGCCTCGCTATTCGCGCTTTCCTCCGATCCCTGGATGATCCTGATCATCGTCAACCTGATCCTGCTTGTCCTCGGCATGTTCATCGAGGGGGTCGCGGTGATCATCATCGCCTTCCCCATTCTCCTGCCGGTCATGCTTCAGATCGGCGTTGATCCGGTTCATTTCGGCATCATCATGGTGCTCAACCTGATGATCGGCCTCGTTACCCCGCCTGTGGGCCTATGCCTTTTCGCGGTCTCGTCGGTCAGCGGCGTGCCGGTCGGCGATATGGTCAAGGAGATGTGGCCATATATCATTGGCCTCTTCCTTGTCCTGATGCTTGTGACGTTCGTGCCGGAAGTCGTGCTCTGGCTGCCGGAGCTCTTCGGCCACGGGGGGGCGCGGTGATGCTCGGTTTTCTCGGCGCGCTGGATCGGCTGGTTTTCCTCCTCTGCAAATGGGGGGTGATCATCGGCCTGGCCGCGCTCTTCTTCCTGCTCGGAGCGAATGTGCTGACCCGGACGTTTCCCTTCATCACCATCGCCGGCTATGATGAGATCGTGGAGCTGATCTTCGCCTGGATGACCTTCCTCGGCGCAGTGGCGCTTTGGCGTGAAGGCGGGCTCTACAAGGTCGCGCTCATCGCGCAATCCGCCCCGCGGCCCCTCCGCCGCACCATCGACCTCTTCATCCGCATCCTCATGATGGCGCTCGCCCTGGTGATGACCCTCAAGGGCGCGGAGTTCGCGCTTTATTCGGGTGAGACGACGCCCTTCCTGCGCCTCGACAAATCCTACTGGTACGCTGCGGTGCCGGTCTCCGGCGCGCTGATGACCATCTATTCCATCGCCGGCCTTGTGCGTTTCGCCCAGGGCCGCGAGGCTGAGGAAGAGATAATCGTCGACAATCTGAGCTGACGCGCCCCTGGCTCGCCGCTTGAAACAACCGAGAATACGGAGATCAGACATGACGGATCGACTAGCCGGACGTAAAGCGATCATCACCGGTGGGGCCGGGGGCATCGGCGCCGCCACCGCGCAAGTCTTTTGCGAGGAAGGCGCCAGCGTCGCCATCGTCGATCGCGATCTTGAGGCGCTGGACGTGGCTGCGGGTGAGATCCGCGCCAGGGTTCCCGGCGCGGACGTTCTCGCCATCGCCGCCGACCTCTCGACCGAGGATGAGGCGATCCGCATCGTCGCAGAAGCGACAAAGGCGTTTGGCGGGCTCGACATACTGGTGAACGTCGCCGGCATCCGCTCCTATGAGCCCTTGGCGGAGGCGAAGGCCGAAACATGGAAACAGATCATCGACATCAATCTCCTGAGCTACGCCTACGTCGCGAAGGCCGCGCTGCCCTCGATCCGCAAGTCGGGCAAGGGCAGCATCGTGAATATCTCTTCGACCTATGGCGTATCGGGCCGCGCCGGCATGGGCCAGTATGACGCCACAAAGGCGGCGATCATCGCGATGAGCCGCACTTTGGCGTTCGAGGAGGTAGAGCATGGCGTGCGCGTGAACTCGCTCTGCCCCGGCTACACGATGACGCCGTTTCATATCAGACGGGGCGCGGGCCGGGGGCTGTCGCGCGAGGAAACGCTGGGCGAACCTGTGGAGGATTGCCTGATGCGGCGCTGGGCCGACCCGCGCGAGATCGCGCTGCCGATCCTCTGGCTCGCCTCGGATGAGGCGTCCTATATCACCGCTTCGAATTTCATGGTGGATGGCGGCCGGCCCGTTCGCTGAACGAGCGGGCCCGCCTCGTCGGCTCATCCGGAAATCGCCGCGGGGCCGGTCAGCCGGCCCCGCGCGCATTTCAACTGGCGAAGAGCGCGTCCTGCTCCGCCCGCATCCGCCAGAGCGCGGACTCGGCCGGCCTCTCGATCATCGCGCCGGTGATGGTCGCCCCCTCGGGGATATCCACTTTCGCCACCGATCCCGGCAACAAATAGTGCGGGACCGCGTTGGCGTCGCCCAGCGGCGTCGCCGGGGTCATTTGAGCAAAGACGCTGTCGATGGCGTGCCGCCAGCCGAGCGCGAATTTCGTGCCCAAAGGGATTGGCGCGCTGGCGCGCGCACTCAGATCCACGCGCGGGCGCAGATCGTCGCCTGCGGTGGACTTGCCTGAACGGCAGGCCGAAAGGATCGACATCGGCGCTTCGGCGCCCAGAAGATGAACGATGTTGCTGACGAGAAACCGCTTTCCATCAGCGCTCGCCGGAATGCCCTTCTGGCGGAGCAGAAGACCCGTAGCGACATCCGGCGCCGCCACAAGGACGAAAACCCCGCCGGCGAAGCTCATTTCATCCGGCCGACGCAGGCAGTTGAAGATATCGAGCGCGCCCGGCGTTTCGAGCAAGCCGCCATCGGCGGGCGGCGCGAAGACATCGGGCAATTCCAGTGTGCGCGCCACTGGCGCATGGAGGTCAGGGCGCGTTGGCATAAGCCCGGTGGCGTTGGCGACGATGGTCATCTCGCAAAGATCGGGGGTCGTGCGCCGCCAGAAGTCCTTGAGCAGCGCAGAGCGTTCCTGCGCGATGCGCGCCGCGCCAGCGCCCTCCGCCCGCCACATCGCATCGAACTCCAGCGAGCGAAGCGTCTTGCCATGGGCGGTGATTTCAGCCGCAGTCGGGTCGTAGACGAAATCAAATTCGCTCGCCTTGCCCGCGACGAGGATTTCGAGCCCGAGCAACCTGCACCATGAAACAAGGCCGATCAGCAAGCTGGGCTGATCGCCCTCCGCCGGGGTGTAGACCACCCCCGCCTGCCGCGCCCGGTGAGCGAGCAGCGGGCCGACGACGCTTTCAGCCTCCTTCGTCGCCATAACCACGTGCTTGCCCTTTGCGAAGCCAAGCTCCGCGATCGCCGCCGCCGCTTCGGGATCGCCGGTCGCTTCGACGATCACGTCGACCGGCAATCCGGCGGCGATGGACGCGTCAGGCACGACGATCGAATGGCCGGCCTCGAACGCCGCCTGCGCCTCCTCCAGCGTCCGGCAGATCTTCGCGTCCGGCACCCCGGCCGCGGCGAAGGATTTCACCCCCTGTTCGACATCGAGATCGCAGGCCACGCGGGCGCTCATCCCCGGCGCCAGAATCATCTGCGAGATGAACGTGCGGCCGAACTCGCCAGCGCCGACAAGCGCTGCTTCAATGGGGCGCGCGCCGACCGGGCCGAGGAGGGTGTCGAGATGCATCTGGCGTATCCTTCGGAGGGTTTATGAATGGCTATCCATATAAAGAGAAAGGATGATTTTGACAAATTGAGTCGACGGGCGCCTGAAGAAAAGCTCGGAAGGAAGCGGCGGAATCGAACGCAAGCGGCGGACCACGAACGCCGCTTCCGGCCCGCGCGCAAACTGCGTCATCCGCTTCGGGTCGCTCATCTGATGAACACGACGAGGCCCCGCGAAATCGGCCGCCCGACTAGCCCCGCATCCGTGCCCCATCTGCGTCGAAAAGCGGCGTCGTGATCAGCCTTGCCTTGCGCATCTCGCCCAGTATCTCGATCGAAGCCTCCAGTCCGTCGACCGCCCGCGCGGCGGGAACGAAGCCGAGCGCGACAGAGGTTTTCGCGTAGTGCGAATAGCCGCCCGAAGTGCAGAACCCCTGCACCGCGCCGTCTATCCAGATCGGCTCATAAGCGACGACGTCAGCGTCCCGCGCCTCGACCGCGAAAGCGACCAGCTTGCGCGTCGGCCCGGCCGCCTTTTCCGCCATCGCCGCTTCACGGCCGATCCAGTCAGCGGGCTTGTTCCAGGCGGTGAAGCGGTCCATCCCCGTCTCCGACACCGTGTAATCGGGCGAATATTCCCTGAGCCAGGAGCCGAAGAACTTGTCGAGCCGCAGGCTCATCATCGCCCGCATCCCGAAGGGCCGCAGGCCAAGCTCTTCACCTGCCTCGGAAAGCGTAACGTAAAGCGTCCGTTGATCCTCCGCGCCGACGTAAATCTCATAGCCGAGATCGCCGGTATAGGAAACGCGCTGCACAAGCGCCTCCGCAAGTCCGACATCCATCTCCTTCGCGTCCATGAAACGGAACGCGGCGGCGGAGATATCGGCCCGCGTCACCCGCTCCAGCAGTCGCCGCGCGTTCGGCCCCGCGATCTGAAAGCCGACGCGGCGGGTCGAGATATTCTCGATCCGGACTCCGTTATCAGGAAGTTGAGCCTCAAACCATCGCATGTGGAAGGCCTGCGCGCTGAAGCTCGCTGTCAGCTGGAACCGCTCCTCGTTCAGGCAGGTGACGGTGAAATCACCGATAATCCGCCCCTTTGGCGACAGCATCGGCGTCAGCGAAAGCCGCCCCGGCTTCGGGATGCGCCCGGCCATGATCGCGTCCAGCCAGCCCCGCGCCCCCGGTCCCGTCACCAGGTATTTGCCGAAATTGTGGATCTCATTGATCCCGACAGCGTCCCGCACCGCCATGACCTCGGCCGCCACAGCGTCGAAAGCGTTGGAGCGGCGGAACGACGGCGTCTCCCACAAGGGCTCGCCCTCGGGCGCGAAATAGTTCACCGCCTCCATGCCGAATGCGGCGCCGAACACCGCGCGCTGCTCTTTCCATATCGGATAGGCGGGCGTCGTCTGCATCGGCCGCGCGGCGGGCAATTCCTCGTTCGGATAGCCGATGGAGAACCGGCGCTGGTAGTTCTCGCGCACCTTCGCGCGGGTGTAGCCCGGCGTGATCCAGCGCCCGGCGCCGCGGTCGGTTCTGAGCTCGCCGAAACGCGAGACATCCATCGCGAATACATCCCGCTCCGGCTCCCCCTCGATCATCCATTGCGCCAATGAGAGCCCGACCCCGCCGCCCTGGCTGAAACCGGCCATCACCGCGCAGGCGGACCAGTAATTCCTCAGCCCGGGAACCGGGCCGACCAGCGGGTTGCCATCCGGCGCGAAAGTGAAGGGGCCGTTGATGACGGACTTGATCCCCGCCCGCTCCAGCACCGGAAAGCGGCGATAGGCGAATTCGACGCTGTCGGAAATCCGCTCCAGCTTGTTCTCCAGCAGTTCATGGCCGAAATCCGCCGGGGTGCCGTCCACCGCCCACGGGTCGCAAGGCTGCTCGTAAAACCCGATGCAAAGCCCCCGCCCCTCCTGCCGGAGGTAGCTTTCGCCGCCCGGATCCATCATGTGCGGCAGTTCCGAGCCATGCTCGTAAACCTCGGGCGTCTCCTCGGTGATCAAATACTGATGTTCCATCGGATGCAGCGGCAGAAAAAGCCCGGCGAGCGCGCCGACCTCCCGCGCCCAGAGCCCGCCGGCGTTCACCACATGCTCCGCGTGGATCACCCCTTCCTTCGTCACCACGTCCCAGCCGCCATCGGCGCGCGGCGTGGTCGCCAGCACCGGGGTTCGCAGCACTATCGAAGCCCCCGCCATCCGCGCCGCTTTCGCATAGGCGTGGGTGGTCCCCGACGGGTCGAGATGCCCGTCGAGCGGGTCGTAAAGCCCGCCAAGCACGCCTTCGACATTCGTGATCGGCGAGAGTTTGCGGATTTCTTCCGGGGTCACCAGCTCCGTCTCCAGCCCCATATAGCGGTGCTTGGCGCGCTCCGCCTTCAGGTAATCCATGCGCTCGGGTGTGTCAGCGAGGGTGACGCCGCCGACATGATGCAGCCCGCAGGACATGCCGGTGATCGCCTCCAGCTCCTTGTAGAGCCGGATGGTATAACCTTGAAGCGCCGCCATGTTCGTATCGGCGTTCAGCGTATGAAACCCGCCCGCCGCGTGCCAGGTGGAGCCGGAGGTCAGCTCTGAACGCTCCACCAGCATCACGTCCGACCAGCCCAGCCTGGTGAGGTGATAGAGAACGGAGCAGCCAACGACCCCCCCTCCGATAACCACAACGCGGACGTGAGTTTTCATGGGCTTCGCTCCTCTTCCAGTTCCCAACCCGCCCAGATGCGCCGCCGCCGCGCAAGCCGGAAACCGGCGCCCGGGGGCCGGATTTTCTCAGCGGCGGCGGAAAAGCCCCCGGATCAGGTCGAGGAAGGGCGCGACGCTGCCCCGCCGGCTGCGGATCGACCATGCCGGGCGCGAGGAAAGCCGCCAGATTTCCTTCCGATCAAGTCCTGGGCGCCCGGATTTCAGGTGGTCTTTCGCCGGGCGCGGCGGGTCCGCTTCCGGTCGTATCGGCGGCGAGGGCGCGCGCGGCTCAACCATCAGGGTTCTATAGCACAACTGATTATCGGTATTGTCACTCGAACGGCGCGACGCGGCGGTACGCCACCGGCCGCAGTCGCGGCCCCGCAAGCGCGCGCCATAAATCAGTTCGATTACTCTACTTAAACTTGTATATAGGAGGCGCAAAACGGTTCTGGGAGGAACAAATGCAGCAAGATACAAAATGGCCCGCGGGCGCCGGGCCACTTTCGCGCCGCCAGGCGCTGGGCGCGCTCGGGGTCGGCGCGGCAGGGCTTGCGCTCGGCTCCGCCGCCGCGCGGGCGCAAGGCGCGGGACCGGTCGATCCGCCAAGCACCGTCACCACGCCGCCGCGCAGCTTCGCGCCTGACGCCGCGCCAAACGTCTATTTCTGGGATCCGGACGTCATCGCGGTGGACCCGTCCTTCAACGGCCTGGCGCAGCCCAACGCCCCGGTGCAACGGCTATGGACCGGCGCGCTCTGGGCCGAAGGACCAGCGTGGAACTCCGTTGGAAAGTTCCTGGTCTGGAGCGACATCCCCAACAACCGGCAGATGCGCTGGCTGGAGGATGACGGCCATGTCAGCGAATTCCGCGCGCCTTCCAACAACTCGAACGGCAACACGTTCGACCATCAGGGCCGCCAGCTTTCCTGCGAACATCTGACCCGCCGCGTGGTGCGCTATGAGCTTGACGGCTCGATCACCGTTATCGCCGACAGTTTCGAAGGCAAGCGCCTGAATTCCCCGAACGATGTCGTGGCGCATACCGACGGCTCCTACTGGTTCACCGATCCGCCCTATGGCGGGCAACTTTACGAAGGTGCGCCGGACGCCCCTGGCGGCCCGTCAAACGCCGCCGGCAAGGTCAACAACCGCCTCGGCCAACCCCCGGAAATCGGTGAGGCGGTGCGAGAGATGGAGACAGCCTGCTACCGGGTGGCCCCGGACGGCGCGATCACCCGCGTCGCGACGGAGGAGGATGCGCCAGATCCGAACGGGCTCTGCTTTTCGCCCGATGAGAAGACTCTCTATGTCGCCTCCACCGGCAAGGGCCCCGGCGATCAGGGCGAGGGCGGCAAGGGCGAGGTCATCGCCTTCGACGTCGGTGATGACGGAACGCTTTCCGGGCGGCGGCTTTTCACCGATTGCATGGTCGACGGCGTGAAATGCGGGCCTGACGGGCTGAGCACGGACGTCTACGGCAATCTCTGGTGCTCCAGCAATGCGGGCCGGGCCGTGGGCTATAGCGGCGCCACTTGCTGGAGCCCTGAAGGCAAGCTGCTCGGCCGTATCCGCCTGCCCGAAGTTTGCGGCAATCTCTGCTTTGGCGGGCCGAAACGAAACCGCCTCTTCATGGCGGCGAGCCAGTCGCTCTATGCGGTCTACACCGCGACGCAAGGCTCCGGCCCGGCGTGAGGGATTAGCGTGCGGCGGGCTCGCGTCCGCCGCATGACCTTGCCGCAATCTTCTCGAATAGACGAAACGAGGTTGAAGAAACCTCCCTGATCGTGAAACCTCGCGGCGCATATCGTCCGCACTACGCGGCAGTCTTAAGCAGCGAGTGCCGCTCGTGAGTTTCGTTTTCTTCGTCAACGGGTTGACCCTTATCCTCGCTGCGGCGTTCATGGCGCTGACGGCGATCCTCTTTCAGGAGACGGCGACCCTCTTCGCCGAATCCGCGCTGATCGCCGGCGCGATAGGCGCGCTCATCTGCCTTGCGTCGCAGGGAACGCCCGACGCCGTGCGCCGCGTTCACGCCTTTCTCCTCACCGCCTCCGTCTGGATGACCGCCGCGCTCGCCGGCGCCCTGCCGCTGATGATTTCTTCTCTTTCCGCGACGGATGCGTTCTTCGAGGCGATGTCTGGCATCACCACCACCGGCTCCACGGTGATGACGGGGTTGGACGACACGGACCACGGGATCCTCTTCTGGCGCGCCGTCCTTCAGGCGATCGGCGGCGTCGGGTTCATCGTCACCGGCATCGCGCTCCTGCCCTTCATGAAGATCGGCGGCATGCAGCTCTTTCGCACCGAAAGCTCCGACAAGGGCGAAAAGGAACTTCGCACCGCCGCCCAGTTCGCCCTCGCCACGCTGGTGATTTATGTCAGCCTCATCGCGATTTGCTGCGCCATCTACGTCGCCGGCGGCATGGATTTCTTCGACGCCGTCACCCACGCGATGACCACCGTTTCAACAGGCGGCTACTCGAATTACGACGCCTCCTTCGGTCATTTTGACAGCGCATTCCTCGAATGGGCGGCGACGTGTTTCATGGTCCTCGGCGCACTCCCCTTCGCCTGGTACATCCGCATTGCGGCCAAAGGCAGAGTGCGCAACGAACAGGTGCGGTATTTCAGCGCCGGCATCGTGATCGCGACGCTGACCCTGACGCTCTGGCTGGTGACCGTGAAGGAGGAGCCGGTTTTCACCGCGCTGAGGATGGTCGCCTTCAACGTCATCTCCTTGCTGACGACCACGGGATACGCGACGGATGATTACACCGCCTGGGGCGCGTTCCCGATCTCGGCCTTTTTCATTCTGACGGCGGTCGGCGGCTGCGCCGGCTCCACCTCCGGCGGCGCCAAGGCGATGCGCTGGATCATCATGACCCGCTGCGCGTGGCAGGAGATGCGGCGGACACGCTTTCCACACATCACCCAGACGCTCCGCTACGAAGGGCGCTTGGTGGACCGCGACACGCTCGCCGGAGTCATGTGTTTCTTCACTTTCTATCTCATCACGTTCGGGTTTCTCACCCTTGCGCTCGCCTCGTTCGAACTGGATTTCGCCACGGCGGCGAGCGGCGCGCTGACCGCGCTCGCCAATGTCGGGCCCGGAATCGGGCCGATCATCGGCCCGGCCGGGAACTTCGCGACGCTTGATGACGGCGTGAAGCTGATACTCGCGTTCGGGATGTATCTCGGCCGGCTGGAGATGCTGACTGTCTATGTGCTCTTCACCGCCGTCTTCTGGCGCGAGGCGCTCTAGGCGCCGTGTGCTGACAGGCGGCGGCGCCGCGCAAGGCTGCGCACCGCTCTGACGGCCAGCTTGCGTCAGCCTGGCGTCAGCGTCGCCCGGAAGAGTTGGCTTGGGGCGCACCGCCGCGATGTTCTCCTCTTAACGCGCCGTTAACCGTGAGAATGCGAACAGATTGAATCTAACTCGCCGATTGGTCGGAGACGCGCATGTTTGGCACGTGGCGAAAAGCTCAGGCGCGCGAAGCGACCGGTTTCAGCGAACAGGCTCTAAGGGGCCTTGAGGCGCTGGAGGCGCGAACACCCCCACCCGAGGTTTATGAACGCGCCCAGAGTGAAACCTCTCGCAGCCACGGCCGCCCCGCGCCCGATCGGCGCCCGCATTATTGGGGGCACCGGGAAAGACTGCGCCAGCGGTTTCTGGCCAGCGGCCCCGATAGCCTGCCCGATTATGAAATCCTCGAAATGATTCTCTTCGCCGCGTTCCGGCGCATCGACACCAAGCCGCTGGCGAAGAATCTCCTGGCGGAATTCGGCGATCTGAGCACTGTCCTCAGCGCCCCCGCCGCGCGCCTGATGAGCGTGGAGGGCGTGACCGAGACAGTCGTGGTGCAATGCCGGCTGATGGAGACGGTCGCAGCGCGGCTGGGGCGGGCGAGTGTGAAGGACCGGTCCGTCCTCAACTCATGGTCGGCGTTGATGGACTATTGCAGGACCGTGATGATCCACCGGGAGATCGAGCACTTCCGCGTGCTCTTCCTCGACGCCAAGAACATCCTGATCGCCGATGAAGAGCTTGGCAAAGGCACCGTCAATCATGTGCCGGTCTATCCGCGTGAAGTGGTCAAACGGGCGCTGGAGCTGAACGCCAGCGCCATCATCCTCGTCCATAACCACCCTTCGGGCGATCCGACGCCGAGCGCGGCGGATGTCGATATGACCATCAGGATCTGCAACGCCTGCGAAGCGGTCGACCTGACCGTCCACGACCATGTCGTCATCGGTGACAAAGCAGAAGCCTCGTTCAGGACGCTCGGGTTGATCTGAGCTGTAAACGGGCAACCTGAGCCGCGACAGGCGGGAATCTCGCTCCCCATTCCTGCTTCCTGTAAAACGCGGGAGATTGGGCGGTCGCCGTACGGCGCGGCGCATTTCTGCGGCAAACGCCTCATTGACGCGCGATCTCACCTGCATACAAACTGGAATACAAACGAGATCCGGAGCTTTCGGCATGCTTGCCTCAGAAAACGAACACGTCGTTCACCGCGTCTCTTCATCACAAAGGGCGTATGAGGAGCTGCGCGAGCTTTTGCTGCGTTTCGCCTTTCACCCCAACCAGAGGATCAACGAGGTGGCGCTCGCGGTGCGGCTGAACACCAGCCGCACGCCGCTGCGCGAGGCGCTGAACCGGCTGGCGGCCGAGGGGTTGCTGGCGAACCGGGAACGCGGGTTTTCGGCGCCTGACCTTGCGCCCGAACTGGTGCGCAACCTGTTCGAGGCGCGCCAGGAACTGGAATGCTGCATCGCCCGGCTGGCCTGCGAGCGGGCTACGGACGAGGCGCTGGAAGCGCTGTCCGGGTTCCTCGCCGAAAGCGCGGCCGAATCCCCTGACGCGTCGGTCGACCGGCTGATGGAACTCGATATTCGCTTTCACGACACGCTGGCTCAGTCGGCAGGCAACGACGTGATGCGCCAGATGCTGGCCAATCTCAACGATCGCATCCATCTGGTGCGCTGGATCGCCATGGAGGGCCGGCGCGCCGGCACGCAGGCGCAGCACCGCGAAATCCTCGACCGCATCCGGGCGCGCGACAAGGATGGCGCGATCGCCGCGATGCGCGGCCATATCATGCATCGCAACGACGAAATCCTTACGGCGATCAAGGCAGCCTATGGGCATGTCCATACGCTCGCCAGGGCGTGAAAGGAGGCGGTATGGAGCGTCACGTCATCATCGGCTCAGGCTCCGGCGTCGGGGCCGCGTTGGCGCGGCGGCTGGCGGGGCCGGGCGTCGGCCTGTTGCTTCATACGGGGAGCAACAGGACGGGG
This sequence comes from Paracoccaceae bacterium, assembly GCA_040904645.1. Classification (GTDB taxonomy): domain Bacteria; phylum Pseudomonadota; class Alphaproteobacteria; order Rhodobacterales; family Rhodobacteraceae; genus Pikeienuella. The sequence goes on from JBBDTD010000243.1 coordinate 12,159, forward strand.
CTCGACGCCGTCGCCGGAACATGCCGGGCGGCGGGGGCCGAGGTCGCGACCTGCGTCGGGCGAACCGAGGATGAGGCGCCCTTTGACGCGGTTCAGGACTGGCTGGACGCATCGCCTTCCAGCAGCCTGACCGGGTTCACTTTCGCCGCAGGCTACGCCAGGCTCGGCGCGATAGACGACACGCCGGTCGCGGCGCTCGACGAAAGCCTGCAAGCGATGCCGATCGCCTTTCACCGGCTCGCCGCGATGGCTGCGACGCGGCTGACGGACGGGCGCGGGCGCATCGTCTGCGTCAGCGCCTTTGGCGCCCACCGCACCAAGACCCACAGCTACGCCGCGACCGCCCCCGCCAAGGCGGCGCTTGAAGCGCAGGTGCGTGTCTTCGCGGCCAACCTCGCGCCGCGCGGCGTCACGGTGAACGCCGTGGTGCCCGGCTATGTGGAGAAGGAGCCGGGCACGCCCTCTTCGCTGAGCCCGGCGCAGTGGCGGACTGTGACCGCAGCCATTCCCATGAACCGCATCGGCGCTCGCGACGAAGTCGCCGCCGTCGCGGCGTTCCTTCTCTCCGCCGAATCCAGCTATCTGACCGGCCAGAGCATTCATGTGAACGGCGGCCTGACGCTCTGACAGCCGCCGCGCATGCCTGGCGGCTCACCCCATCCAGGCCGAAACCGGGACATTGGTGTCCTGAAGCGTCTGGCTGACGATGTCGATCAGCGCCGGGCCATCATGCGCCAGCGCTTCCTTCACCGCCTGATCGACCTTGGCGGGGTCTTCCACACGCCAGGATTTGATCCCATAGGCTTCGGCGATGCGGGCGTGGTCGGTCTGCGAGAAATCGACCGAGAAATAACGCGACCCATAGCCCGAGTTCTGGCTGGCCTTGATCCAGCCAAAGCAGGAATTGGAGATCACGATCATCTTCAGCGGTATGTTCAGCCGCGTCAGCGTCTCCATTTCGCCGACGGCGAAGCCGAAGCTGCCATCGCCCATGACCGAAACCACGGTCGATCCGGGCCGCCCATAGCAAGCGCCGATCCCGGCGGCGAGCGAGAAGCCGAGCGCGCCATGCGCCCGATTGGTGATGAAATGGCGCCCGGCGCGCGGAAAGCGGTAATAGCCGGAAAAATAGGGGCAGGGCGTGCCGGGATCGGCGACAATGACCCCGTCCTCCGGCATGTGGTTCTGCAACGCCGCCAGAAGGCGCTCGGGCCGGATCGGGCGATCGTTCGAGAGGGCGAGGCGGTTGAACACCTCCCATTTCTTCGCCCGCATCGCCTCCAGCGTTCCAGCCAAGGCGCCGCCCGCCCGCAGATCGCGCGCGCGCACCGACGCCAGCAGCGCGTCGAGCGCCAGCTTGGCGTCCGCCACGATGCCCGCGTCACAGCGATAATTCGCGCCGACCACCATCGGATCGATATCGATATGGACGATCGACGCTCCGGCGCCCGGCACCTTGCCATGTTCCGTGGTGGTGGACCCGGCGCGACAGCCGATGAAGATCACGCAATCGGCGGCGCTGACCACCTCGCGCGTCGCGTCGGTGCCGCCATTGGCGCCAACCACCCCTACGGCGAGCGGGTGCAGATCCGAGATCGCGCCATGGCCGGATACGGTCGAGGCCACGGGGGACCGGAGGATCGTCGCCAGTTCGGCCAACTCCTCCATCGCCCGGCTGATGATCACGCCGCCGCCAGCGATGATCACCGGGGATTTCGCGGCGGCGATGATTTTGGCCGCTTCTTCAACCGTGTCGGGATCGGGACCGGCGCGATAGGCGGGGAAGTGACCGTGCCGCGGCATGGCCCAGACCCTGGACGGATCCAGCGTCTGTTTCTGAACGTCATAGGGAAGCGCGATATGGGCGGCGCCGGGCCGCCCGGTGGTGGCGGCGCGGAATGATTTGCGCAGGACATCGGGGATCAGGTCCACATGGTCGATCGTGGTCGCGATCTTCGTGAGCGGCTTGAACATCGCAGTCTGGTCCAACTCGGTCAGCGGATAGCGCCCCCGCGAAGTGACAGGAACATCCGACGTGATGCAGACCATCGCCGAGGAGCTTTCGTTCGCCTCCACCACTCCCGGCAGGATATAAGTCGCCCCGCCGCCCGA
>JBBDTD010000243.1:14280-22988 GCA_040904645.1 Paracoccaceae bacterium
CCCGAAGGCCCCTCGCAGACGCCGACCTTGCCGGTGACGCGGGCGTAGGCGTCAGCCATGTAGGCGGCGGACCGCTCATCGCGGCTCAACACATGGGTCATGCCATGATTGAGCCGCGCCAGAGCGTCGTAGAAAGGCAGGCTGGTGTCGCCGCACAGCCCGAATATGTGGCTGACGTCATGGGCGGCCAGCGTAAGAACAGCCGCCTCAGCACCGGTCAAGGTGTCGTTGGAAAGACGCCCCGAAGCCTGTTTGGAAATCTCGTCCTGCATGGATGTTCGCCTGCGCTCTTATATGTATACAGACCAGAATACTCCCTCCCCGCGTTGAATGGCAAGCGCGTGACAACGGCGAAGCGGCTGCGCCGGCATAGAGATTCGCGACAACCACACCAACCACGCGCCCCGATGCGCGAACTGGATGACGCGCTCAGGCTGCCTGCTCCGCTGAGAAACGTCGCTTCCAAACAAGGAAAACGCGACTTTGCGGCCCGATCTGCCCGGATTCGAGCGGTCCAGCGAACGCAAGCGGCGCTTGGAGAGCGAAACACTTGATCTGCTGGCCTGTTCAGGCGATCTTGACGTCAGTGAGCATGCCTCTTGGGGAATGTCGGCTAAGTGCGCCCAGGTTTTCCGATCACCCGCGTCCAAGCTTCCGGCGCCCCCAAGGAGCAAAGATTGATGCCAACCGTCTTTTTCGACGAAGAACTTCACTTTTCGAGCGTCGAAAAAGACGGACAAACCTACACGTTCCTGCTCAACAGCAAGCGCGACCATATTCAGGGTTTTCTGCAGCGCGGCGAGTTCTATGGCCGTAGGCGACGGGGACGGAATAGTCGTTGGTCTTGTAGCGCACGAGCGACTGGGCCGTTACCTTGGCGCTGGCCTGATCACAAGCGTCGAACGGCGAGGCTGGCAATGCGCGCATGGCGGCCAGATCGCGCTGCAACCGTTCCCCGATCGCCTCGCTCTCACCCCGCAGCCTGTCGCGCTGACGCTTGCGGCATTGCTCTTCCAGCCAGCCATTGAATACCTCCCATGTCGCAAACTGCGGGATCGGCACCATGAAGTTGCGACGGGCATAGCCAACAAGCCCCTCGACATTCCCCTTGTCGTTGCCTTTCCCCGGACGGCCATAGCGATCCCGGATCAGGTAGTGGGACAGAAACCCGCTGAACAGCGTAGCGCGCTTGCGCGTGCCGTCGGGCAGGATCTTGGCCACAAGGCAGCGATCATTGTCGTAGACGATCGATTGCGGCACGGCGCCGAACAAGGCGAACGCATGGACGTGACCGTCTACCCAGGCCTCTGACACCGCCGCCGGATAGGCCCGAACATAGCAGCCGTCGCTATGCGGCAGGTCGAGTACGAAGAAGTGTGCCTTCCGCTTCACGCCGCCGATCACCACCATCGCCTCGCCAAAATCGGCCTGTCCATGGCCGGGTGGATGCGCCAGCGGCACAAACACCTCCTGGCGACGCTGATCACGCTCGCGCATGTAAACCTTGATGATGGTGTAGCCGCCCGTGAACCCGCAAGCGCATCCGTTCAAGCTCTTCTGCGATCGACGCTTCGATCTGCTCGCTCACCGCGCCATCGCGCGCCCAACCTCCAGCCATAAAAAGCAATCCTTTCTTAATGTTGCGCCGCCTAGTTCACCCATGAGGCTCCTTAATCCCCAGGGTCGAAACGCCCTGCAGATGAACGACCTGCTTGACGAATTTCATGCATGCCCGTACATGGACGAGGCATGCGGGTGTAGCTCAATGGTAGAGCTTTTGCTTCCCAAGCAGGTATTCTCACCCGCATTTAACATCATCCAGTTGCTAACTCTTTCATCCTGTTGCAGATTGTCTTGCATCTACTTGCATCCAGTCGCACCTGATATCATCCAGTTACCTGCAAAAAACCTGCACATGCCAAAGCTCACCGAGACATATCTGAAGCGCGTTCCCAACGTCGAAACCGGCGTCCGGAAGTACTGGGACACCGAGGTCAGAGGCTTCGGTCTCTTCGTCGGCAAGAAGGCGAAGACCTTCTATTATCAGCGCGATGTCGGCGGCCGGACAACGCGCAAGCTCATCGGTCGCCATCCGGTGATCTCGGCGGAGGCCGCGCGGCAGGCGGCGAAGACGCTGGAGCTCGAACTAGCGCGCGGCGCGGGGCGATCATTCGAGATCGGGCCCCCTACCCTGCTCGATGCAATGGAGACCTATCTGGCGCGGCCGCGCCTGCGCTCCGAGGACAACAAGGAGAATGTTCGCGGCATCTTCCACAATCATCTCGGCGACTGGTTGAAGCTTCGGCTCGATGAGATCGACCGACGGATGGTCGTGCAGCGCCATGCCAAGCTGGCCGACCGGCCGTCGCTGGCGAACCACCTTTTTCGGGCCTTCCGGACGATTTGGAACCACGCGCGCCGGACCACTCCCCTCCCGGAAACCCCGACCGTGGCCATCGAATGGCACGAGGAGCATGTGAAGGCGCCGATCATCGAGGACCTTCAGGAATGGCGGCGGCAGGTCGACGCGCTCGAGAACCCAATCCACGCCGCATTCTACCGCTTCATCCTCTTCACCGGATTCCGGAAAGCCGAGGCGCTCACGCTGCGTTGGCGCGACGTTCACGAGGATCGTATCCACCTGCCCATGACGAAGAACGGACGCGCGTTCGACCTGCCGATCAACGCGATCCATCATGAGATCCTCGAACCGCTGAGGGAGTTTCGCCGCGAATGGGTGTTTCCATCGCCGAAGGCGGCGTCCGGGCATCTCGCCAACCCCGCATCGCTTGATTGGTCGCCGCACGCGCATCGGCGCACCTTTGCGGCGGTCGCCGTCGAGGCCGGCGTGCTCGAGGAAATCGTCGGACGGCTCCTCAACCACACGCCACAGACCGTCACCGGCGCGAGATATGTGAAGCCCTCGCTCGACGCGCTCAGACCGTCGATGGAGACCGCCATTCAGGAGATCATCCGACGAAGCCAAATTCCACGTTCAAAGCGAAGCCGCAGCGGGACCGAGTAGACCCATGCGGGTGGACACTAGTGGATTGACTCCAACACTTGGAACCCCCGGTTTCGAGCAGCGATGATCGCGTCGGGGTCGGCGCGCCAGACGAAGGGTTTCGGGGTCTGGTTATGCTCCGTGAGGAAGCGGTTGATGGCGGCCTGCAGGTCTACGATGGAGTGGAAGACGCCGTTCTTAAGGCGGCGGCGGGTGAGTTTGGCGAAGAAGCCCTCGACGGCGTTCAGCCATGACGCGGAGGTCGGGGTGAAGTGGAAGGTCCAGCGCGGGTGGCGTCCCAGCCAGGCGCGAACCTTGGCGTGCTTCTGGGCAGCGTAGTTGTCGAGGATGACGTGCACCACCTTGCCGGCGGGGATGTCGCGCTCGAACGCATTGAGGAAGCAGATGAACTCCTGATGGCGGTGGCGCTGCATGTTGCGCCCCGTCACCGTGCCGTCGAGCACGTTGAGCGCGGCGAAGAGCGTGGTGGTTCCGTTGCGCTTGTAATCGTGGGTCATGGTCGCTCCCCGACCTTTCTTGAGCGGCAGGCCGGGCTGGGTGCGATCAAGCACCTGGATCTGCGACTTCTCGTCGATGCTGAGCACCACGGCATGGGCTGGCGGAGCGACGTAGAGACCGACGACGTCGTGCAGTTTCTCGGCGAAGGCGGGATCGTTGGAAAGCTTGAAGCTGCGCCAGCGATGCGGCGCGAGGCCGTGCGCCTTCCAGATCTTCTGCACCGTCGAGGCCGCGAGGCCGACCGCCTTGGCCATCGCGCGCACCGTCCAGTGCGTCGCCTCGTGGTGCGGAAACGCCGATGAAGGTCGACTCGATCCGGCGGCTTCTCCCATCGCTCACACCGTGCTTGCGGCACAGCTCCTGCGCCGTCGCGCCAGCCTGATGCTCCTTCAAAATCCCGATGATCTGCTCGTCGCTGAACCGTGATCTCTTCATCGTCCATCTCCTCGGTTGAGGAACAGACTAACTTCCAACTGCGGAGGTTTCAGGGGAGCAGGTCAGAAGGAGTCCGGCCAAGCTCTGCGCAGCTTTCCTGAAACGTACTCAACTCTGTCTCGAACACGGCCATAAAGCGCTTGGTCAGGTTCGAAGCGGCGCCTACTCGAGGGGTGATGCAGACGAAGGTGAAGTCCACCCTCTCGGTCAGGGGCTTAACCGTGCCGCCCTGCTGCGCGAAACTGGAGGCGGCGAACGCGTCCAATATAGCGCAACCAAGCCCCTCCCTGACCAGATTGCTGATGGTCATCGCCCATCGCGCTTCGATGCGGAGGTTTCGCGCCACGTTCATCGAGTCGAACAACGCATCGGTCCTTAGCCGGCTCGACGTGCCTTCGGAAGTGGCGATGAAGTCTTCCCCCGCAAGGTCGCTGATGGAGATCACCTCCTTCTCGCTGAGCCGGTGCCCCGGCGGAAGCAAGCAGAAGGACGGCACCGCCATGACGGGCCCGACCTGCACGCGGGTGGCGTCTACCGGCGTCATGACGAATCCGAGGTCGCAGATGCCGGAGGCGACGAAATCCACGCTCTCGTCGGAATTGTAGTTCTGGATCGAAAGCTGGATGTCATCGCCTTGCGCGTAGAGTGACCGGACGACGCGATGCACAAAGCCGGAAGAGAAGGTCGGCAGCACCGCGAGCCTCAAGCTGCCCGAGGCTCGGTGGCGGATGCGTTTCGCGGCGCGGGCCACGCGATCGAGCCCGCTGAAACTCTTCTCCACCTCACAATAGAGGGTATAGGCGTCGTCGGTTGGTCGCAATTGCCCCTTGCCCCGATGAAAAAGAGGGAAACCAATCTCTAATTCGAGCTGGGCGATTATCTTCGACACCGCAGGTTGGGTCACGGAAAGCAGCCGTGCCGCCTCCGTCATCGAGGAGGAAACCATGACCGCCCGAAAGGTTTCGATCTGACGAATGGTGACCTTCGGTTCGGACATGATTGACCTTCATGAGTTTAGGTTATGGATTTATGGATATTTATGCATTGACTTCATTGCAGCGCAACAAAATGCTAAAGTCCGATGGAACCGAGAGTTCATCGCAAAACTAGACGCTGAACCAGCCGCAATGCGGCGGCGAGCGCTTCGATGCGCATAAGGCCGTGCGTGACGGCTGGGCACGATCTACACCAACAAGGAGATGAGAGTGATCGCACATTACAAGAACCTTCGCCGGAGCGGTTTCGCTGCAACGGCGTTCGCCGCCTTCACGTTGTCCGCGACAGTGATCTCGGGAGCCGCCCAAGCGGACGAGATGCCACCGTTGCCTGCCGCGATCAAAGATGCGGGCAAGGTCCGCGTCGGCGTAAAATGCGACTACCCGCCGGAAGGCTATCTAGATAATTCCGGCAAGACGATCGGCGTCGAGGTCTCGATGGGACATGAGATCGCGAAATACGCGTTCGGCCCGGACGCCGAGGCGGAGATGGTGTGCGTCACCGGATCCAACCGCATTCCCGCGCTACTCGGCGACAAGATCGACATCATCATCGCCACGATGGGGATCAACGCTGAGCGCGAGGAGGTCATCGATTTCACCAATCCCTACGCGTGGTCTTCCTCGGGGTTGATCGTGCGGGCCGAAGATCCATACAATGCCCTCGCCGACATGAACGGCAAGACCGTCGCTTTCATCAAGGGCGCCTGGCAGATCCCCTTCTTCGAGGAGAACTATTCCGAGGTGGAGATGCTCCTGCTCGATGGCGTCTCTGACAGCCTTCAGGCGCTTATGCAGGACCGGGTCGACGGCTATGCGCATGACACGCCGGTGCTGATGTCGCTGGTAGCGAAGAACCCGAAGATCCGCCTGATCGACGAAACCTACAAGATAGGCACCCGTGGCGCGGCCGTACGGCCGGGTGAGACCGAATGGCTCGCCTATGTGAACGCCTCGCTTGACCGCATGGCAGCCGAGGGCAAGTACCGCGAGTGGTTCGAGACCTATGCAAATGACGATGACCTCGAAGTGAAGCTGAATTTCTGGGATCTCTCCCAGAAACCCGCCGAATAAGGTGCGCGCGCGCAACGAGGTGGCCACGCTGCGCGCGCCGCCGTCCGGATCCTTTCCCGCAGATCGGCCGAGATGAACTACAATTTCAGCTTTCCCTACATCTGGGGCGCGACTCCGGACCTGCTGGATGGGTTGTGGATGACGCTTCTTGTGAGCCTCATCTCCATCGCCTTCTCTGTGCTTATCGGCGCATTCTGCGCCAGCATGCGGATGTTCCGGGTGCCCGTCCTGTCGCAGATCGCAACGGCCTATGTGCACTTCATTCGCTCCACGCCGTTGCTGGTGCAGATCTATTTCATTTTCTACGGGCTCGCATCGTTTGGGCTCGGGCTCAGCGGGTTCTGGTCAGGGGTGCTGGCGCTGACCCTCTGGGGCGGAGCCTACAACACCGAGAACGTGCGCGGTGGGCTGAGCGCCGTGCCGCGCGGCATGCGGGAAGCGGCCTATTCGCTGGGCCTGCATCCGATGCTCTATCTGCGGCTTGTGGCCTTGCCGATAGGGTTGCGGGTCTGCATCCCGGCGATGCTGAACACCGCCGTGTCGGTCCTGAAGAACTCCTCCTATCTCCAGGCCATCGGCGTGGCCGAGCTGACCTTCGTGGCGATGAACCGGATGGCGATGGATTTCCGGACGCTGGAAATGTTCGTCGCTATCGGCACCATCTATCTCTGCATCGTCTTGCTGCTCTCGGCGATGGTCCGGCGAATCGAAGTGGTGCTTCACGCGCCATTCCGGACACGATGAGGAGAGCGCCATGCAGCTAATCATTGAGGGCCTGCCGCTTCTATGGCGCGGCCTGATCGTCACCTTCCAGTTGGCCGCCATGTCGCTGGCCTGCACCACCGTCCTCTCGCTGATCGTTGGGCTGGCCTCGGTCTCGCGATGGCGGGCGCTGCGCTGGTTCAGCGTGGTTTATGTGGAGTTCTTTCGCGACATCCCGCTCGTGGTGAATCTTCTCTTCGTCTATTTCGGCGCGCCGTTGGTCGGGCTTTCGCTCGATCCTTTTGCGGCCGCGCTGGTCAGCTTCACAAGCTGGGGCGCGGCGAACGGGGCGGAGATCATCCGCGGCGGCTTCAACGCCCTGTCGAAGCATCAGCGGGAGAGTGCGCTGGCGCTCGGCATGAGACCGGCGGAGACGATGTTCCTCGTCTTGTTGCCGCAGATCCTGCTGCCGATCCTGCCAGCCTTCACCGGGCTTTTCTCGATCCTGATCCAGTCAACCGCGCTCGCCACCATGGTCGGCGCGATGGAGTTTCTGCGCTCTGCGCAAGTGATTGTAGAGCGCACGACGATGATGACCGGGGAGAGCCCAGCCTTCGTCATCTATGGCTTTGTACTCTGCGTCTATTTCGTCATCTGCTTCAGCCTGAACCTGTTCACCGGCTGGCTGGAGCGGCGTATCAAGAATACGCGCACCGTCTATCGACAGGTGGAGCGGGGAGAAACGATCCCCGTCGTCGCGGAAACCTCCCTGGAGAAGCCATGAGCTCCGCCGCTCCGCACCTCGCCGCGCCTGAACGCCACGCCTCCAAGGTCAGCGGTTTCCTTGAGGAGGCGTTGGCGCCTGAGATCATTGCGGGGATCAACGGGCCGCTCCTGCTCCGCGGTTTCGCCGAAGCGCTGCCGGGGTTCACGGCGATCAACCGCGCGCATCTGGTGATGCTGGTCGAGCAAGGCCTGGTGGACGGCGCCGTCGCCGGGCGCCTCCTCGTCCAAATCGCGGCGCTCGAAGCCGAAGGGCCGGGGGGCTTCACGCTCGACCCCGAGCGAGAGGACGCGTGGTTCAACTACGAGGCGGAACTGACCGAGCGCGCCGGGCCCGAGGCCGGGCGGCTGCATCTGGCCCGCTCCCGCAACGACCTGAAGTCCACGCTGGACCGGCTCAAGGCGCGGGCGCTCGGCGAGCGGCTGCTCTCCGCCTGTCTGGATCTGCGCGCGGTGTTGCTTGCCAAAGTGGAGGCCGAGGCGGGCACGGTCATGCCCGGCTACACCCATCTCCAGCACGCGCAGCCGATCACCTTCGGCTGGTATCTGCTCGGGCTCGAGTCGGCTCTTTCGCGCGACGCGGGGCGGCTGGAGGATGCGCTGGCTCGCATGGATGAATGCCCGCTCGGCGCCTGCGCGCTGGCTGGCACGCGCTTTCCCATCGACCGGGAGCGCACGGCTTCGCTGCTCGGCTTCGACCGGCCGCACGCGCATTCACTGGACGCCATCGCGAACCGCGACGCGCTGATGGAGCTCGGCGCGGCGGCGGCGATGCTTTCGGTGACGGTCGGGCGCATGGCTCAGGATTTCTATCTATGGTCGACGTTCGAATTTGGCATGCTGGCCTTTCCTGATCGTGTGGCGATCACCTCCTCCATCATGCCGCAGAAGAAGAATCTTGCGGTGCTGGAGCACCTGAAATCCCGCCCCGCCGCCTTGGCGGGTGCGTTCACCACCGCAATCGCCGCGAGCCGCGCCGTGCCCTTTGGCCACAGTCAGGAAGTGGGGGCTGAATCCGGCCGGTGGCTTTGGGATGCGTTGGCGGAACTCGCCGACATGCTGCCTGCGGCGCGGGTGGTCGTTGAAGGCGCAACGCCGCGGCGTGAGCGGATGCGAGAACTCGCCGGCGCAAATTTCGCCGCCGCGACGCAGCTCGCCGACATGCTCGCCCTGGATCTGGGCCTGCCCTTCCGTGA
>JBBDTD010000244.1:0-22853 GCA_040904645.1 Paracoccaceae bacterium
CTCCGCCGCCATGTCCGCGGCGGCGCGGGCGGCGGCGGTTTGCTCCGCCATCACCGCAAGATTTTGCTGGATCGCCTGAAACTTGCCGATCGGCCTGCCGAACTGCTCGCGCCCGTTCGCATAGGAGACCGTCAGCTCCAGCGCCGCCTCCATCGCACCAGCGAGCTGCTGGGCGCGAAGCATGGCGCCGAGCGCGGGAAGGGCGTCGGCCGCGACCGGGGCGGGCGCCGTTTCCGCCATCGCCCCGTCGAAGACAAGATCGTCGCGCGGCTCGCCCGCGAGGTTGATCCCTTCCGCGGCGATCCGGGTCTTCGCCGCACGCGCGACCAGCGCCCCGCCGTCCGGCCCCGCGCCAAGGGCGACGACGGTGGCGGCGTGGCGGCCATAGGGCGCGCGCGCAGTGGCGCCGGAAAGCCGGCCATTCGTGATGTCGACACCTGAGACAAGCGTCGCCGGGCCATCGGCGGCGGGCAGGCCCGCGACCGTCAGCAACCAGTTGGCCAGCATGGTTTCGGCCAGCGGAACCGGCGCGGCGTAGGCCGCCGCGACGCGTATGAGCGAGAGCGCCTCCAGCGACGCGAGGCCGAAGCCCCCCGCATCCTCGGGGGCGAGCGCCAGCGGCAGGCCAAGTTCCTCGACTTCCCGCCAGAGTTCGGGCGTCCAGCGCGCGGCGCCTTCGGCGGCTTTTGCGGGGTGCGCGGCGAAGCTCGCCTCGGCATGGGCGGCGAAGAGCCGGGCGGCCATTTCGGCGATCATGTCGCTCATGGAAAGTCTTTCCCGAGTTCTGGCCGGGCGTGGGGTCGGTATGGCGGCATGTCGTGCTTCCGCATGTTTCATTTCATCAGTTGAAATGGCGTTTCATCATCTGCGGTCAAACTACGCGCGCGGCGCAGGAAGGTTCAAGAGCGTCCTTCCAGCCCCGCCCCATGCGCCGCCCGCGCGAGCGCTTCGCGGTGTTCGGGCGCCGCGATGGCGATCAGGGCCCTGGCGGCGCCGGCCTCCGTCGCGCCGCGCAGGTCCGCGGCGCCGTGCTCGGTGATCACCATGTCCACCGCCGCGCGGCTGGTGGTGACGAGCCGCCCTTCGAGCGTGGAAACGATGCGCGAGCGGCCGGATTTCGCGTCGGTCGAGGGCATGGCGATGATCGAAATCCCCTGCGCCTGGCTTGACGCGGCGGTCATGTAATCGACCTGCCCGCCGATGCCGCCCAGATAGCGCGCGCCGGCGACTTCGGCGTTCGCCTGGCCCCTTATGTCGACCTCCAGCGCGGAATTGATCGCGACCAGATTCCCGAGCGCGGCGAGGGCTGCGGGCCCGTGCGTGGATTCAATCGGGTGCAGCTCGACAGCGGGGTTGTCGTGCAGGAAGCGCCGGATCTTCGCGCCGCCGATCACCGTGCCGACGATGCTGATGCCGGCATGGGTGCGCTTGCGGGCGTTGGTGACGGCGCCGGCTTCAACCAGATCGACGAGCTGATCGGTGGCGAGACCGGAATGGATTCCAAGATCGCGGTGCCCGCCGAGCGCGTCGAGGATCGCCACCGGAACCGCGCCGATCCCGTATTGCAGCGTCGCACGCTCCGGTATCTCGGCGGCGGCATGGGCGGCGATGCGCCGCTCGACCTCTCCGGGCGGGCGGGGCGCAAGCTCGGGGAGGGGCGCGTCCGAAATGGTTGTGAAAGCGATGCGGCTTTCATCGAGCGGCGCCGCCATCCGCGTCCAGGGGACGTTCGAATTGATCTCCGCGATCACCACGCGGGCGCGGCGCATCGCGGCGGGGAGGAGATCCGCGCACATGCCGAGGCTGTGGGTTCCGTCCGGGCCGGGCGGGCTGACCTGAATCAGGACGACATCGGCGGGGATCGCCCCCGTCTCGATCAGGCCCGGTAGCGCCGAATAGAGGCAGGGGCGGATCGCGAGAGCGCCGGCTTTCATCAGCCGCGCCGTTGTCCCCATCGCGCCATAGCTGGAGACGGAGATGACGTCAGTATGCTCGGGCGCCAGCGCGTCGGAAAGCGAAAGGCCGACAAAGGCGGAGACCGGCCCGATCAGGGCCCGATCCCGCGCGACGGCGCTAACGAGCGAGACCGGCTCGGCGCAGGCCTGACCCCAGATCAGGCCGTCCCCGGCGCGGATGAAGCGCGCGGGCTCGAACGGCGCGGAGGAAGGAGAGAGGGTCATCGCGCCAGCACGGCGCCGCTCTCGAACAGCGCCGCGATCTCCGCCTCACTGCAGCCGATCCCGGCCAGCAGCCGCGCGCCATCCGCGCCGAGATCGGGCGCCGGGCGCGAATCGCGTGAAGGCGCGACGCCGTCCGCGAGGACGGGGAAGGGGAGCATCGCGGCCTCCCCCTCGCCGAGATGCAGCGCGCGGGCGCGGGCGTGGTCGCTCCTGATCGCCTCCTGCGGGGTCACGCAAATCTCGGCCGGCACGTCATGTTCGTCGAAAAGCGTGATCCAGTCGGCGGCGTCGCGGGCGGCGAGCATCGTGTCGAGCAGCGCCATCAGCGCGCCGGCGTTCGCGAGCCTGCCTTCCTCGGTCGCGTACTCCGGCGCGCGGAGGCGGGGTTCGATTTCGCCGGCGGCGGTGAGCAGCGCCTCCCAGAATTTCGGTTCGACGATGGTGAGCGCGATGCGCTCTCCGTCGGCGCATTCGAAAAGATCGTTGGCGGGATAAAGGTGCGAGACCGCGCTTGCAGGCGTCGAGAAACCGAAGCGGATCGCGCTGCAATAGAGCACCGATTCATAGAGGCTGAGGTCGATCGCAGCGGCTTTGCGGCCCTCGCGCCGCTCATGCAGCGCCGCGAGAATCGCGATGGCGGCGAAGGCGGCGCCGGCGATATCCGCCATGGGCAGCGAAGCCCGGCTCGGCGCCTGCCTGAGCTGGCCGCGATGCGCGACGCCGCCGCCCATCGCGAGATAGGCGAGGTCGTGGCCGGGTTTGCCGCTCATCGGGCCGGTCTGGCCGAAGCCCGAGAGCGAGCAGAAGACCAGTGCCGGCTTGATCGCCTGAAGCCGCGCGGCGCCGATGCCGAGCCGGTCGGCGACGCCGGGGCGAAAGCCCTCTATCGCCACATCGGCCCACTCCGCCAGCCGCTCCACCACCGCGCCCGCATCGGGGGATTTCAGATCGAGCGCGAGGCTGGATTTGTTTCTGTTCGCGCCCGCGAACATGGCGCTTTTCATGCCCCGCGCAGGGTCGCCCGCCTGTGGTTCCACCTTGATCACCTCGGCCCCGAGATCGGCGAGAATCAGCGTGGCGACGGGGCCGGGCAGCAGTAGCGAGAAATCCGCGATCCTGACGCCAGCGAGTGGTTTCCAGCCTGAATCTGATATGTTTTGCAATAGATTGCCTCCCGTCTTCGATCTTTCGGCGATTGGAAATCTACGCGTTGACGGCGCGTGAGTCGATCATTATCGTTCGCTTAATCGAATAGAGTTCGAAATTACGAATTCATGGCCGAAAAGGCCAGGCCGCCGGAGCGAACCGGCGCAGGAGGAGACGGAGACGACGATGGCTGGATTGTGGTATGAGGAATTCGAGGTAGGGCAGGTGTTCGAGCATGCGGTGCGCCGCACGGTGACCGAGTCCGACAATATGTGGTTCTGCAACGCGACGTTGAACGTGCAGCCGCTGCATATCGACTTCGAGATGGCCTCCAGGACGGAATTCGGCCAGCCGCTGGTCAACTCGCTCTTCACGCTCGGACTTCTGGTCGGCATGACGGTGCAGGAGACGACGCTCGGCACCACGGTCGGCAATCTCTCCATGGGCGAGATCAATTTCCCCAAGCCGGTCTTTCACGGCGACACGATCCACGCGCGCACGACGATCCGCGCGAAGCGCGAGAGCAAGTCGCGGCCCAATGACGGGCTGGTGACGTTCTGGCATGAGGGGTTCAACCAGCGGGACGAGCTGGTGGCGACCTGCCAGCGGGTCGGGATGATGCGCAAGCGGCCGGCCTGAGCGGCGGCGGACATGCAGCTTGCTTTCAGCGACGAAGACCTCGGCTTTCGTGACGAGGTCAGGGCGTTCCTGCGCCAGAACCTTCCCGACGAATTGCGCGACCGCTCAATGCGCGGCCTGCATCCGCGCCGCGACGACATGATCCGCTGGCAGAAGGTGCTGGCGCAAAAGGGCTGGCTCGTTCCCTCATGGCCCGTGGAGCATGGCGGAACCGGGTGGAGCGCGGCGCGGCGCTATCTCTTCAACAAGGAATATTTCCTCTCCGGCGCGCCGCAGGTGACGGCGTTCGGCGTCTCGATGGTCGGGCCGGTGATCTACACCTTTGGGTCGGATGAGCAGAAGCAGCGGCATCTGCCCGGCATTCTTTCATCGGACATCTGGTGGTGCCAGGGGTATTCGGAGCCGGGCGCGGGGTCAGACCTCGCCTCGCTGCGCACGCGCGCGGTGCGCAAAGGCGACGTCTATGTCGTCAACGGTCAGAAGATCTGGACCAGTTACGCGCATTACGCCGACATGATGTTCGCGCTGGTGCGCACCGACCCGGACGTGAAGAAGCAGGAGGGGATTTCCTTCCTGCTGATCGACATGAAGACGCCGGGGATCACCGTGCGCCCGATCGTCGGGCTGGATCTGGAGCATTCGCTCAACGAAGTTTTCTTCGACGATGTGGAGGTTCCGGCCGCCAATCTGATCGGCGAGGAGAACAAGGGCTGGACCTACGCCAAGTTCCTGCTCGGCCATGAGCGGAACACGGTCGCGCGGGTCGCGCGCTCCCAGTTCCAGCTTCAGCGGCTGAAGGAGATCGCAGCGGCGGAGGGGCTGGCGGACGATCCGGATTTCACGCGCCGCATCGCCGGCGTCGAGGTCGACCTGCTGGCGCTGGAGGCGATGGAGCTGCGCTATCTCAGCCAGGAGGTCGCGGGCAAGAAGTTGCTGGCCGAGCCGTCGATCCTGAAGATCAAGGGCGCGGAGATCGCGCAGGGCATCAAGGCGCTGGCGGTGCGCGCGCTCGGCCCCGACGCGATGGCCTATGCGCCGGAGTCGGAGCGGGCGGCCCGCAACGACCCGGCGCCGGGCGGCGATCTCGCGCATGGGCCGATGGCCGATCATCTCTATCAGCGGGCCGCCACGATCTATGGCGGCACCAACGAGATCCAGCGCGAGATCATCGCCAAGACGCTGTTGCGATAGGGGGCGAAGATGGATTTCGAACTTTCCGAAGAGCAGACGCTGCTGCGCGAAAGCGTGCTTCGCTTCGCGCGGGGCGAGGTCGCGGACGCGCCCTTGTCGAAAGACGCGCCCTCCGGGCCGGGATATTCGCCCGATATATGGCGCAATTTCGCGGAGATGGGCTGGCTCGGCCTGCCTTTCGCCGAGGAAAATGGCGGGCTCGGCGGATCGCCCATTGATGTCGCGGTGCTGATGGAGGCGCTTGGCGAAGGGTTGAGCCGTTCGCCTTATCTTTCCTCGATCCTGATGGCGGGGCGGCTGGTCGAGACGCTCGGCGATGCGCGTCAGCGCGGCGAATGGCTGGCCGGCGCGATCGCGGGGGGGCGCCGGCTCGCCTTTGCATGGATGGAGCGCGGCGCGCGCTATGATTTCCGCAAGACCGCGCTTCGCGTGGAGCGAAAGGGCGATGGCTTCGTCCTCTCGGGCGAAAACTCCATGGCGCTTTTCGCCGAGACTGCGCAAGCCATTCTCATTCTGGCGCGAAGCGGCGGCGAGGCGGGGGACGAGGCGGGGCTTTCGCTCTTTCTCGCGCCGACGGATGCGCGGGGCGTCACGCTCAGAACCGCGCGATCGGTGGATGGCGGGCGGGTGTCCGATATCGTTCTCGAAGGGGTCGAGCTTGGGCCCGATGCGTTGATCGGGCCTGAAGGTGGAGCGGGCGAGGCTGTCGGCCGCGCGCTCGACCTTGCGATGATCGCCGCTTGCGCGGAGATCGCGGGGCTGACGCGCCGCGTGGTCGAGATGACGCGCGAATACCTCAAGACGCGCCGGCAGTTCGGCGCGGCGCTTTCCACCAACCAGGTGCTGGGGCATCGGCTCGCGGATATGTTCATCGCGGCGGAGGAGGCCAAGTCCATGGCCGACATGGCGGCGATGAAGGCGGCCGAGGAGGCCGATGACTGGCGCGGTTTCGCCGCCGCCGCGATGGCGAAATGCGCCGCCGCGGGCGAGTTCGTCGGGGCGGAGGGCGTCCAGCTCCATGGCGGCGTCGGCATGACCGACGAGCTTCAGGTCGGGCGCTTTTACAAACGGCTGTTTTTCCTGACGACTTTGTTCGGCGACGCCGAGCTGAATCTGCGTCGCTTCGCGGCGTGAAGAGAGGGTTTAGATGAGACGACTGCTTCCCGACGATCTCTCGACCATCCGCGACGGCGTCGCGGCGGTCTGCGAGAAATTCGACGACGACTACTGGCTGGCGCGGGATTCCGATGGGCGCTTTCCGCATGAGTTCCGGGAAGCGATCGCGGAAGGCGGCTGGCTGGGCATCACCATGCCGGAGGAGTTCGGCGGCGCCGGGCTCGGCGTGCGCGAAGCCGCGGTGATGATGAACACGGTCGCGCGGCAGGGCGCGATGTCGGCGGCGTCTTCGATCCACATCTCGATGTTCGGGCCGCACCCCATCCTCGTCTTCGGCTCGGACGAGCAGAAAAAGCGCTGGTTGCCGCGACTGGTGCGCGGTGAGGACAAGGTCGCCTTCGGCGTCACCGAGCCGGATGCGGGGCTGAACACGCTGGCGATCAAGACCTTTGCGAAGAAGGTCGATGGCGGCTGGCTCATCAACGGGCGCAAGATCTGGAACTCCACCGCGCAGGTCGCGGACAAGCTGATGCTGCTGGCGCGCACGACGCGGGCCGAGGATGCGACGAAGCCGACGCAGGCGCTTTCGATCTTCTACACCGATTTCGACCGCTCGAAGATCGAGGTGCGGCTGATCGAGAAGATGGGCCGCAAATGCGTCGACTCGAACATGATCTTCTTCGACGATTTCTTCATTCCCGATGAGGACCTGATCGGGGAGGAGGGCAAGGGCTTCGGCTATATCCTCCATTCGATGAACCCTGAGCGCATTCTGATCGGCGCGGAAGGGGTGGGTATCGGCGAGGATGCGCTGCGCCGGGCGGTGGGATACGCGAACGAGCGGGAGGTGTTCGGCCGCCCGATCGGGCAGAACCAGGGCATTCAGCATCCGCTGGCGGAGAACTGGATGAACCTGGAGGCGGCCTGGCTGACAGCGATGCGCGCAGCGGATCTGTTCGACGCCGGTCAGCCCTGCGGCGCGGAGGCGAACGCGGCCAAATTCCTCGGCGCCCGCGCGGGATATGACGCGGCGCTGCAATCGGTGCTGACCCATGGCGGCATGGGCTACGCCAAGGAATACCATGTCGAGCGGCTGCTGCGCGAAGTGCTGATCGCGCGGATCGCGCCGGTCTCCGAGCAGCTCATCTCCTGCTTCATAGGCGAAAAAGTGCTGGGGCTGCCGAAATCGTACTGAGGGGAATGAACGATGCGCGTCGACAAGGTGCTTGGTTACGCAGTGAAGGGCGGGGAGGTCTCCTGGACCGGGAAAGACGCGATCCTCTACGCGCTTGGGGTCAATCTGGGGCGCGACCCGTTGAACCGGGGCGAGCTCGCCTATCTCTTCGAGAAGGACATGAAGGTGCTTCCCGGCTTCGCGATGGTGCTCGGCCATCCGGGCTTCTGGATGCGCGAGCCGCAATTCGGCATCGACTGGGTGAAGATCGTTCACGCCGAACAGTTCCTTGAGACGAGCCGACCGATCCCTTCGAGCGGGACCGCCCGTGTCGATATCCGGGTGACGGGGATCGTGGACAAGGGCGCCGACAAGGGCGCGATCGTCTATTACGAAAAGACATTGAGTGACGCCGCGACGGGCGCGGAGATCGCACGCGTCACCACCGGCGCCTTCTGCCGGGGCGATGGCGGCTGCGGCGATCATGGCGTCCCGCCGTCGTCGCTGGCGGCGACCCCGGAGCGCGCGCCCGACAGGAGCGTGACGCGAGAGATCGACCTGCGCGCGGCGCTGATCTATCGGCTGAGCGGCGATTTCAACCCGCTTCATATCGACCCGGAGACCGCCCGACAGGCGGGATACGAGCGGCCGATCCTGCATGGGCTCTGCACGATGGGTCTCGCCAATCATGTTCTGGTCGAGGAGATGGCCGGCGGCGACCCCGAGCGGTTCAAGGGCTTCGCCTGCCGGTTCAGCCGCCCGGTCTATCCGGGCGACAAGCTCCGTGTGGACATATGGAACGAGGACGGCGGCGCTCGCTGGCGCGTGGTCTCCGAGACCAGCGGGCAGGTCGTGCTGGACCGTGGGCGCGCGCGCGTCTGAAGCGCCATGAACAAGAGAGAGGAAGCCGCAACATGACCGATCACCTGCTCGTGGATATCTCGGACGGCGTCGCGACGCTGACCTTCAACCGCCCGAAAGAGCTGAACGCGTTTTCGATGGAGATGCGCCACGCGATGTTCGACGTGGTGCCGGAACTGGAGAACAACCGCGAGGTGCGCTGCGTCGTGCTGACCGGCGCCGGCGGCAACTTCATGGCCGGCGGCGATGTGAAGAGCTTTCTCGAATTCACCAGGGAATCGCCGGAATGGCGGCGTTCCTATTTTGAGCGGCGCATCCACAATCTGGATGCGATGCTGATCTCGCTGACGCGGATGGAGAAGCCGGTGATCGCGTCCGTCGAGGGGGCGGCGGCGGGTGCGGGCATGTCGTTCATGATGGCCTGCGACATGACCGTCGCGGATGAGAAATCGGTGTTCCGCTTCGCCTATTCCGCCATCGGCACGACCCCGGACGCGAGTGGCAGCTATTGGTTGCCGCGCCTTGTCGGCCTGAACCGGGCGAAGGAGATAGCCATGCTCGCCGACCGGATGGACGCGAAACAGGCGCTGGACTGGGGGCTGATCAACCGGATCGCCCCGGCGGGGACGCTGGCCGAGGAGACCTTGAAGCTGGCGCGGCGGCTCGCGGATGGGCCGACGCTGGCCTATGGCGGGATCAAGAAGCTGATGAACGCCGCTGCGCTCAATCACCTTGAGACCCACCTCGCGATGGAGGCGGAGAACTTCGGCCGCTGCGCCGGGAGCGAGGATTGGGTTGAGGGCGTCACCGCTTTCAACGAGAAGCGCAAACCCGTCTTCAAGGGGCGTTGAGCGTGATGGCGGCTTTCGATTTCAGCGGCAAGAAAGTGCTGGTCGCCGGGGGCACCAGCGGCATCAATCTGGGCGTGGCGGAGGGGTTCGCCAAGGCGGGGGCTTCGGTCTTCGTCTTTTCGCGCGACGCGGCGAAAGTCTCCGCCGCGGTGGATCGGCTTTCGGCGCATGGCGGGCGGGCCGGCGGCGCGGCCGCCGACGTGCGCGATATGGGCGCTGTCGAAGCGGTCGTGGCGCGGGCCGCCGGGGAGATGGGCGGGCTTGATGTCGTAATCTCCGGCGCCGCCGGCAATTTCCTCGCGCTTGCGAACGAGATGTCCTCCAACGCTTTTCGCGCGGTGATGGAGATTGATCTTCTCGGCACGTTCCATGTCATGCGCGCGATCTTCCCGCATCTGACCAAGCCTGGCGGATCGGTCGTCAACATCACCGCGCCGCAATCCTGGCGGGCGATGAGCGGGCAAAGCCATGTCTGCGCGGCGAAGGCCGGCGTCGACCAGTTGACGCGGACGCTGGCGCTGGAATGGGGCCATCGCGGCGTGCGGATAAACTCCGTCTCTCCCGGCCCGATCGCGGATAGCGGCGGGGTCGAAAAGCTCTATCCCGACGAAGCGTCGCGGGAACGGCGGCGGCTTTCGGTTCCGCTGGAGCGGATGGGCGTGAATGAGGACATCGCCAACATGTGCCTTTTCCTCGCCTCCGACCTCGCCGGTTATGTCACCGGCGCGGTGATTCCGGTGGATGGCGGCGCCGGCCTGACGATGGAGGCGATGCGGCTCGACCCTCGTGTCGGATCGCGGGGCGGAAATGTTTGACATGAGGGCGCGCGCGGCTAAAGTTTCGAATATGAGAACCAGTTTCGATTATACGAACAAAATGCGCGCTATCGCCGGGAAGCCGGCGGGATGAGCGCCGGCGCCCGCCAGGAAGGGCCGATGGTGCTGCCGCGCGCCTTCGCGCTTTTGCGTCTACTGGCGGCCAGCCCGCGCGGGCTGAGCCTTTCGGATATCGCAACCCGGCTCGACGTTCCGAAAAGCTCGCTTTCGTCCACGCTGAAGGCGCTGGTCGAGCAGAGCTATCTTTCGCGGGAGCGGGCGCTTTATTCGCTCGGCTCGCAATCCTATTCGCTCGCCTCCGCGATCCTCGCCGGGCGGGCGATCAGCCAGATCGCGCGGCCGTTCCTGCAGCGGGCGATGGAGGAGTGCGGCGAATCCGTGCTGCTCGCGACGCTGGATTCTGACGGCGCGCATCTGACCTATGTCGATATCGTCGAGTCGCCGAACCCGGTGCGCTACGCCGTGCCGGTCGGCACGAAGCGGCCGCTCTACGCCACCGCCTGCGGCAAGCTCTTTCTTTCCGAACTGAGCGAGGCGGCGCGGCGCGGCTATTACGAAGCGACCGCGCTGAAGAAGATGTCGGACGCCACGACGACCGATCCCGACGCGCTGGAGACGCAATGCCGGGAGCTGCGGGCCAGCGGCGTCTCGATCACCTTCGGGGAATATTCGCCCGACGCCGTGGGCTTCGCCGCACCGATCCGCGGCCCTGGCGGCGCGATGATCGCGGCGCTGGTCATCGCCGCGCCCGTTTCCCGCGGGCGCCGGGAGACGGAGCGCTTCGCGCGGCTGGCGGTGACGACGGCGAGCGAGATTTCAGGAATCCTTGGGGGAGCCAAGGCAAGCGGCGCGGGATAGCCCGGCCATGACGACCCGCAGGTTAGTGGGCGTAAAACAACGATAAAACCGGAGGAAAACATATGATTATCAATGGACTGAAGGCGGCGACCGCCGCGTTCGCGCTGCTCGCGGCGACGCCCGCGCTGGCGCAGATGACGCTTTCCTACACCGATCAGTCGCCGCCGCGCGGCGTGCGCGCGGAAGCGACGATCTGGCTTTTCGACGAGATCGAGAAGCGCACCGACGGCGCGCTGAAAGTCGAGCCGCATTGGGGCGGCGCGCTGATGAAGGCCAAGGACACCATCAAGGGCGTTGGCGACGGCGCGGCCGATATGGGCGTGGTGATCGGCATCTATAACCCTTCGCTGAGCCCGGCGCTTGTCGTCGGCGACCTGCCGACCGAATACTCCGAACCCTGGGTCGGCTCACGCGCGATGTATGATCTGGCCGTCAACGACCCGCAGATGAAGGCGGAGTTCGACAAGCTCAACGTCCATTTCATCACCCATGTGACGACCGGGCCGATCCAGCTGGTCTGCCGCGAGAGGGTCGTGCAGTCGCTGGACGAGATCGACGGCATGAAGTTCCGCGGCATCAGCGTCTACGGCAAGATATTCGAAGGGCTGGGCGCGCAGTCGGTCACCATGCCGGTCTATGAGGTCTATCAGGCGCTCGACAACGGGCTGATCGACTGCACCCATGATTATGGCTACGCGATCCGCGCCATGAAGCATGACGAGGTCGCGGATGTTGCGATCCGGCTGGATTGGGGCGCGCTGATGGGTGTCGCGATCTTCATGAACAAGGATGTCTACGAGTCGCTGCCACCGGAGCAGCAGACAGTCATCGACGAGATCGGATCGGACTTCGTGGATCATTACACCGCCCAGCTCAGCGATTATGAAGACAATGTCTTCAAGGAGATCGCGGAGGGCGCGGGCGGTAACGACATGAAGGTCCATGAGTTTCCGGCCGCGGAAAAGGCGAAGTTGCTGGAGGCGGGGCTCGCCTATGTCGACGAATGGAAGACCCGCGTGGCCGATCTGGGCGTGGATGGCGACGCGCTCTATGACGCGTATATGGCGGCGTTGAAGAAATACGACGCCGAATTCAAGATCAACGGCTACCCGGCCGTGACAAGATGAATGACGCGTCGCCGAGCACGCCGTCCGGGCCGGCGGCGCTGGTCAAGGTGGAGAGGGCGTTTCTCGCCCTCTCCATGATCGGGATCGTCGCCATGGGAGCCATGGTGACGGCCAGCATAATCGGGCGAACCCTGTTCGGCGTCGCCTTGCCGGACACCGACATCATCATCGGCGAATTGATGGTCGCGTCGATGATCCTGCCGCTCGCCTATGTGGCGGGGACGGGCGCGCATATCGCGGTCGACGTTTTCGCCCGGATGGCGCCTCAGCGCGCGCAGCCCTGGTTGCGGCTTCTGGCGGCGCTGGCCGGTTTCGCCGTGATCGTGCCGATCGCATGGGGCGGCTATACGGAGCTGACGGGCGCGCTCGTAGCCAACGCCTATTACTATGGCGATCTCTTCCTGCCGGAATGGCCGGGGCGGACGGCATATCTTCTGGGATTCCTGCTCTTCGCGTTTCGCTGCCTCGTCGAGGCGGCGCGCGAGGTCATGATCATTTTGGGGCGCGACGCGCCCGGAACAGGCGGCTGACAATGGATGCGACCACAATCGGCGTCGTCGCCATGCTGGCGGCGCTGGGACTGATCGCGCTGCGCGTGCCGATCGGCGTCGCGCTTGCGGGTCTGTCGATCACCTGCACCTTTCTCTATTTCGGATGGCGTTTCGGCGGGGATTTTCAGGCGGCGCGGGCGGTGCGCCCGACGATGTCGCTGATCTCGTCCAACCTCTTCCAGTTTCTGCACAGCTATTCGCTGAGCATGGTGCCGCTCTTCATCGGGCTGGGTCATGTCGCCTATCACGCGGAGATCACGACGAAGATCTATTACGCCGGCCGGGTCTGGCTTTCAAAGGTGCCGGGCGGGCTGGCGATGGCTTCGGTCATGGGCTGCGGCGGGTTCTCGGCGATTTCCGGCTCCTCCATCGCCTGCGCGGCGGCGATGGGCAGGATCTGCGTGCCGGAGATGCGGCGCTACGGCTATTCGATGCCGCTCGCG
Organism: Paracoccaceae bacterium; assembly: GCA_040904645.1. Taxonomy (GTDB): domain Bacteria; phylum Pseudomonadota; class Alphaproteobacteria; order Rhodobacterales; family Rhodobacteraceae; genus Pikeienuella. The sequence goes on from JBBDTD010000244.1 coordinate 12,974, forward strand.
ACATCCGCAATCGCGGCGGGCGGGACGCTGGGCTCGCTCATTCCGCCGAGCATCCTTTTCATCCTCTATGGAATCTTCACCGAGACTTCGGTGCACAAGCTTTTTCTGGCGGGGGTGCTGCCGGGGCTTCTCTCGCTCGCGGGCTACATGGTGGTCATCTTCATCTGGGCGAAGATGAAACCGGAAGCGGCGCCTGCGGTTGAGCAGGGCGTCACATGGGCGGAGCGTTGGCGCGCGACCTTCGCGGCCTGGCCGGCGCTGCTTCTGTTCGTCGTCATCATCGGCGGCATCTATGGCGGCAGCTTCACCCCGACGGAGGCGGCGGCGGTCTCGCTTTCCTTCGCGGTGGTCTATGGCTTCGCGGCGCGCAAACTGAACTGGGCCAAGTTCGTCTCCGCGATCCGCGAGACGGCGGTGCAGAGCGCGGCGGTGTTCTTTATCGCGGCGGCGGCGAAGATGTTCGTCGCCTTCGTCTCCCTCACCGGGCTGACGCGCGATTTCGTGGCGCTGACAGAGTATTACCAGATGTCGGACGGGCTGATCATCCTGATGATCGTCGCGCTTTATCTGGTCATGGGCATGTTCCTCGACCCGCTCGGCATCATGCTGCTGACGCTGCCCTTCGTCATTCCGCTGGTGGAGGGCATGGGGCTGGACCTGATCTGGTTCGGCGTCGTGGTGGTGAAGCTGCTGGAGATCGGGCTGATAACGCCGCCGGTGGGGTTGAATGTATTCGTCATCAACAGCGTCGTCGGGCCGGACGCGCCGGTGCACCGCATCTTTCGCGGGGTCATGAACTTCCTTGCGATGGACATGGTGGTCTTCGCGCTCATCGTGCTGTTCCCGGCGATCTCGCTGTTCTTGCCGAATGCAGGCTTCTGAGGGCGGTGAAGATGGACGGAGGAGCGAGATGAACCCGGCGGAATGGATCATGCGGGCGGCGCGCGTCTCCCCCGGCGCGCCCGCGCTTTTCCGGGGCGAGACGCTGGTCGCGGATTACGCCGGCCTCGCGCGGACCGTCGCTTGCGTCGCGGGGGGATTGCGCGGCGCGTTTGGGCTCAAGCGCGGCGACCGGGTGGCGATCTTCATGACCAACCGGACAGAATATCTGGAGGCGATGTATGGCATCTGGCACGCCGGGCTTGTCGCTGTGCCGATCAACGCCAAGCTCCACCCGAAGGAGGCTGAATACATCCTGCGCGATTCCGGCGCGAAACTGGTGCTGGCGAGTGAGGATGTCGGCGGGCCTCTGGCGGCGCTCGGGCTCGGCGGCGTCGAGATCGTCATGGAGGGGGCGCCCTTCGAGGCGCTGAAGGCGGCGGCGACGATGGCGGCGCCGGAACCGGTGGGCGAAGATGAACTGATCTGGCTTTTCTATACGTCGGGGACGACTGGCAAGCCAAAGGGCGTGATGCTTTCGGCGGGCAACATGGCGGCGATGGCGTTCGGCTATCTCGCCGACGTCTCCCCCGTCGAGCGGCGCGACGCCACGCTTTACGCGGCGCCGATGTCGCACGGCGCGGGCATCTACAGCCTGATGTACATGATCGCCGGCGCGCGCCATGTCTGCCCGGAATCGGGCGGGTTCGAGCCGGCGGAGATCGCGGACCTGGCGCCGAAGATCGGCCGCATCTCCATGTTCGCGGCGCCGACGATGATCCACCGGCTGGTCGCGCATATGCGAAAGACCGGCGGGACGGGCGAGGGGATCGACACCATCGTCTATGGCGGCGGGCCGATGCATCTGGCGGATATCGTCGACGCGGTCAAAGTGATGGGCGACCGCTTCGTGCAGATCTATGGGCAGGGCGAATGCCCGATGGCGATCTCCGTCCTGCCGCGGGACATGGTGTCGGGCCGCGACCATGCGGAGTGGCGCGCGCGCGCGGGCTCGGTCGGTTATGCGCAGGCGGTCTCGCGGATCAGGATCGCGGGCGCCGGCGGCGCAGCGCTGCCGGCCGGAGAGATCGGCGAGATCGAGGTCGCGGGCCCCGCGGTGATGCAGGGCTACTGGCGCAACGAGACAGCGACGCGCGAGACGCTGGTGAATGGCTGGCTGCGCACTGGCGACATGGGCGCGCTGGACGAGGGCGGGCTGCTGACGCTGCATGACCGCTCAAAGGACATGATCATCTCGGGCGGGACCAACATCTATCCGCGCGAGGTGGAGGAGGCGCTCCTGCACCACCCGGATGTGGACGAGGTGGCTGTCGTCGGCCGCCCGCATGCCGACTGGGGCGAGGAGGTCGTCGCCTGCATCGTGACGGTGGAGGGACGCGCGCTTGATGAGGCGGCGCTGGACGCGCATTGCCGGGGCCTGATCGCGGGTTTCAAGCGGCCGAAAGCCTATCTTTCGCTGCCGCGCCTGCCAAAGAACAATTACGGCAAGGTGGTGAAGACCGAGCTGCGGGAGCTGGTCGCGGGCGGCGGGGCTTCGGGCGGGCAGGGCCGTGGGACATGAATGGCGGCCTTTCCGGCGGCTTTGAACGAATAACCGATAAACGGATGGAGGAAACCGATGATCAACCCGATGGCCCTGACGGGCTGCAATGTGATCGTCACCGGCGCCGCGCAAGGCATCGGGGAAGCGGCGGCGCGGCTCGTCGTCGATCTCGGCGGCAAGGCGATCCTTGTCGACGTGAAAGGCGAGCGGATCGAGGCGCTGGCGGATGAACTGGGCGCCGCGAACGCGCAGGCCTATGCTGGCTCGGTCAGCGACCAGCCGAAAGTGCAGGGCATCGTCGACAAGGCGGTGAAGGCGAACGGCGCCATTCATGGCCTCGTGAACAACGCCGGGATCGTGCGCGCGGCGATGGCGGTCAACATGACCGCGCAGACCTGGCAGGATGTGATCGACGTCAATCTCTCCGGGGTGTTCTTCTGCCTTCAGGCGGTCGGCCGGCACATGATCGCCCGGCGTGAGGACGGCGATGACGGCCCGGCCTCCATCGTCAATATCTCGTCCGACGCGGGACGGCGCGGCACCTTCGGCCAGATCAATTACGGCGCGGCGAAATCCGGCGTCATGGGGTTGACGATGAGTTCGGCGCGCGAATGGTCGGGCAAGGGCCTGCGCGTCAACACCATCTGCTTCGGCGTCGTGGAGACGGAGATGACCGAGGTGGTGCGCGGCGAGCGCTTCCGCGACGGTCTGATGGCGCAGATTCCGATGAAGCGGTTCTCCACCCCCGAAGAGGTGGTGAAGCCGGTCGCGTTCCTGCTTTCCGAAGCCTCCAGCTACATCACCGGGCAGCATCTTTCGGTGAATGGCGGCTACACGATCGGGGTTTGAGGCGATCATGGACCTTTTCCCCGATCAGAGCGTGATCCACGACGCCGTCGCGCGCATCTGCGCGGGGTTCGGCGACGATTACTGGCTGGAACGCGACCGCGACGGCGCGTTCCCGCATGAGTTCTGCCAGGCCATCGCCGATGGCGGCTGGATGGGCGTCGCCATGCCGGAGGAATATGGCGGATCGGGGCTTGGCGTTTCGGCCGCCGCGGCGATGGCGCAGGCGATCACGGAATCGGGGGCGGCGAACGCCGGCTTCGCCGCGGTTTCGATCAACATCTTCGGCATGAACCCGGTCGTCGTTTTCGGGACTGAAGAACAGAAGCGCGAGTGGCTGCCGCGGATCATCGACCGGCGCGATATCGCCTGTTTCGCGGTGACCGAGCCGAACACCGGGCTGGATACGACTCGGCTGACGACCAAGGCGGTGCGTGACGGCGACGATTACGTGATTTCGGGCGAAAAGGTCTGGATCTCCACCGCGCAGGTGGCGAACAAGATGCTGCTGATCGCGCGCACGAAGGATATCGACGAGACGGAGCGGCCGATCGACGGGCTGTCGCTGTTTTACACCGATCTGGACCGGAACCATGTCGAAGTCCGCGAGATCGAGAAGATGGGCCGCAAATGCGTCGACTCCAATCAGCTTTTCATCGACGGGCTGCGGGTTCCGAAGGCGCATCTGATCGGCGAGGAGGGGAAAGGGTTTCGCTATCTCCTGCACGGGCTGAACGCGGAGCGCATCCTCATCGGGGCGTCCCTCGTCGGGCTTGGCCGCTGCGCGATCCGCCGCGCCGCCGATTATGCGCGCGAGCGTGTCGTCTTTGGACGGCCCATCGGCCAGAATCAGGGCGTGCAGCACCCGCTGGCGAAGAACTGGGCGGAGCTGGAGGCGGCCAACCTGATGGCGTTCCGCGCCGCCGCGCTCTATGAGGCGGGCGAGCCCTGCGGGAAAGAAGCCAACGCCGCCAAGTATCTGGCGGGGGAGGCGGCGTTCAGCGCCTGCACCAACGCGGTGATGACGCATGGCGGCATGGGCTACGCCAAGGAATATCATGTGGAGCGCTACCTGCGCGAATGCCTGATCCACCGGATCGCGCCGGTCTCGCCGCAACTGATGCTGAGCTATCTGGCCGAGCACGCGCTCGACCTGCCGAAATCCTATTGAAGAAAGCCACGGGAGAGAACCGCATGGCGCGAAAAGCCAAGGCCTGGATCGCAGGCGTCTATGAACATCCGACGAGGAAAGCCGTCGACAAGACCACGCCGCAGCTACATGCGGAGGTGGCGCTCGGCGCGCTGCGCGATGCGGGGCTGACCAAGCAGGATGTGGACGGCTATTTCTGCGACGGCGTCGCGCCCGGTTTCGGCGGGCTTTCGATGGCGGAGTATATGGGGCTCGACCTCAGGCATATCGATTCCACCGAGACCGGCGGCTCCTCCTATATCGTGCATGTCGGCCATGCGATGCAGGCCATCGCGGCGGGCAAATGCGATGTCGCGCTGGTGACGCTGGCGGGGCGGCCGCGCGCGGAGGGCGTGAAGGCGCTCGGCGCACGAGATCTCGGCGCGGACATGCCGGAGCGGGGGTTCGAGTTCCCCTATGGCCCGGCCGTCGCCAACCTCTACGCCATGGCCGCCAAGCGGCACATGCATGAATACGGCACGACCTCCGAGCAACTCGCCTGGATCAAGGTCGCGGCCTCCCACCATGCGCAGCATAACGAGCATGCGATGCTGCGCGACGTGGTGACGGTCGAAGATGTGGTGAACTCTCCGATGATCGCGGACCCGCTGCACCGGCTGGATTGCTGCATCATCAGCGATGGCGGCGGCGCGCTGGTCATCGTCAAGCCGGAGATCGCGAAATCGCTCGGTCATCGCTGCGTCAAGGTGCTGGGGCAGGGCGAGGCGATCAAGCACACCAATGGCGGCAAGGTCGACCTGACATGGACCGCGGCGCGGCGCTCCGGCCCCATCGCATTCGAGGAAGCCGGGCTGACGCCGGCTGATATGAAATACGCCTCCATCTATGACAGCTTCACCATCACGGTGCTGGAGACGCTGGAGGATCTGGGCTTTTGCGAGAAGGGCGAAGGGGGCAAATTCGTCTCCGACGGCGCCCTGATTTCGGGGGTCGGCAAGCTGCCCTTCAACACCGATGGCGGCGGGCTCTGCAACAATCACCCCAATAATCGCGGCTCGATGACCAAGGTGATCGAGGCGGTGCGCCAGTTGCGAGGCGAGGCGCACCCGAAGGTGCAGGTTCCCGATTGCGATCTGGCGCTGGCGCATGGCACCGGCGGGCAGATATCCCAGCGCTCAGGCAGCGCGACGGTCATCCTTGGAAGGAACGATGCATGATGCTGGAGACGCGCGAGCATATCGACCCGGTCATCAACATTGAGACCGAAGCCTATTGGCAGGCCGCGAATGACGGCAAGCTGCTGGTGAAATACTGCGTGGAATGCAAGGAGCCGCATTCCTATCCGCGCGCGCTCTGCCCGTTCTGCATGAGCGAGCGGACGGAGTGGCGGGAGGCTTCCGGGCGAGGGCGCATCTATTCCTGGTCGGTGATGCGCCGGGCCGATCCGGTCTACGCCATCGCCTATGTGACGCTGGAGGAAGGGGTGACGATGCTGACCAATATCGTCGGCGCGGACCCTGATGCGCTGAGCGTCGATCAGGAAGTGGAGCTTGCCTTCGGCGCGTCCAGGGGCGGGCAGGCGATTCCGCTTTTCCGGCCGGTCGGGGCCGACAAATGAAACGCCCGCTCGACGGGGTGAAGATCGTCGATCTCACCAACATGCTGATGGCGCCCTATGCAAGCCAGATCCTCGGCGACATGGGCGCAGATGTGGTGAAGCTGGAGACGCCGGACGGCGACCCTGTGCGCGGGATCGGGCCGGGCCGGAGCAAGGAGATGGGCGCGCTCTTTCTCAACTGCAACCGCTCCAAACGCTCTGTCGCGCTCGACTTGAAGAAGCCGGCCGGGCAGGCGGTGGCGCTCGACCTGATAGAAGATGCGGACGTGCTGCTCTATAATCGGCGCCCGCAGGTCATGGCGCGGCTGGGGATGTCATATGAGGCGGTCCGCGCCCGCAATCCTCGGATCATCTATGCCGGCACCTTCGGCTATGGCCAGGACGGGCCCTATGGGCACAAGCCCGCTTTCGACGACCTGATTCAGGGCGCGGTCGCGGTGCCGTCGCTCTCCACCCATGACCGGGGCGGGGAGCCGCAATTCGCGCCGACCGCCATTGTCGACCGGGGCGTCGCGCTCTGGGCGGTGGGGCAGATATGTGCCGCGCTCTATCATCAGGCCCGCACCGGCGAGGGCCAGCGTATCGACATTCCGATGTTCGAGATGATGGCGAGCTTCGTGCTCGGCGATCATCTCGGCGGGCTGACCTTCCGGCCGGCGGAGGGGCCGGGCGTCTATGCGCGACTGGTGGCGAAGGACAGGCGACCCTATCGGACCAGCGACGGTTATGTCTGCGTCCTCGTCTACACCGACAGGCACTGGCGCGATTTCTTCAATGCGCTGGGGCGCGGCGATGAATTCTCCCGTGATCCGCGATTTGAAAGCATCGCCGCGCGCGTCGAGAATATCGGCTCGATCTATGGCGAGCTGGCGGAACTGATGCTGACGCGGACGACGGCGGAATGGCTGGCGTTTTTCGATGAGAACGACATTCCCGCAACGCCGCTTCACACGATCGATACGCTGGTCGCGGACCCGCACCTGGCGGCGGTGGGGTTCTTCCGGGAGGAGGACCATCCGAGCGAGGGCGCGATCCGCGCCATGGCCTATCCGAGCGCCTGGTCCGCGACGCAGCCTGAAACTTCGCGCCCTGCGCCGCGTCTTGGCGAGCATGACGAAGAGGTCTTGCGCGAGATGGGCTATGGCTCCGCGCGCATCAAGGCGCTGCGCGCCGAAGGCGTGCTCGGCGCGACGGACAAGAACAAACGGGAGGCGTCATGACGTCCATCATCCGGTCCTGGCTCTTTGTGCCGGGCGACAGCGAAAAGAAGATGGCCAAGGGGCGCGGCAACGCGGCCGACGCGCTGATCCTCGATCTGGAGGATTCGGTCGCGGATAACCGGCAGGAGATCGCGCGCGGTCTGACGCGGGAGTTCCTTTGCGCCAACGCCGACCGCGGGCAGCAGGAACTGTGGGTCAGGATCAATCCGCTGGCGCATGATTTCTCGCTCGCCGACCTCGCCGGGGTGATGCCGGGCCGGCCTGACGGGATCGTGTTGCCGAAGGTGGATTCGGCGGCGGATGTGAACCGGTTGGGTGATTTCCTTTCCGCGCTGGAGGTGCGCGAGGGGATCGAGCAGGGCGCGACCCGCATCTTCTGCGTGGCGACGGAAACCGCGGCCTCACTCCTGGGTTTCGAGAGCTATCTGAAGGGCGTGACGCCCCGGCTTGCGGCGATGACATGGGGGGCGGAGGATCTGGCCGCCGCGCTCGGCGCCGCCGACAACCGCCATCCGCGCACCGGCGAATATGACGACCCGTTCCGGCTGGCGCGGACGCTCTGCCTTTCGGCGGCGCGAACGATCGCTGTTCAGGCGGTGGGCACGGTCGTCGTCGACTATCGCAACGAAGCGGCGCTGCGTGAAGATTGCGCGCGCGACATGAATTCCGGCTTCGTCGGCAAGATGGCGATCCACCCGGCGCAGAGCGAAGTGATCAACCGCGCCTTCACGCCAAGCGAGGAGGCGGTCGCGCATGCGAAGCGCGTGGTTTCGGTGTTTGAGGAAAACCCCGGCCTCGGCACGATCGGCATTGACGGCAAGATGTACGACATGCCGCATCTGAAACAGGCGCGCCAATTGCTGGAGATGGCCGGGAAACTTGCGGCGCGCGACCAGAACATGGGGGCCTGACATGACAAAGCTGGAAGCGCCGGGCGCGCTCGACGGCATCCGGGTGATCGACCTCTCGACGGTGGTGCTCGGCCCCTGGGCGGCGCAGATGATGGGCGACATGGGCGCGGACGTCATCAAGGTCGAGACCCCCGAAGGCGACATGACCCGCTACGCCGGGCCGAGCCGGAACAAGGGCATGGCGGCGTTCTTCCTCGGCACCAACCGGAACAAGCGGAGCGTGGTGCTGAACCTCAGAAGCGCGGAAGGGCAGGAGGCGCTGGCGAGGCTGGTCGCGGGCGCGGACGTGCTTTTGCACAATTTCCGCCCCAAGGTGGCGGCGAAGCTGGGCATCACCCATGACCGCTTCGCCAAGGATAACCCCCGGCTGATCTATTGCGCGACCTACGGGTTCAGGGGCGATGGGCCGATGGCCGACAACGCCGCCTATGACGATATCATTCAGGCGGCCTCCGGCGTCGCGGACCTCCAGACCGTCACATCGGATCAGCCGCGTTTCGTGCCGACCATCATGGCGGACAAGACATCCTCGCTGGCGCTGCTTTCGGCGGTGCTGGCCGCGATCATTCATCGTGAGCGCGGCGGCTCGGGGCAGGCGATCGAAGTGCCGATGTTCGAGACGATGGTCGATTTCGTGATGGTCGAGCATCTCGCCGGAGCGGCGTTCGACCCGCCGGAGGGCGGGATGGGCTATCAGCGGCTGCTGAACACCATGCGCAAGCCTTACGCGACGACCGATGGGTATCTTGCGGTGCTGCCCTACACGGACGCGAACTGGCGCGATTTCTTCCGAATCGCGGATCGCGGCGATCTCGCCGCCGACCCGCGATTCAAGGACCACGCGACGCGGATCGCCCATTCGCAGGAGGTTTACGGCTTCCTCGCGGAGATCGTCGCGACGCGGGCGACGGCGGAGTGGGAACGGGACCTCGCCAAGGCCGGCATCCCGGTGCAGGCGGTGCTTTCGAAAGAGGATCTGCTGACCAACGAGCAATTGCTCGCCACCGGTTTCTGGCGCTTCGCGGAGCACCCGACCGAGGGGCGGATCAGGATGACTGACCCGCCGGCGCGGTTCTCCGCCTCCCCGAGCGCGATCCGCAGGTTGCAGCCGCGGCTTGGCGAGCACAGCGCGGAAATCCTGGGCGAGGCCGGGTATACTGCGGACGAGATCGCGGCGCTGTTCGCAGCGGGGGCCAGCAAGCCCGCGGCTTGAGGCTTCGCCGCCTTGGCGAAGGGCGCGCAGCGGGGGGAAACCGAACGGGCGACAACGGCGCGCCAGATTGCAGGTCTGATGCGCCGCCCTGCAACAGCACTGTGGCTCGCGCCGGGCCCCCGGCGAGAGGCGCGCCCCTCGCAGCGGGCTGCGCCGTCGGTTGGCCCCACGCGGCCTCGCCGACCGCGCTCTCTTCTGTCCACGCCTTGCCGGTGTTCTGTCCCTATGACCGGCCCCCTATGCCGCCATCCAGACGGATAGAATCGACGACGGCGCTCGATAAGTCGCCGAAACGGTGAAAAGCCTGGAAATATCGGTTGGGCCTCGCTTTTAGAGCCCGGCCCGGGAATCGGGTTGGTTTGGGGGATGTTGGGCCATGGCGCATTCTGGTTTTCGGCGGGAAGGCTCACTGGTTTTCTGTGGAGGGTGTGGAAAGCGTGACAGGCAAGGCGTTGCAGGTAAACGATAAAGGGGAAAAT
>JBBDTD010000245.1:0-3825 GCA_040904645.1 Paracoccaceae bacterium
CGCGAGGACGGAGACAGCGTCGTGGCTGTGAAGCGATTCCTGATGGCTCGCCGCGACACGGAAATCGCCGATCCGCTCATCCAGATCCAGCGACGCCGCCAGAAGACGGACCGCGTCCTCGACGAAGATCGGGTTGACGCCGTTCAGCTCCGCGAAAGCCTGCTCGTCCTCGCGTTTCACCATGACCTGCGTTTCGGTCGGGATGGCGGCGCGGCAAATCTCCACCAGATCCTCGATCCAGAGCGGCCCTTCGCCGGTCAGCGCGACGGAGATCCGTGCGACGGAGCGCTGCGAATGCGGCGTCGCGATCTGGCCGCGCGTGATCCGCGCATGTTCGGAAAGCTCCAGCGAGCAGGGGCAGGTGGAGGAATAGACGTAATCGAGATGAATGGCCCTGAGCGCGTCGGCGCCGATCTCGGCGGTCTCGAACGCGACATCGTAATATTGCCAGCCGGCAAGGCCCGAGCGCAGGCTTTCCTTCATCATCGGATACCGGAATCGCAGTTGAAGCCGCGCATCCAGGCTTTCAAGATCGCCGCGATAGCTGTCGAGCACCGCCTCCATCGCCTCGATATCGAAGGGCGCGTCGGCGTGGGCGTAGAATGAGCGCATGATGCGGCTCATGTTGATGCCCTTCTTCGTCGCCTCCAACGAGACCGAACCGGTGACGGATGTCTCAAGCGTCTGCCGGCCGCCCTCGCGCGTGCGGATCGCCAGCGGCAGCCGGAAATTGGAGATCCCGACATGCTGAATGCTGGTTCGCGCGCCCTTGATCAGGCTTTCAGGGCCGTTCTGGAGGTCGGGCAACCCGGCCTTGTAGGCGTCGTCGGCGCGAAAGCTCTCCGGGTAGCTGCGCCGGAGCGCGCCCGCGTCCGAGAGGCCCGAAAGGCCGAGCGCGGCGGCCCGCGCCGGGTCTGCGGCGCTGAGGCGGCTCAACACGTCGAGCGCGGCTTGCGCTTCCTCGCGGCTGGGGGCGCCCGGAGAGCTGGGGTTCGCGATCATGTTCATGTGGCGTCCTCCTTGCGCGTCCTGTGAAGGATATGGGGACTGTCCCGGCGGTGTCCATGGCGGGCTCCAGCCGGCGTTCAGCCTGTTCTCCCACAGGAGGCGCGGAACCGCTCTTCAATATCACGCGAAGAGCGGGCTGTGGGTGAGGAAGTTTTCCGCGCCGCTCCGGTTGGCTGAACGAATATCCCGCGCCACTTGTCGGCGGCGTCTAGATGGCCGCGAGCCCGGCGAGCAGGTCGTCGATCAGATCCTCGGGCGCCTCCAGCCCCACCGAAAGCCGCAGCAAGCCCGGCCCGATGCCGAGCGCTTCGCGCTGCGGCTGCGGCAGGCGCTGATGGGTCGTCGTCACAGGATGGGTGACGATGGATTTCGCATCGCCGAGATTGTTGGAGATGATCACGATCGAAAGCGCATTCATGAACCGGAACGCCGCCGCCTGGTCGCCAAGGTCGAAGGCGATCATCGTGCCGCCGGTCGCCATCTGCGCCCGCGCCATTTCATGCTGCGGATGATCGGCGCGTCCGGGGTAGAGCACACGCCGGATTTTGGGCTGCGCCGCAAGCGCATCGGCGATCGCGGCGGCGCTGGCGGCCTGCGCGCGGGCGCGGATGTCCAGCGTCTCCAACCCTTTCAACATCACCCAGGCGTTGAACGGGCTCATCGCGCCGCCGGTGTGTTTCAGATAAGGCTCCAGCGTGTCGCGGATGAATTTGCGCGTGCCGAGGACGACGCCGCCGAGGCAGCGGCCCTGGCCATCAATGTGCTTGGTCGCCGAATAGATCACCACATCCGCGCCAAGCTCCAGCGGCCGCTGAAAGATCGGCGTGGCGAAGACATTGTCGACGACGACCCGCGCGCCAACCCCGTGCGCGATCTCGCAGATCGCCTTCAGGTCGATGATTTCAAGCGTCGGGTTCGAGGGCGTCTCCAGAAATACCGTCACCGTCTCGGGGCGCATCGCGGCGCGCCATTGGTCGAGGTCGAGCCCGTCGACCAGCGTCACCTCGACGCCGAAGCGCGGCAGCAGCGTCTCAACGATATAGAGGCAGGAGCCGAAGAGCGCCCGCGCGGCGACAACATGGTCGCCTACCTTCAGCTGAGAGACCAGCGCCGCGTTGACCGCCGCCATGCCGGAGGCGGTGGCGAAGGCGTCCTCCGCGCCTTCGAGCGCGGCGATGCGCTGCTCGAACATGCGCACCGTGGGATTGCCGTAACGGGCGTAGATGAACCCGTCCTCCTCGCCCTTGAACCGGGCTTCGGCCGCTTCGGCGCTCGGATAGGCGAAGCCCTGCGTGAGGTAGAGCGCCTCCGACATCTCGCCATGCGGGCTGCGCTCGACGCCGGCGTGAACCATGCGGGTTCTGGGGGAAAGCTGTTTCGTCACCGGGGTGTCCTTCGGCATGTCTCGGGCCCTTGTCCAACGGCCGTAGCAGCCCCGGGGCGCGCCCAAGACCTCTTTAGCGGATTGTTTAACGTGGCCCGCAAGCCGGCCGACCAAATCGCCACGTGAGTTTTCAGTATGATAAGCATGAATGTAATTCAAGGTCCTATCCGCATCATGGCGCCGGCGGCCGGGAGGTCTTGACCCCTGCCGCCGCGGGCGCGACGAGAGCGGATGCTGGTGAACCTCGCTATTCTCATTTCCTGCGGCTCTTTCTGGGGCCTCAGCTTCACCTTGACGCGAATCGTCATGCAGGGCGGCGGGCATCCGCTGGCGGTGGCCTTCTGGCATGCGGCGGTGGCGTCGGCGCTGGTCTGGGCCGGGTTATGGGTGACGGGGCGGACGCCGCGACTGACCCCCGGTTATCTTCGATTCGTCGCTGTTCTCGGCGTCCTCGGCGGAGCGGGACCGAGTATCCTGCTTTTCTGGGCGGCGGGACATATCGGGGCCGGCGTGCTTTCGGTCTGCATGGCGACCGTGCCGTTGATGCAGATCGGGCTCAGCGCGGGGCTCGGCATCGAACGGTTCCGGGCGCGGCGGCTGGTCGGTCTTTTGACTGGGCTGGTCGCGGTCTGGATGATCGCCAACCCCGAAGGCGGCGGCGCGCCGGCGTTCTGGGTCTGCGTCGCGGCGCTGGGTGGGTTTCTCTACGCCTGCGAGGACAGTTTTATCGCCATCCGCCGGCCGCCGGGGCTGAGCGCGGTGCAGATTCTGGCGGGAATGATGGCCTCCGCCGCGCTCTATACCGCGCCAGCGCTGCTTTTCGTCGCCCCCATGCCCTTCGATACAAATGCGCCGGGGCGGGTGGAGGCGGCGTTCTTGCTGATGGTGCTCGGGAGCCTCGTGGCCTACGCCAGCTTCGTGCATCTGATCGGCCGCGCCGGGCCAGTCTTCGCCTCGCAGGTCGCCTATGTGGTCACGGCGTCCGGCGTGGTCGCAGGAGTTCTGATCCTGGGAGAAACATACAAGGCCGGGTTCTGGGCTGCGCTCGGCCTGATGGCGATAGGCCTTGCGCTTGGTCTGCCGGGCGGGCCGCCGCGAAAACGCGGCGGCCCTGATACCGTTATCAGTAGCGGTAGAGATCCGACTTGAACGGCCCATCGGTCGGCACGCCGATGTAATCCGCCTGGTCCTGCTTCAGCTTCGTCAGCTTCACGCCGATCCGGTCGAGATGCAGGCGCGCGACCTTCTCATCCAGATGCTTCGGCAGCACATAGACCTCGTTGCCGTATTCGTCGCCCTTGGTCCAAAGCTCGATCTGCGCCAGCACCTGGTTGGTGAAGCTCGCCGACATCACAAAGCTCGGGTGCCCGGTGGCGTTGCCGAGATTGAGTAGCCGGCCCTGCGACAACAGGATCAGCCGCGCGCCCGAAGGC
>JBBDTD010000246.1:0-3651 GCA_040904645.1 Paracoccaceae bacterium
CGCCCGCGGGCGGCGAGGCCGCCGATCTCCTCCGCCGTCCAGCCCCGCTCGGGTGCGAAGGCGGCGGCGTGAAGCGCGGCGAGGCGAGCGAGGCGCGCCGGCGAAAGCGCCGCGACGGTCTCGATCATCTCAGGATCGTTGGCGCGGGGCGCATCGGCGCCGCCCCGGCGGGTTGCAGATAGCGCGGCGCCGGGCGCGGCGCGCCGAGTGCGGCCTTGCGCGCGGCAACCCGCGACAGGGCGGAAAGCGGCGTTTCAGCGAGTTCCGGCCCGGGGCGGCCTTCGCCGGTCGCAGCGATCAGCGCGGCGGCGCCATCGCCGACGACGAGCGCGCCGCGCGCGAACGCGCCGCCTTCGGCAGCCGGCAGCGTCATCGCCTCGCATGTCGAGCCGCCGTTCTCGAACCGGGCGAGATGCAGCGCCCCGCCCCGCCCGATGAGCGCGGCGCAAACCGGGCCGGGAACGCCTTCGGCCAGCGCTTCGAACCGATCCACGCCGACCGCGCGCGCGCCGGTCGAAAGCGCGAGGCCGCGCGCGGCGGCGACCGCGATCCGCGCGCCAGTGAAGTTCCCCGGCCCGACGCCAACGGCGATCAGGCTGATTTCGCGCCAGCCGCGCCCTGCGGCGGCGAGGCTTTCTTCAATCATCGGAAAAAGCCGCTCGGCGTGACCGTGCTCCATCACTTCCGCGCGCTCATCCAGCAGGATGCCGCCATCGAAAAGCGCTACGGCGCAACGTCCGGCGGCGGCGTCGAATGCAAGCGTAAGAGGCAAAGGCGCGGCGGTCAGACGTTGACCGGCCGCACCTCCGTCACTTCTGGAATGTAGTGGCGGAGCAGGTTTTCGATGCCCATTTTCAGCGTCATCGTCGAAGACGGGCACCCCGCGCAGGCGCCGCGCATATGCAGATAGACCACGCCTTCGTCAAAGCCGTGGAAGGTGATGTCGCCGCCATCCTGCGCGACGGCGGGGCGCACGCGAGTATCGAGGAGTTCCTTGATCTGGCCGATAATGGCCGAATCCGGCCCGTCATGCGCGACATGGTCTGCGCGGGCGTCAGTTTCCATCACCGGCTGGCCGGAGCTGAAATGCTCCATGATCACGCCGAGGATCGCGGGCTTCAGATGCGCCCAGTCCTGATCGTCCTTGGTGACGGTGATGAAATCGGGACCAAGGAACACGCCCTCGACGCCTTCGACGCCGAAAAGCCGTTTCGCCAGCGGAGAGACGGACGCGCTGCCCTCGTTCGGGAAATCGGCCGAGCCGGTGGCCAGCACGGTCTGACCGGGCAGGAATTTCAGCGTCGCCGGGTTCGGGGTCGACTCGGTCTGGATGAACATTTCAGCGCTCCTCAGCTTCACCGGAAGATGTGGACCTTCCGGCGGATGAAATCAAGAATCATTCTAAACTAAGGCTGGCTTGCACAGTGAAAGCGGGCGGGCCTGTCAGCAGATCGCGTCGATCCGCTCCATCGATATGCCACCCGGCACCACAGTGACCGGGACAGTCAGCTCGCCCGACATGCGCCCCGCGAGGGCGGAGACCAGAGGGCCCGGCCCGTCGCCATTCGCCCCGGCGCCAAGGACCAGCACGCCGATTTCGTTGTCTTCCCTGATCTGGGCGAGGACCTCGTCGCGGGCGACGCCTTCACGGATCGCAAATTCCGGCAGGACGCCCGAGAGCGCCTTCACTTCATCCGCGAGATGGCTCAGCCGTTCTTCCGCCGCCTCGCGGGCCTCGGCCCGCATGACTTCTCCGACGCCGATCCAGTGCTGGAACTCCTCGGGACGAATCACATAGAGCATCACGATGCCGCCTCCGGTCTTGGCGGCGCGGCGCGCGGCGAAGCGGAGCGCGCTCTTGCACTCCGGCGTATCGTCCACGACGATCATGAATTTACGCAAGTTCAGCTCCGCGCCGTTTCGCCCGTAGATTGAGGATGACGGAAACCACGCGACGCCGCAACCTCCCTCCACGGCACGGCCCGGCGCGCGCCGGCGTCGCGCCAAGCTCGCCTCCCGGTTTGGGCGGAGGTGGGCGGCGGGAAGCCTTCAAACCGGCCCGCGGGGCCGAATTTGCGCCCGGAACCCGCTTCGAGGTCGGGCGTTCACCTTTAGGGCGATGTAAAGCGCGGGAATTCTACGTTAATGTCGTTTTGACGGTTTTCTCCACGGATATCTTGACTATTAAGAGTGCGCGGTGGAGACGGAGACTGCAAGCCGCAGAGCAAAAGGCAGGAGATAGGAAATGGACAAGAAATCTGAAGTCGTGGCGGCGGTCGCCGAAGGCGCAGGGCTGACGCAGGCGCAGGCTGCGGCCGCGCTCGAAGCTTTCGCCGAGGCCGCTCTCGGTGCGCTGAAATCCGGCGGCGCCGTCGTGCTTCCCGGCCTCGGCAAGTTCAGTGCGGCGCACAAGGAAGCCCGCGAGGGTCGCAACCCCCGCACGGGTGAGACGATGACCTTCGCCGCCAAGACCAGCGTGAAGTTCAAGGCTGCGAAAGCGGCCAACGACGCAGTCAACTGACGCGAACGGGGCTGGGCTCGCCCGGCCTCGCAGTTCGGACGCGGCCTTGGGCGGCGTCAGATCTTCCAAACAGGCGACCTTAGGGTCGCCTGTTTTTTTGCGCCTTGAGGCCTGCGATCGAGAGGCGCGCCCGCCCGGTCAGAGCGCGTCGGTTAACAGCCGCAGATAATCGGCCTCGGAGCAGCTCCGCGGATTGGTCGCGGAGGAATGATCGAGGACAGCGGCGCGCGAGACGGGTTCGAGATCGCCGGCCTCAACGCCGATGGCGCCGAGCGTCGCCGGCAAGTTGAGGCGCGCGTTCAGATCGGCGAAGAAGCCTGAGAGCGAAGCGCCCTTCGCCAGGCCGAGGCGGGCGCGGATCTTCGCGTATTTCCCGGCGCAGGACTGCTCGTTCCAGTCCAGCACATGGGGGAGGAGGATCGCGTTCAAGGCGCCGTGATGCAGCGAGATGCGCTTCAGCCCGCCGAGCGGGTGCGAAAGGGCGTGGATCGCGCCGAGGCCCTTCTGAAAGGTCAGCCCGCCCTGCAGCGCGCCCATCATCATCGACCAGCGCGCCGCCTTGTCGCCACCATTGGCGACCGCGCGCTCAATCGTCGCGACCAACGTTTCGAGCCCGTCGAGCGCGATCGCCTCCGCGACCGGGTTCACACGCGGGCTGAGATAGGTCTCAACGCAGTGCGAAATCGCGTCGAGCCCGGTCGCGGCTGTCAGCCCGGCCGGCAGCCCGAGCGTGAGGTCAGGGTCGCAAAGCGCGACCGACGGGATGAGATGGGGTGAAATAAGCCCGAGCTTGCGCCCGTCCGCAAGCGTTATGAGCGCCGCGCGCCCGACCTCGCTGCCGGTCCCCGCCGTCGTCGGAACGGCGATCACCGGCGCGATCGGTCCGATCCGCCCCACGCCGCCGTCGATGGCGGCATAGCGGGCCAGCGGGCCGTCATGCGTCGCCATCAGGCCGACCGTCTTGGCGAGATCGATGGGGGAGCCGCCGCCGATCGCGACCAGCCCGTCGCATTTCGCGGCGCGGTAGAGCTTCAGCGCCTCCTGCGCCGCGGCTTCCGTCGGATTGGAGGGCGTCCGGTCGTACACCGTGGCGCCCTTGAGGGCGGGCGCCGCGGCCTGCGCAGCTGCGA
>JBBDTD010000246.1:3661-22765 GCA_040904645.1 Paracoccaceae bacterium
CTGCGATCAGGCCGGTCGCGACGAGGCCCGCGTCGGTCACGATCATCGGCGCCCGGACGCCAAGACCCTTCAACAAATCCGGCAGGCCGCCGATCGCGCCATGATCGAACTCGATACGCGTCAAATAGGTTATGGTCGTCATGCGTTTTCCTTTCCCGGAATTTGTTCGCCGCTCGCCGGCTTTGGAGTCTTGTCAATTGCGCTAATTTGATTGGCTGGGCCGGTCAAGCGCGCCGCAGGCGGCGTCATTCGGCGGGCGCGCCGCCTATCTCCCGCGCCAGCATCTTCTCGACCGCGCCGCGCGGGGTCGTGAACCGCGCGAGCAGGTCATAGAGCACCGGCGTCACGAAGAGCATCAGCACGGAAGCGAGCGAAAGCCCCGCGATGATGACGCTGCCGATGGCGATCCGGCTTTCGGCGCCGGCTCCGCTCGCCAGAACCAGCGGCAGGGCGCCGAGGACGGTGGAGATCGCGGTCATCATGATCGGCCGAAGCCGCAGAACCGAAGCCTCCACCACCGCTTCGCGCACCTCCAGCCCTTCGTCGCGAAGCTGGTTTGCGAACTCCACGATCAGGATGCCGTTCTTGGCCACCAGCCCGATCAGCAGAATGACGCCGATCTGGCTATAGACGTTCAGTGACAAGCCGCCGAGCGCCATGGCGTAGATCGCCCCGGCGAGGCCGAGCGGCACCGTCAGCATGATCGCGATCGGGTGGATGAAGCTTTCGAATTGGGCCGCGAGCACCAGAAAAACGATGAGGAGCGCCATGCCAAAGACAAAGCCCGCCCCCGCCGCGGTGTCCTTGAAGGCGCGCGACTGGCCCTCATAGCCGAGCGAGGCTTCCCCCGGCAGCGTGCCGCGCGCGGTGTCCTCAAGGAATGTCAGCGCGGCGCCGAGATCATACCCCTCGCTCAGGGCCGCCGAAAGCTGGATCGAGGGGAGGCGGTCATAGCGGCGGAGCGACGGCGCGGCGGCGTTCTCCTCCATCTTCACCAGCGCGCCAAGCGGCACCAGGCTGACGCCGTCGCCGCCGCGAATGAAGATGTTGGAAATATCGGAGGGGTTGCGCCGGTCGTCTTCCTCCGCCTGGAGGAGAACGGGATATTCGCGCCCCCGGCTGACGAAGCTTGTCACTTCGCGCGAGGCGAGCATGGTCTGGAGCGTGGAAGCGACAAGCTCCGCCGAAATATCCAGATCGTCGGCCCGCGCCCGGTCGATGGAAATGTCGAGCTGGGGCAGGTTCTCCTCATAATCGAGCTCGGGGTTGACGAGGCCGGGATTGGCCTTCGCCGCCTCCAGCATGGCCGCCGCCCAGAGTTTCACGCTTTCGAAATCCGGGCCGCCGATGACGATCCGCACGGGCGTGGAGGAGCCGCGCAGCCCGAGGCCGGCCGGGGTCACCGGAAAGCCGCGCGCGACCGTGACCGTGCCCATCTGCGGCGCGATCTCGCGGACGATGGCGGCGACATTGCGGTCGCGCTCCTCCCACGGGGCCAGGCGAAAGACGACGAAAGACCGGAACGCCCGCCCGCCCGAGCCTGTGAAAGTGAAGATCGCCTCCAGCTCGCCGCTGTCCAGCATGGGTTTCAGGATTGTCTCCACCTGCCGGGCGGCGATGTCGGTATGCTCAAGCGTGGAGCCTTGCGGCGCGGTCAGCGGCACGAAGCCGACGCCGCGATCCTCGGGCGGAGTCAGCTCGCGCGGCAGGGTCTCATAAAGCGGGACTGCGCCAATCGTCACCGCCAGCGCCAGCCCGATCACCACCATGGGCGCGCGCACCGCCCAGGTGAGGCCGCGCCGGTAAAGCCGGATGATCGGCCCTGCGCCCTGCGCCGGCGCGCCCACGGCGCGGGGCTTGCGCGGCGGCAGCAGCTTCGAAGCCAGCGCCGGGCAGGCGGTGAGCGCGACGAAAGTCGAAATCGCCACCGCGCTGGCCATCACCCAGCCAAATTCGATGAAGAGCCGACCCACCTGACCCGGCAGGAATGAGAGCGGCACGAAAACCGCGATCAGCGTGACCGAGGTGGCCAACACCGCGAAGGTCACCTGCCGGGCGCCGCGAAACGAAGCCGCGAGCGGGCTTTCGCCGTCGTCGATTCGGCGCTGGATGTTTTCCAGAACCACGATGGCGTCGTCGACAACGAGCCCGATGGCGAGCAGGAGCGCGAGGAGCGTCAGCGTGTTGATCGAGAAACCGAACGCCCCGATCAGGATGAAGCAGCCGATCAGCGCCACGGGGATCGTGATCGCCGGCACCATCGTCGCCTTGAAGGAGCGCAGGAAAATCAGGATCACCAGCACGACGAGGCCGAGCGAGATCAGCAGCGCGTTCGTGACCTCGCGGATCGAGGCGCCGACGAAGATCGCATCGTCCGAGCCGACGGTGATCGCCATGCCTTCGGGCAGGCCCTCGGCCAGCGAGGCCATTTCGGCGCGCACGGCTTCGGAGATCGCCAGCGTGTTGGCCTGCGCCTGGCGCAGGACCGCGACGCCGATCGCCTCTGCGCCGTTGCTGCGCACGATAGAGCTGTCAACCTCCACCCCGGCTGCGACACGGGCGACATCGCCCAGCCGCACCGGATACCCGGCGACCCGGTCGATCACCACGTCGCGGAAATCGTCGAGCGAGGCGAGCCGGCTGTTCAGGCGGACGGAGAGCTGGCGCTGCTCCGATTTCACCTCGCCTGCGGGCAATTCGACATTGTTGCTCCTGAGCGCGGCCTCCACATCCGCAACCGTCAGGTTGCGGGCGGCCAGCGCGCGCCTGTCGAGCCAGATTCGGACGGCGAAGGGCCGCTCGCCATAGATATCGACATTGGCGACCCCGTCGATCGTCGACAGGCGATCCTTGATGTATCTGTCGACATAGTCGGTGATCTCGGCCGTCGTCATCCGGGTGGAGGTGATGGCGAGGCGCATCACCGGGTCGGCGTCGGCGTCGGTTTTCACCACCTGCGGCTGGTCCGCTTCGTCGGGTAGATCGCCCAGCACGCGGCCGACCGCGTCGCGCACGTCGTTGGCGGCGATGTCGATATCGCGCCCGGTCTCGAATTCGATCGTGGTGCGGCTGCGGCCCTGCCGGCTTTCCGAACTGATCGAACGGATGCCAGCGATGGAAGAAACCGCGCCCTCAACGATTTCGGTGATGTCGGTGTCGACAATTTCCGGCGCCGCGCCGCGATAGGTGGTGGTGACGGAGACAACCGCCGAGTCGACATCGGGAAGTTCCCTGATCGGCAGGCCCCGAAGCGCCGCTATCCCGAAGACGACGATCAGCAGGCTGGCGACGGCCGCCAGCACCGGGCGCCGGACGGAGATGTCGGAAATCGTCATGATTTCGGCTCGGATTCGAGGGGTGGCGCCGCGCCCACGACATTCACCGCGCCGCCGTCGCGCACGCTCTGAAGCCCGCGCGTCACCACAATCTCACCCGGCTCCAACCCGGAGAGGATCGCGACGACCCCGCCCTTGCGAAGCCCGGTCACAACCGACCGCCTTACGGCGATTTCGTCCTTCACCACGAAAACATAGGTGTCCGCCGCCTGGGCGACGATCGCCTCCTCCGGCGCCACCAGCGACTCCGTGGCGGAAAGGGTCAGCGATAGCGACATGAACATCCCCGCCGGCAATTCGGCTTCGGGGTTGGGAATGGTGGCGCGCACCTTGAACGAGCGTCCAAGCCGGTCGATCCGGCTGTCGATCGCCGAAACCTCGCCGTTGAAGACGCGATTCCTGAAGGCGGCCCCGGTCGCGGCGATCGGCATTCCGGTGCGGATCTCCGCGAAAAGCGTCTCCGGTAGCGAGAACTCTATTTCGATTTCGCTCAGATCGTCGAGCCGGGTCAGCACGGTGTCTTCGTCGACCTGTGCGCCGAGATCGATATCGGTGAGGCCGACATGACCGGCGAAAGGCGCGCGGATCGTCCGGTCGTCGAGCCGCCTGCGGACCCGGTTGAGCGTCGCCTCGGCGACGGCGCGGCGGGCGATCGCTTGCTCCAGCGTCGTTGCGGCGATGGCGTTGGTGCGGCGAAGCTGTTCCGCCCGTTCAGTCGAGCGGCGCTGTTCTTCGACAAGCGCGGTCGCTTCGGTCAGATCCGCGCTCTGGATTTCATCATCGAGCCGGGCGAGGACCGCGCCCGCCTCCACCTGATCGCCGGGACTGATGGCGAGTTCGACGACGCGGCCTGAAGTCACCGGTCTGATCTCCACGGATTGGCGGGCGCGGGTCGTGCCCACCGCCTCGACGTTCCGCGCGAGGGTCATGACTGCGGCTGTCGCGATCTCGACGGACGCCGCCCGGCTGGCTCCGGCGCCCTGGGGCGCCTCCGCCGCGCCCGAATGCTGCTCATAGAAAATAAAACCGCCATAGCCGAACCCGGCCAGCAGCATCAGGATAAACACCTGCCGCCAGATCGCCATCCACATCCCCGCAATCACCCGAGCCGGGCGAAAAACCAATTCGCGCCGCGCCCAACCCACAATCTAGCGCGCCGCAGCGCCCCGGTCGACAAGTTAACGTGACTTTGCTGCGCTGGCCGCCCTCAGGCCAGAGCGCAAATTGTCACGAGGTGGTTGTCCCATGCCGGGAGGGTCTCGTCGCCGCCGCCGCCACGCCGGGCGTCGCCGATCCAGCCCGACCCGCTTGAGAACAGAAAATGATCGTCCGCTGGCGCGACGCCGCAAACATCCGCGATCCTGTAGGCGGCCGAAAGCGCGCCTGTCTCCACGTCGAAGACCTGCGCCGCGCCGCCCTCCGGCGAAGTGATGGCGACCAGCGCGCCATCGCCGGAGAAGGCGACGCTGCCTGCGTAGCCCCGCATGTCACGCCATCCATCGCCGTCGGCGACAAGATAAGCCGCCGCCGACCCGCGCCGATGGAGCCCGAGCAGCGGCGGCGCGGCTGCGATGTCGCCTTCCCACTGCATGGCGAAGGCGACGAGGCCGTCAGGGCGGACGGCGAGATGGCGGATGGAGTTCAGCCGCGCGCTTTCCGCCGCCTCAACGACTTCGAGTATGTCGCCATCCGCGTCGAGATAGGTGAGGTTCGGCTTCATCGTCGGCAGGTTGAGTTTCGCGCGTCCCGTGTCGGGATGGGTCGCTATCCCGCCATTCGCCACGACGAGCGCGCCGCCTCCCGGCATTCGCACGATGTCGTGGGGGCCGACCCCGCCGGAGCCGAACTCGCCGACCCGTCGATAACCTTCATCGACGCTCCAGATTCCGACGCGCCCCAAACCTGCGTCGAAGTCGTTCTCGGCGGTGTAAAGCAGCGCGCCGTCTTCCGAAAATGCGCCGTGGCCGTAAAAATGACGCCCCTCGGGCGCCGTGAGGCTGGCGACCTGTTCCCCCCGCGCGCAGTCGAGGACGATGGCGTAATCGCCCGGCCGGCGCGCGAAGGCCACCGCTTCAGGGCGCGTCGGGTGCGCGGCGGCGGCGTGGCCGCGATCGGGCAGCTCGAGCCAGAAAACCGGGGCGCCCGCCGCGTCGAGCCCGTAAAGCCGGTATGAGCCGTCCCTGACCTGCGCCGCCGCCAGATAATCCGGCGCGCTGGCGTCCGCCCATGACGGAGCGGGCGCGGCGCTGATCGCGGCGAGCGAGGCGAGAAAACCGCGGCGCGTGGGCATGTCAGTCTCCGTCCATGGCGTTGAAACCCTCGGCGACGCCGAGAGCGGGGCCAAGCTCGTTCGCAACCTTGTCGCGTGCGGCGCGGATCGATTGCTGCAGAATTTCTACCTTCAGCCGCCCCTGAGGCTCATTCACTCCGGCGAAAACCGGATCGTCGAGCCGGGCGGCCAGATGGAGGGCTTTTTCGAAGGCGCTCGCGACATGATCGCGGACCTCAGGGTGGTCGGCGGCCAGCACCGTCGCCATCGCTTCCATCGCCGTCATCGAGAGCGCGACGTTGCGGAGCGACCGGCCTCCGCGCCGCGCCTCCGCGCGCTCGGGCCGCGGGCGATCGAACGAGCCGAGAGGGCGGCCAAGGCGGGCGTCGGCGGTGAACTCAAGCCCGGCCATCAGCGACTTGAAAAGCTCCTGCGCCGCTTCGTCCGGCGTCCGGTAGGGCGAAGCGGCGCCTCCGACGCCGTCGGTCATCAACCCGACATAACGCCCACGCCAATCGTCGAGGATCGCGGCCGAGGTCGCGGCGATATCGCGCGCGGAGGCGATGATCAGCGCGCAGCGATAGGCCGGGGCCCCGGCGCCGGCGAGGTCCTGATCATAGAGCAGATATTCAAGGCCGTAGAAGCCCCGTGCGGCGATGGAGACGTCTTTGAACGTCGCCTGGTCATGCACCGCAGAGTCTTCGTCGGCGATCATGCGCCGCAGGGTTTTCGGTGTCGCGCCGCGCGTATCCGGCCAGAAGGCGAGGGCGAAGGCGCGATTGTCGACCTCTGTAGGCCCGAAGCGCAGGTGGCTGACTTCGATCCAGGCGTCGAACGCCGCCTGATAGGCGGCGCGCAGCGGCGGGGAGGCGGGCGCGCATTGCGCCTTCGCGGCTTCGGCCAACGCGTCGGCGCTGGTCGCGAGTCGCGTGAAGCCCGGCAGGATATGGCCTTCGATCGCTGCGCGGATTTCGGGCCGCTGGTCCGCGGCTTGCGCGGGCTGGGCGCCGAACGCCGCGATCACGATGAGGAGCAACAATCGACGCATCAGAGACTCTCCAGAAACCGGATCAGGGCGGCGCGGTCAGCTTTCGGCATCTCCGCGACCGCGCGGCGGGATGGCGCGGCTTCGCCTCCGTGCCAGAGGATCGCCTCCAGCAACGAGCGCGCCCGCCCGTCATGGAGGAAATAGGTGTGGCCGCTGACCTGCTTCGTCAAACCGACACCCCAGAGCGGGGCCGTCCGCCACTCAAGCCCGGTCGCCCGCGCTTCCGGGCGGTGATCTGCGAGGCCTTCGCCCATGTCGTGAAGCAGAAGGTCGGAATAGGGCCAGATCAGCTGAAAACTCTGTTCGGGGCGGTTGGCCAAACGATGCGTGACGAATTTCGGCCGATGACAGGCTCCGCAGCCCGCCTCATGAAAGATCCGTTTGCCGCTCAGCACTTCGGGATCATCCAGATCACGGCGGGCCGGAACCGCGAGGTTGCGACTGTAGAAGGTGACAAGGTCGAGCGCTTCATCGTCAATCTCGAAACCGCCGTCATCGCCATGGGCCGAAGCCCGGCAGGCGGTCTCCACTTCGCTGCACTCCCCCCAGGGATCGGGGAAGAGCGGGTTGGAAATGCCGATATCGCCCGCGAATGCGGCCGCGGTCTGTTCGCGGATCGTCGGCGCCCCGGCTTTCAGCCCGAAGCGGCCCAGCATCGGGCGCCCGAATTCGCGCGACCAGACGATGTTGGCGCGCCCCGACACGCCGTCGCCATCCGCGTCCGCGGGATCGGCGCCGGCGAGGATGTCGGCGGCCGGGATCGCTTCGATCAGGCCGAGGCCGATCATCTGCGGCGCGACGCGCGGCGAGAGCATCGCGTCCGGCGCGAGCGGGCCATATCCGAGATCGACGGCGCGGTAGGTCGGCCGGCGGAGGCTGGCGCTCTCCCCTTCCGAGAGCGCGAACGGCTCTTCCTCATAGGTTGTCTCGAGCCGATATTCGGCCGGCAGCCCCGCCGCGCTGAAATCCTGCAACTGGCCGCCATAGGTCGGCTCCGGCCGGGTGGCGATGTAATCCTCGATCCCGGCGATCTGGTCCGCGGCCCCTCCGGGGACGGAAACGCGCAGAAACATCGAGACCGATGTGTCTTCGGCGTTTTCGGGCGGATGGCCGCGCCCGTCTTTCAGATGGCACCGCTGGCAGGATCGGGCGTTGTAGAGCGGTCCCAGCCCGTCCGACGCGCGCGTGGATGAGGGGGAGGAGACCCAGATCTTTCGGAACAGCCCGTTGCCGACCTTGAAGTCCAGCTCCTTTTCGACGCTGATATTGGACGAGAACTGCGAGAATGCGTCACGGTTGTCGCGCGGCCTTACCGTCGCGGCCCCGGCGGGCGACGCTTCGAATGGCTCGGGCTTCGAGAAACCGGTCGGCGGCGCGACGGCCTTGGCGATCCGCTTCGCCTCCGCCGCTGTGCGCGGGATGGTGGAAAGGTGCGGATCGTCGGCAAGATCGGTCGCGCCCGCCGTGAAAGCCGCAAGCGCCATAACCGCGGCCAGGAACGGCTGTGAAAGGCTCCGCCGCGCAAAGGGTCGCATCGGTTCTCTCATTGCTGCGGGCGCGAGGCCCGCGGATCGGGTCCGGAGCGGGCCGCGGCCAGAGCGCTATCCCTATCCGGCCCCGCGTTCAATTCCCGCCCGCAAAGCTGTGACCGTGGGCCGCGCCCCGCGAACGGGGCGCGATCCTTGGCGTCAAGCCGCGACGGCCGGTCGCTCAGAAGCCGAACTCATAGACCAGAAGCGCGCCGACCGTGTGGCTGTCATCGCCGCCTTCGTGGCCGTAACGATAGCCGGCCCCGACGCTCAGCCCCGCCGTGATCTCGTATTCAGCCGAAACCGTCGCGAGATGATCGGTGGAGGCGTTCTGGACGTCGCGGATCGAATAGACGCCGGAAAGCGTGACCGGCCCGACCGGCGCCGCAAGGCCCAGCGTGCCGTAGACGGCGCTGTCGCTCGCGCCGCCGAAGTTCGGGAAATATGCGACCTCGCCCAGAAGCTCGACGCCGCTTTCGCCAAAGACCGGCGCGCTGGCGCCGGCGACGAAGCCGAACTCGTCATCCGTGTCGCCGGCGCCCTCAGCCTGCCGGCGGAAGGCGACATTATAGGTCACTCCTTCCGTTTCGCCGGTCAGGGAGACGACGAAACTTTCGGGCGCATCGGTGTTGGAGACGCCGCCATCGCTTTCGTCGGTGTCGCCGCGATTGGAACCAAGGCTGTCGGACAGGATGGTGCGATCGGCCATGAAGGCCGCGACGGTGAACACCGCTTCGCCGCCGCCGAGCATGAACGGGATCTCGACCGCCGCGCCGATCTTCTCGGTCAGCTCGTAATCCTCGGCGAAATCGGTCCCGTAAAGGCCCGGCGCCGCATCCCAGGCGAAACCGAAAGCGAGGTCGAACTTGCCCGCCACGACCGCGGCTTGGCCGAAATCATGCTTGAAGTAGAGCTCTTCGGCATAGAGGCCGAGATCCTCGAACTCGCGATCGTCGTTCGGGCCGGGGTCGCGGATCGGCTCAAGCACCAGCGTCGCGTTGATGCTGGTGCGGGCGGAGAACTCCAGCGCCAGCGCGGCTTCGGTCGTGGTGTAGAGGTCGTTGATCTCCGCCATGGGGTCGTCGCTGTCAAAGGTGTAGTCGTCCTCCAGCTCGATCGCGACGCCGCCGGTGAGGCGGGGATAGCTTGGCGCCCGCTCGGCCTGCGCTTCGGCCGCTTCGTCGCGGGCGAGGGCGCCGGCGTCGACCGAGCCGGTCGGCGCGGGTTGAGCCTGTTGCGCGCTCGCCTTGTGCGGCGCACCCGCCATGAATGCTGAAACGATGAAAAGCGTCGATAGGGCGCCCAGAGGCCGGTGCGCCCGATTCAGGTTGGTCTTCACTTCGAACTGTCCTTGCTCGACGTCGTCTCGCTGGCGAATTTGGCTGCAACGTCGTTGTCGCCCTGCAAGCGAAGAGCCCGCAGGACTTAGATGTTATGAAATAACATCACTGAAAGATCGCGCCCGGATTGTCAAGGCTGTCGGACCCCTCAAAGGCGATCTGATCGAGACCGAGCGCGCCGACCGCCCGCTCTATCGAGCGGGTCTGGTCGATCAGCGCATCCACCCCGCCCATCACCAGCGCTTCGCCGGCGGCGTCGCCCTGTTTCAGCATCTGGTCATAGGAAAAACCGGCCTCGGCGGCGGTCTTGATCCGCCCGAGCGCGGCCATCGTCGCGTCGAGCTTGCCGCGAAGCTCCGCGTCGATCGCGGGGTCGGCTTCGGCGACGAGATCGGAAATCGACGGGCCGGAGACCAGCTCGCCGTCGATGCGCACATAGGCGCCGGTATAAACGTTCCGCACGCCGAGCCCGTCATAGTAATGGCTGTTATGGGTGTTGTCGGAAAAGCAGTCATGCTCCTCTTCCGGGTCGTTCAGCATCAGGCCGAGGCGCATCCGCTCCCCCGCCTGCTCGCCGTAGGAGAGTGAGCCCATCCCGGTCAGGATCGCCGCGACGCCGGCGTTCTCGTTCGCGGTGAGGTCGGCGCGGGCCTGTCCGTCTTCGGACCACTGCGCCGCCATCCAGCCGAGATCGGAGACCAGAAGCGCCGTCGCCGCCGTCAGATACGCGGCGCGCCGGTCGCAATGTCCGCCGGTGCAGGCGTCGCCCATCGCGTAATCGGTCCAGGGGCGTTCACCGGCGCCATGTTCATGGCCATTCAGGTCCTGACCCCAGAGCAGGAATTCGATGGCGTGATAGCCGGTCGCGACATTCGCCTCCACGCCGTCCACCTCATGCAGGGTGCCCGCGAGGAATTCGGGTGTGATCTCGGCGGCGTCTATCGTCTCTCCCGAAAGCGTGAAGCGCTCGTTGGCGATGACGTTGAGCGCGGCCAGCCCGTTTTCATCCGAAGGGCCGCCATAGGACGCGTCGACATAGTCGATCAGGCCTTCATCCAGCGGCCATGCGTTCACCTTGCCCTCCCAATCGTCGACGATGGGGTTGCCGAAGCGGAAGACTTCCGTCTGTTGATAGGGAACGCGCGCCGCCAGCCATGCCGACCGCGCAGCCTGAAGCGCCTCGGCCGATGGCGCGGCTATCATCGCGTCGATCGCCGTCTGCAGCCGCTCGGCGGAGATCAGGCTGTCGCCATAGCCCGCCGCCGCGATGTCGGCGTAGGTGGCGAGCACCTCGGCCCGTTCGGCGGCGGAGGCCGCGCCGGCGGCCGCCAAGGCCAGCGACGCGGTCGCCAGGAGGAGGGATGTCTTCATGAGTGGGCTTCCTGATTATTGTAAGGTGCGATGAGCTGGTTTTTCCGCCAGGAAACCGCAGCCGAGGCGGATATGCATGCGCCGGATGGAAAGCCCCGCGTCCTCGGCGAGCGTGAGGAGGTGAAAGGCGACATCCGCGCGGACAAGAAGCGAGGCGAAGAGGATCGCGTCCTCCCGCTCGCCCTCAGCCGCGGCGGCGATGAAATTGGCGAAGACGCTTTCGTCCGCGCCAAGCACCTTGCAGCGCGGATGATGGTGCAGAAGCGGCCGGCGACCGTGACTGAGCGCGATCTCGCAGAGTTCCGCGAAACAGTCGCCGGCGCGGCGCCCCTCATCCGGGCCAAGCGCCGCGCAAAGCTCGGCGTCGATCAGGCGGCGCCCGTCTTCGCCCGAGAAATATCGGCGGAGATAGCGCACCGTGATCGCCTCCACGGCTGGAAGCTCGTCGAGATAGCCCACCGGTGCGCCGCCGCGCCGCCGGTTGGGCTCGATCGGCGCATGAATCGTCACTTCGTCAGCAGGAGCTTGCCCTGCTTGGTGATGCGCAGGACATAGGACTGATCGTGGAGCGTGATGACCGCCAGATTACCGCCGCCGGTCAGCGCTTCTGCGCTGTGCTCCGGATAGGCGGTGGCGATGCGGGGGGGCGACTGCGGTTCGGCGGCGCTGACCAGATCTCTCATCACCATGTCCTCCCCTGCGAATGCAGCCAGGCGCAGAAAGCGGTTTCGCCGCCTGCGCGCCGGCCGAACCCGCGTGCGGAGCGCGTCTCGTAATGTATCATCAAGGGGTCCCCTTCGCTGTTCGGTTCGGGCTTCCCCTCTGCGGAGCGCGGGGTGGCTTGAACGGGGATTAATCTGAGTAAATTAGTTGGTTATGTCAATTCGATCTTTTCAGTCAGGTATTATTTTTCGAAGCCCGCCGTCAATCGATCCGTCCGGCGCCTTGCGAGGGAACCAGTCCCGAGCCTGTATACGCGCTGCTAAGGGCGATAGAGTCACGGCGTCAGAAGTGGTGAATGCGCAATCCGATTATTTTGCAGCGACGATCTTTGCGCCAGAACGAAGGAGAGACACGATGCGACAGGCGCAGGATTTTCTGGATGAAAGCCGCGTGCTTGCGGCGCTGATCGCGCCGCTCTCCGATGAAGCCATGCGCCGGCGGACGGCGTTCAAAGGCTGGTCGATCGACGAGATTCTCCGCCATCTTCATGTCTGGAACGAGGCCGCGCTCTGGTCGCTTCAGGACCCGCCACGCTTTCAAGCATATTTCGAGATGGCGAAGCCGCATGTCGCCGCCGGTGGGATGCCCGGCTTCGAGGCCAGTTTCCTGAACGATCTCTCGGGCGCGTCGCTGAAGGCGAGCTGGACCGAAGCGGCGGAGCAACTGGCGGCCGCTTTCGCGGGCCAGGACCCGAAACTGCGTGTGGCCTGGGCGGGGCCGAGCATGAGCGCGCGCTCCTCCATCACCGCGCGGCAGATGGAGACATGGGCGCATGGGCAGGCGATCTTCGATCTCGTCGGCGTCGTTCGCCAGAATGGCGACAGGATCCAGAATATCGTCGTTCTCGGCGTCAACACCTACGCTTGGACCTTCGCCTGCCGGAAGCAGGAACCGCCGGGGCTCATGCCGCATTTGCGGCTTGTCGCGCCCTCGGGCGCGCTCTGGACGTTCGGGGCGGAAAGCGAGGCGGAGCGGATCGAAGGCCCGGCCGAAGGCTTCGCCCAGGTTGTCACGCAGACCCGCAATATCGCGGATGTGGGGCTGACCGTGACTGGCCGGGCCGCGACCGCCTGGATGGCGCAGGCCCAGTGTTTCGCCGGCAGGCCGGAGACGCCGCCAGCAAAAGGCGCGCGGCGGATCGGCGCGGCCTGGCCGGAAGGCTGAAGCGCGGGCTTGCGCTTCGCTGGCGAAGGCCGGAAACTGCGCTCCGGCCCTACAACGCGGAGAAGCTGATTGAGCGACGATCCCTATGAGCGGCTGGGCGTCCCGAAAGCCGCCGACAAGGCCGACATCAAGAAAGCCTATCGCAAGCTGGCGAAACAGTTTCACCCGGATGTGCGCCCCGGCGACGCCGCTGCGGAGTCGCGCTTCAAGGACGTTACCGCCGCCTATGAGCTGTTGGCCGATCCCGAGCAGCGCGCGCGCTTCGATCGCGGCGAAATAGACGGCAAGGGCGTCGAAAAACCGGCGCAGCCTTTCTATCGCCATTACGCGCAAGCTCCACAGGGTGAGCGATACTCTTCTTCGGCGGGCTACGAGGATTTCGCAGACATGTCAGATCTTTTCGCGGGGCTTCGCCGTGGCGGGGCGCGTGGCGGGGGAGCGCGCCGTGGCGAGGATCTGCGCTACCAACTGGAGGTCGAGTTCCTCGACGCGGCGAACGGCGCGAAGCGGCGCATCACCATGCCTGACGGCAACGCGCTCGACATCACGATCCCCGCCGGGATACGCGACGGCGGCGCGATGCGGCTCAAGGGCAAGGGCGCGCCCGGTTTCGGCGGCGCGCCGGGGGGGGACGCGTTCGTGACCGTCTCCGTCAAGGCGCATTCCGTCTTCACCCGCGAGGGCGACGATATCGTCATGCGTCTGCCGATCAGCATTGATGAAGCGGTTCTGGGCGGCAAGGTCGAGGCGCCGACGATAACGGGCCGCGTCGCCATCACCGTTCCAAAAGGAGCGAGCAGCGGCATCGTGCTGCGGCTGAAGGGCAGGGGCGTGAAGTCCGGCAAGGACGGCGCGCCGGGCGATCAGCGCGTGGTGCTTGAGGTCGCGCTGCCGGACAGCATCGACCCCGAGCTTGAAGCCTTCATGACGAAATGGAGGCAATCGCGCGCCTACGACCCGCGCGCGAAAATGCGGAGGACGCCATGAGACTGGATGAACGGCAGGTCGCCGAAGTCGTGGGTGTGATCAGCGTCAGCGAATTGCGGGTCTGGGTAAGCGAAGGCTGGGTGCGGCCCGCGTCGGGCGGCGGCGGCCAGAAATTCGACGAGACCGACGTCGCGCGGATCCGGCTGGTTTGTGAGCTGCGTGAATCCCTCGGTCTGGAGGAGGACGCGGTGCCGCTGGTGTTGTCGCTGATCGATCAGCTTCACGGGCTTCGCGGTGAGCTGAAGGCGCTCGCCGGCGCGATAGACGATCAGCCGGAGGATATCCGCGACCGGGTGCGCGGCGCCTATGAAGCGCGGATGCGCCCGCGCGGCTAGCTCCGCTCAGCGTTTCGCGATTGGCGCCCCGGATTACGCCCCGAATTGGCCCGCGCCGAAAAGCACGTCGCGCTCCGCCGCGCTCATCTCCAGTTTGCGACCCTCGCTCAGCACCTTGACCCCGCGTTGCGCCGCCGGGCGTTCGCGTATGTCCCGCCACCATCTGACGACGTTCGGGTAATCGGCGGGATCGTGACCCTGCGCCTCGATCCCATGCGCCCAGGGCCAGGCGGCGATATCGGCGATGCTGTAGCTTTCCCCGGCCAGATAGCGCGAAGACGCCAGCCGCCGATCCATCACCGCATAGAGCTTGCGCGCCTCCATCGTGAAGCGGGCGATGGCGTAGGGGACCTTTTCTTCCGCATCGGTGCGGAAATGGTAGCACTGGCCGAAGATCGGGCCGATCGAGCTCATCTGGAACATCAGCCATTGCAGCGCCGCGTAGCGCTCAGCCCCATCCGGGGCCAGAAAGCGCCCGGTCTTGTCCGCGAGGTAGATCAGAATGGCGCCGCTTTCCGCCAGCGCCATGGGGCGCCCGCCCGGCCCCTCATTATCGACAATGGCCGGGATCCGGTTGTTGGGGCTGATTTTCAGGAATTCGGGGCTGAGCTGGTCGCCGCGCCCGATATGGATCGGATGGACCCGATAGGGCAGGGCGCATTCCTCCAGCATGATGTGAACCTTGTGGCCGTTCGGCGTCGCCCATGTGTAAAGGTCGATCATCGCGCCCATCCCGGCGCCAACAGGGGAGAGCGGGCGTCCTCGCCATGCGCGGGCAGATCGTCGCCGAGCCTGAGCCAGCCGAGCTTGTAGTTGGCGAAGACATGGCGTTCGGGCGGCGCGGCGGCTGGGTCGTCCAGCGTGCCTGCGGGGATGTCGAAATAGCGTTCGTAATGATCGGAGCGCGCGACGACATGGCCGCCGCAGCCGGGGCAGAAGCCGCGCGCGCCGCTGTCGCTGGAGCGCAGCCAGCTCGGCGTTCCCGTCAGCTCGACAGTATTGCGCCGCACGGTCGCCCAGGTGACGAAGGGCGCGCCGCTGACCCGCCTGCACATGCCGCAATGGCAGTTGCTGACCACGCGCGGCGCGCCGTGGATGCGATAGCGGAGCGCGCCGCAGAGGCACCCGCCTTCAAGGATCGGCTGATCTGTCATAACTCCTCCGAAGACGATCGCGCATCATGTTCGCGGAGGATGATCGCATATCCGCGCACGCTCGCCAGCGGGAAATGGCGCCCCGGCGGCACTTGACGCGGCGTCGCCCGATGCGGTCTTCATGTGCAGCGCGCGGCCCTGCCGATCCCGTGGCCGCGAAACAGAAAAGCAAGGTTGGAAACATGAACAGATCCTATTCGGGCGTATGGCCGGTCGCGCCGACGCCCTTCACCGAAGATGGCGCGCTCGACCTCGCCGGCATGCGCCGCGTGATCGACTGCATGATCGATCAGGGTGTGGACGGGATCTGCATCCTCGCCAATTTCTCCGAGCAGTTTCTGCTCAGCGACGAAGAGCGCGCGGCCGTCACCCGCACCTGTCTCGAGCATGCGGCGGCGCGTATCCCGATCATCGTCACCGCGTCGCATTTCGCCACCTCGGTGGTCGAGGCGCGGGCGCGGGAGGCGGCTGAGATGGGCGCGGCGATGCTGATGCTCATGCCGCCCTATCACGGCGCGCTGCTGCGCGCCGACGAGGAAGCGACGTTCGAGCACTTCGCCCGCGCCGGCGCCGCGGGGCGTATTCCGATCATGGTGCAGGACGCGCCGATCTCTGGCGTTCAGCTTTCGGTGCCCTTCCTCGTGCGTATGGCGCGTGAGATCGAGGAGGTGCGGCTCTTCAAGATCGAGACCCCGCAGGCGGCGGCCAAGCTCCGCGCGCTGATCGAAGCCGGCGGCGACGCCATCGAAGGGCCGCTCGACGGCGAAGAAGCGATCACCCTGATCGCGGATATGGACGCCGGCGCCATCGGCTCCATGACCTCCGCGACCCTGCCCGATCTGATCCGCCCCGCGATCACCGCCCATATGGACGGGCGGCGCGATGAGGCGGTGGAGATTTATAACCGGCTTCTTCCTCTGATCAATTTCGAGAACCGCCAATGCGGCTGGCGCTCCTGCAAGGCGGTGATGAAGGAGGGCGGCGTGATCACATCCGAGCATGTGCGCCATCCGACGCGCCCGCTCCATCCCGACACGCGCGCGCAGTTGCTGGAGCTGGCGCGCGCGGCCGATCCGCTGGCCTTGCGCTGGGGTCTGTGAAAAGAGCTGGATCAAGAAAAATGAGGCGTGCCATATGCGCCAGAGATGAAAAAAGGGAAGCGAAATGCGGCTGAGTGAAAAAGAAGCGGCCGGGCTCTGGCTCGGCAGGGTGGAGCGGCCGGGGATCGGCCCGGCGGTGGTCACGCTCAGGGACGGCGCGCTGGTCGACGTCACCTGCCGCGAGGCGCCGACGACGCGCGACGTGATGGAGATGGATGACCCGGCAGGCTGGCTCCGCGCCGCGAAGGGCGAAAAGGTCGGAACGCTGGAGGAAATCGCACGCGCCAGCGAAGGCGGAGAGGGCGCGCGCTTCCTCGCTCCGGTCGATCTTCAGGCGGTGAAAGCCTGCGGCGTCACCTTCGCCGGCTCGATGGTCGAGCGGGTGATCGAGGAACAGGCGGCGGGGGACCCGGACAAGGCGGCGGATATCCGCAAGAAAGTCAGCGCGGTGATTGGCGACAGTCTCGAGAATATCGAGGCCGGCTCCGCCGAAGCGGCGAAGCTGAAGGAGGAGCTGATCCGCCTTGGCGCCTGGTCGCAATATCTTGAGGTCGGCATCGGCCCGGACGCGGAGGTTTTCTCCAAGGCGCAGACGCTTTCCTCCGTCGGCTGGGGGGCGGAAGTCGGCCTCCATCCGAAATCGCGCTGGAACAACCCGGAGCCGGAGATCGTGGTGGCGGTGTCCAGCCGCGGGCGCATCCTCGGCGCGATGCTCGGCAATGACGTCAACCTCCGCGATTTCGAAGGGCGCTCCGCGTTGCTGCTCTCCAAGGCGAAGGACAACAACGCCTCCTGCGCGCTTGGCCCGATGATCCGGCTGTTTGATGGCGCTTATTCGCTGGACGATGTGCGAAACGCGGAGCTGGACCTCAAAATCGAGGGCGAGGATGGTTATGTGCTGGATGGCGCGTCCTCGATGAAGCAGATCAGCCGCGATCCGGAAGAGCTCGTCTCCCAGACTATCGGGCGGCATCATCAGTACCCGGACGGGCTGGTGCTGTTCCTCGGCACGCTTTTCGCGCCTACGAAAGATCGGGATGTGCCCGGTCAGGGCTTCACGCACAAAGGCGGGGACGTCGTCACCATCACCAGCGCCGGGCTAGGCGCTCTCAGAAACACTGTCCGGCTGTCCACCGAATGCGCGGAATGGACCTTCGGCGTTTCGGCGCTGATGCGGAACCTCGCCGGACGCGGACTTCTCTAGATAGGAACTGACATATGACATTCGAACCCAGATCCGCCCATCTGATCGCTGGCGAGTGGGTCAGCGGGGCCGAGACCTTCGCCTCGACGCCCGCTTCCGGCCCTTCGCGGACCTTTCCGGTCGGCGGCCCGGCCGAGGTCGACCGCGCCGTGAAGGCGGCTGAGGACGCCTTCATCAGCTACGGCCAGACCACGCGCGCCGAGCGCGCCGCGTTCCTTCGCCGGATCGCGGACGAGATCGAGGCGCGCGCCGCCGCGATCACCGAGATCGGCGTGCAGGAAAGCGGCCTGCCGCAGGGCCGGATCGAAGGCGAGCGCGGCCGCACCACCGGCCAGCTCCGGCTTTTCGCCGACCATATAGAGTCCGGCGACTATCTCGATCGCCGCCATGACGAAGCGCTGCCGGACCGCAAGCCCGCGCCGCGCCCCGAGATGTGGATGGTTCAGCGGCCGCTCGGCCCGGTCGCGGTCTTCGGGGCTTCAAACTTCCCGCTCGCCTTCTCGACCGCTGGCGGCGACACCGCCTCGGCGCTGGCCGCCGGTTGCCCGGTCGTCGTGAAGGGCCACCCGGCCCATCCCGGCGCGGGAGAGATCGTGGCCGAGGCCATCGCCGCCGCCATCGCCGCGACCGGCGTTCACCCCGGCGTCTTTTCGCTGATCCAGTCGAACGGCATCGAGGTAGGCGCGGCGCTGGTTCAGCACCCGCTGATCCGCGCGGTCGGCTTCACCGGCTCGCTTCGCGCCGGGCGCGCGCTTTTCGACCTCTGCGCCGCGCGGCCGGAGCCGATCCCGTTCTTCGGCGAGCTTGGGTCGGTCAATCCGGTCTTCCTGCTGCCCGCCGCGCTCTCGGCGCGTGGCGCCGCCATCGGGGAAGGCTGGGCGGGCTCGCTCACCATGGGCGCGGGCCAGTTCTGCACCAATCCGGGCGTCGTCGTCGCCATCGACGGGCCTGACGCCGATGCGTTCAAGGCGGCTGCGGGCAAGGCGCTCGAAGCCTCCGCGCCGCAGGTCATGCTGACGGATGGCATCGCGGCGGCCTTCCGGCGCGGCCGCGATGAGTTGCGCGGCGCGAGCGGGGTGAAGGAGGCGCTTTCGGTCGACGCCGAAGGGCGGAACGCCGCCCCGACGCTGCTGGAGACGACGGGCGCCGCCTGGCTCGCGGACAAGTCGCTCGGCGAGGAGGTTTTCGGCCCGCTCGGCCTGATCGTCCGTGTCAAGGACAAGGCGGAGATGCTGGCGGTGGCGAACAGCCTCGAGGGGCAGTTGACCTGCACGCTCCAGATGGATGAGGGCGACGTCGCGGAAGCGCGCTCGCTGATGCCGATTCTGGAGCGCAAGGCCGGCCGTGTGCTGGCCAACGGCTTCCCGACCGGCGTCGAGGTGTCGGAAACGATGGTGCATGGCGGCCCGTACCCCGCCAGCACGAATTTCGGCGCGACCTCGGTCGGGACGATGGCGATCCGCCGATTCGTGCGCCCGGTCTGCTATCAGAACCTGCCGGCGGCGCTGCTGCCTGCAGACCTGCAGGGCTGACAACCTGCGTGGG
>JBBDTD010000247.1:0-3787 GCA_040904645.1 Paracoccaceae bacterium
CGCGGTGATTCGCATGGAGGGCGACAGCGGCTTCGCGCCCGTCGCCCATGAGGCCGGGCTTCCCGCCTTGGTCGAACGCGCGAAATCCGAAGGTCTGGCTGCGCTCGCGATCAGGCGTTGCCTCCACTACGCCGCGCTCTGGCCGGAGGTTGAGACGCTGACCGATGAGGGGCTGGCGGCGATGGCGTTCACTTCCTCGCCGCCCTACGTCCACATGGCGGGGGGGCGGCGAAAGGTATTCGGCACCAACCCGATGGCCTTTGGCTGGCCGCGCCCCGGCCAGCCGGCGATGATCTTCGATCAGGCTTCGTCGCTGACCGCGCGCGGCGAGGTGATGATCGCGGCGCGCGACGGGCATCGCGCGCCGGAAGGCGCCGGCGTCGGCCCCGACGGCGCCCCGACCACAGACCCGCGCGCCATTCTCGAAGGCGCGCAATCGCCCTTCGGCGGGCACAAGGGCGCGGCGCTGGCGTTGATGGTGGATCTTATCGCCGGCCCGCTGATTGGGGAGCTGACCTCGCTCGAAATCGAAGCGGCGGATGATGGGGTCGGGCCAGCCCTCGGGGGCCAGTTGATCCTGGCTTTCGCGCCCGAGCGGCTCGGCGGTGCGGGCGCTGTGGAACATGGCGAGCGGCTTTTCGCGGAACTCCTGTCGGAGCCGGGCGTTCGTCTTCCGGGCGCGCGCCGCGCCGCGATGCGCCCGTTGACGCCTGTGGATGGGGTGACGATCCCGACCTCGCTCTACGAGGAAATTCAAGGAATGACCTGATGCGCCCATTTCTGCTCTTCGCCTTCCTCCCGTTCGCCGCCGCCGCCCAGACGCAACCACAACCTGAGCAAACCTTCTCTCTCAAGCCGGCGGTGGATGTCGCTGCGGCTGAGGAAATGGTGATCGCCGCGCATCCGCTCGCGGTCGAAGCGGGGCTGGCGGTGCTGGCCGACGGCGGATCGGCGGCGGATGCGGCGATTGCGGCGCAGCTTGTGCTGACGCTGGTGGAGCCGCAAAGCTCTGGCCTCGGTGGCGGCGCTTTCGCGCTTTACTGGGAAGGCGCGACAGGCCAGCTCAAGGCCTATGACGGGCGCGAGACCGCGCCGCTCGCGGCGGGGCCGGATTACTGGCTCGGGCCGGACGGGGCGCCTGTCGGCTGGCGCGAAGCCGTGCCGGGCGGGCGTTCGGTCGGCGTGCCGGGAACGCCCGCGCTTCTTCAGCACCTCCATGACCGACACAGCAACCTCCCACGCGAGCGCATCGCCGAAGCGGCGATACGCCTCGCCGAAGACGGTTTTTCCGTCTCGCCCCGGCTTGCGGCGTCGGTGGCCGAAGGGGCCGGGGACCTCGCGGGGTTTCCCGAAGCCGCGGGCTATTTCACCCCGGACGGCGCGCCGCTGGCGGAGGGAGCGACGCTCATCAACCCCGCGCTGGCGGAGACGTTCCGTCGCTTTGCGGATGAAGGCGCGACGCCATTCTACACCGGCGATCTGGCGGAGGCGGTGGTGGCCGCCACGCGCGAAGCGCCGGTGAACCCCGGCCTGCTGACAATGGAGGATTTCGCGGCCTATGAGGTCCAGACCCGCGCGCCGGTCTGCCATCCTTACCGCGCCTTCGAAATTTGCGGCATGGGGCCGCCTTCCTCCGGCGCGCTGACGGTCGGGCAGATCCTGATGATGCTGGAGCATCACGACCTCGGCCAGGCGCCGAGCGCCGCGGCCTGGCGCCTCTTCGCGGAGGCGTCCCGCCTCGCCTTCGCCGACAGGGGCCTCTACATGGCCGACAGCGATTTCGTCGACATGCCGGAAGGGCTGCTCGATCCGGGCTACATGACCGCCCGTGCGGCGCTGATCTCCCCCGATATGGCGGGAGAGGCGCAACCGGGCGAGCCGCCCTGGAAGGAAGGCGCGCTTCGCGGGCCGGACCAAAGCCTGGATCGCGCCGGCACCAGCCACATCATCGTGCGCGACGGCGACGGCGACCTGATCTCGATGACCACGACGATCGAAACCGGCTTCGGCAGCCGCCTGATGGCCAATGGATATTTGCTGAACAACGAGTTGACCGATTTCAGTCTGGCGCCTGAGGCTGACGGGGCCCCGGTCGCAAACCGGGTGGAGCCAGGCAAGCGGCCCCGCTCTTCCATGGCGCCGACCATCGCTTTTCGCGACGACGAACCCGCGCTCGCGCTGGGCTCGCCGGGCGGCAGCCGCATCATCGGTTATGTCGCGGCGGCGCTTGTCGGCCTGATCGACTGGGGCATGAGCCCGGCGGAGGCGGTTTCGATGGGGCACGTGACCGCCGCAGGCGGGAATGTTGATCTTGAGGAAGCGACCGAGGCGGCGGCGCTGGAGGCGGACTTCAAAGCCTATGGCCTCACGCCGCGCGTGCGCAATCTCAACTCCGGCCTCGGCATCCTCTCACTTGCGCCGGAGGGGTTGATCGGTGCAGCCGATCCCCGCCGGGAGGGGCGCGCGCAGGGGCGGTGACGCGCTGCAGATGGGGCAGCTACTGGACGGGGCGGCGCCGGTCGTCCATATCTCGCGGATGAGCGAGCTTCCCTCCAAGACTGACATCCTCGATTTCGTCCGTGAAAACCCGACCAAAGGGTCGAAACGCGACATTGCGCGCGCCTTCAACATCAAGGGGCAGGCCCGGATCGAGCTGAAGCGCCTGCTGCGGGAGCTCCACGCCGATGGCGAACTGAAAAAGGACGGGCGCCAGCGTTTTCGCGGCGATGGCGCGCTGCCCCCCGTAGCTGTGCTGGTGGTGGAGGGCGCGGGCGCCGGCGGCGACCTTTTCGCCCGGCCCCAGGTTTGGGAGGACGAAGGCGAGCCGCCCCGCATCGTCATCGTCGAAAAGAAGGCCGACCCGGCCCTCGCCAAGGGCGACCGGCTCCTGGGGCGCCTCTCGAAAAGCGATGTGGAGGACGGGCTTTTCGAAGCGCGTATGATCCGCAAGATCGCCGCCGGCGAGCCTCGTGTGCTCGGCATCTACCGCGAGGGGAGCGAAGGCGGCCGCCTTGTCGCTGTCGACCGGCGTCAGGACGAGATGCAGGTGCTGGAACCCAACGGCGCGCGCGACGGCGAGTTGGTGGAGGTGGAAGCGCTCCCCGGCCCGCGCTTCGGCCTGCGCCGCGCGCGGGTGGTGGCGCGGCTTGGCGACCCCGGCGCGCCGCGATCCGTATCTCTCATCGCGGTGCATACGCACGGCATCCCGACCGAATTCCCGGAAGCGGCGCTGGCCGAGGCGGAGGCCGCCAAGCCGGTCAAAGGTCTGAAAGACCGCGAAGATCTTCGCCATCTGCCGCTCATCACGATTGATCCGGCCGACGCGCGCGACCATGACGACGCAGTATGCGCCGAGCCGGACCCGGAGTCGAAAGGCGGCTGGATCGTCTGGGTCGCGATCGCCGATGTCGCCCATTACGTCCGCCCCGGCTCCGCGCTGGACCGGGAGGCGAAGAAACGCGGCAACTCCAGCTATTTTCCCGACCGCGTGGTGCCGATGCTGCCGGAGGCGCTTTCCGGCGATCTCTGCTCGCTGCATGAGGGGGTGGACCGGCCCTGCATCGCGGCGCGCATGGTTCTTTCCGCCGATGGCGCGCTCACCGGTCACAGTTTTCACCGAGGCGTCATGCGCTCCCCGGCTTCGTTGACCTATGAGCGGGTGCAGGCGGCCATTGACGGCGCGCCGGACGAAACAACCGCGCCGCTGGTCGCGACGGTGCTGGAACCGCTCTACGCCGCCTACGCCGCGGCGGCCAAAGCGCGGGAGCGGCGCGCGCCGCTCCATCTC
>JBBDTD010000248.1:0-3771 GCA_040904645.1 Paracoccaceae bacterium
GTCACCGCCTGCGTCGTCGTCGTGGGAAATTTCCTCGCCGATCTGATCGCCCCGGAACACAAACCTTGCCATTCTCTCTTCTCCTCACTACCCGCAGACAACAACGGCCGTCATGCGGGTTTCCGGCGCCCCCGGCAGAAAACCGTGTGAGCATGGCGACAATGTGGCGCGCGCCGCGGCGCCTGCTGGCGCCTGTTGCGGGCGGGGAGGGGCGCTGACAATCTCCTGAAACCGGGAAGGATGGTGCGTGAATGGCGACAAGCGGAGAGAGGCGTGGGCGAAAGTGGACGGTGGCCCCCCACTGGCGCGCGCTCGGCGCGGCGCTCGCGCTTTTCGTCGCGGCCGCATCGGTCGGGAACGAAACAGCCTTCAACGCGCTCTTCAGGCTCGATGCGCGCGTGATCGATTTCTGGCAGCGGCTCGCCGGGCCGGATGAGCCCGGCGGCGAGGTGATCGTCGTCGGCGTCGACAGCGCGGCGATCCGGGAAAAGGGACGCTGGCCCTGGGGCCGGGCCGATCTGGCGGAACTGGTGGAGATCATCGCCGCCGCCGGGCCGCGCTCTCTCACCGTCGACATTCTTCTGACGGAGCCGGGACCCTATTCCGAAGTGAATCTGATGCGCGCCTTTCGCACGAAGGGACCGGAGGCGATCGGCCTGCTGCCCGTCAGCCCGGACGCCAGGCTTGCGGCGGCCATCGCCTCCGCGCCCACAACGCTCGCGG
Source organism: Paracoccaceae bacterium (assembly GCA_040904645.1). GTDB lineage: Bacteria > Pseudomonadota > Alphaproteobacteria > Rhodobacterales > Rhodobacteraceae > Pikeienuella. The sequence goes on from JBBDTD010000248.1 coordinate 724, forward strand.
TCGCTGGCGGCGCAGCTCGGGTCATCGACGACTTGCCGGGCCTGACCGAATGCGCGGATCCCGCGTTCCTGAAGGCGGAGCCGCGCGCCTTCCATGTCGAATGCCTGCTCTTCCCCCTACCCCTCTTCGAAGCCGCAGCGGCGGGCCTCGCAACGGCCTTCGCCGAGCAGGATCTCGACGGCGTGGTGCGCCGTGCGCGCGCCTTTGTCGGCCAACCCTATGCGGGAACCAATGGCGAGCGGATCGAGACATTCCTGCCCGCCTTGCCGCTCGGGGCGGTGACGTCATGCGCCGCCGTCGATCCGACCTGCCTTCGCTACGACACCGCCATGGATTTCCTCTCCGCCGGGGGCGAACGCCGCCTTGCGCTGACGAGGGCGGACGGATCGGGCCCACCGCCGGCGCCCTTGACGCCCAGCCTCGCGCTCTGGCTCGATTTCGGCGCGCTGGAAGGACTTGGGCCGGAGGGGACCGGCCCTGCGCGCATGGTCTCCGCCGCCGCGCTTTTCCAGCACGACGAAGCCGAAGCGGCCCGGCTTGCCGGCCGCCACGTGATACTCGGCCTCACGCGGCTCGGCTCCATCGACCAGTACACCACGCCGCTCGCGAACGAGAGCGGCGCCCCCGGGGTGCTGATCCAGGCGCTGGCGGCTGACAACCTCCTGACCGGCCGGGTGCTGGAGGAACCGGAATGGGCGCGGACCGCCGCGATAATCTACGCCGGCTTCGCCGCGTTCCTCGCGCTGATCCGGTTTGGCGGCGTCTCCGTCACCGCGCTTGTCGGCTTCGGCATTTTAAGTGTGCTCGCGCCTTTCGCCGCAAGCTGGCTCGCGTTCACTTTCGCCGGGCTGGTGCTTTTTACGGCGACGCCCGCGCTCGCGGCGCTGCTTGCCGGGGCGCCTGTCATCTATGGGCGCGTCGCCGCACTCCGCCGCGACCTGACCGACGCGCGCGAGACGCAGGCCCGCGAAGATGAGCGAATGGACGCCGCCCGGGAAATTCAGCTCGGCTCGCTGCCCTTCGGCGCCGACTTTTCCGCCCTCGGTTTCGAGACGGAGGCGATTTGCCGCCCCGCGCAGGAGGTCGGCGGCGATTTCTTCGAGCTTTTCCAGCTCACCGACGGCCGGTTGTTCGCCGCCGTGGGCGACGTCTCCGGCAAAGGTCTGGAGGCCAGCCTTGTCACCGCGCTTTCAAAATCCATCGCCGGCGCGGTGACGGACCGGGTCGCGGGGCCGCTGGGCGACGCGATGCGTGAGGTCAGCCGCGAATTCATCCGCCAGGCGCCGACCGCGTGGCGGCGCGACAAGGGTGGCTTCGTGACCCTCGTTTTCGCCCGGATCAACCCCCAGACCGGAGAGGCTGAATTCGCGGCGGCGGGATGCGAGCCACCCACGGTTTTCAGCGCTGACGGCGCCCGGCGCGAGGTCGTCCTGCCGTCGGTGGCGCCGCTCGGCTGGCTGGAGAACGCGGCGTTCGAGACCTGCGCCATGACGCTAAGCCCCGGAGACACCATTCTGATGTTCACCGACGGCGTCGGCGAAGCGGAGACGCCAGCCGGCGAGCTTTTTGGGCAGATGAAGGCGGAGGAGACGGCGCGCCGCGCCGCCGGAAGCGCCCGCGCCATGGTCGCCGCGCTGGACAGCGCCGTCACCGCGCATCAGGCCGGGCGCGCGCCGACGGACGACACCACGATCCTCGCCGCGACATGGCGAGGCGCGATACCCGCCGCGGAGGTCTGAGCAGAGGCCGGCGGGCCAGGCCCGCTTGCGAGGAGTCGCGGCCCGGCGTTCTCAGCGGCGGTCTGCGCCTCTGCGGCGGTCCTCGATGATCATGTCGCTGGCCTTCTCTCCGATCATGATCGCCGGCGCGTTCGTGTTGCCGGAGACGATCTCCGGCATGATCGAGCAGTCGGCGACACGCAGCCCGGCCACGCCCCGTACTCGCAACCGCTCATCGGTGACGGCGTGGCTGTCGGCCCCCATGCGGCATGTGCCTGTGGGGTGATAGATCGTCGTTGCGCTGCCGCGCGCCCAGTAGAGCAGGTCTGCGTCGCCCTCCACCGCCGCCCCGGGGCGGAATTCCGAAGTGATGCGGCTTTTGAGCGGCTCCGCCCCGGCGATGTCTCGCGCCATTCTCACGCCGGCGACGAGGGTGCGCCGGTCGGTCTCGGTCGCGAGATAGTTCGGGCGGATCGCGGGATGGTCTTTCGCGACCGGCGATTTCAGGCGGATCTCGCCGCGGCTTTCAGGCCGGAGCTGGCAGACCGACATGGTGAAGGCGGAAAAGGCGTGCACGCCTTCGCCCGGGCTGTCGGCGGACCAGGGCTGAATGTGAAACTGGATGTCGGGGGTCGCGAGATGATCCGCGGTCTTCAGAAAACCGACGGCGAGGCTTGCGGCCATCGTCATCGGGCCGGACCGGAACAATGCGTATTGGAGGGCGATCCGCGCCTTGTCGGCGATGCTCCGCACTTCGTTATTGAGCGTGGGCGCGTCGCATTTGAAGACCAGTCGCGCCTGCAGGTGGTCCTGAAGGTTCCGCCCGACGGCCGGTCGATCGCAGATCACCGGAATTCCCAATTCCTGAAGATGCCCGCCTTCGCCGACGCCCGAGAGCATGAGAAGCTGCGGCGAGCCGATCGCACCGCCCGCGAGGATGACCTCGGCTGCCGCCTTCGCGCGGCGCAACCGCCCCTCCGCATCGCGAAAGGCGACGGCGGTGGCGCGGCCGCCTTCGATTTCGACCCGTTCGGCGAGGGCATGGGTGACGATCTGCAAGTTGGCGCGCCGCCGAGCCGGACGGAGATAGGCGACGGCGGCGCTGCATCGGCGCCCGTTCCGCACCGTGAGCTGAAAATACCCGACCCCCTCCTGCGTCGCGCCATTATAGTCGGGGTTGAACGGATGGCCGGCGTTTTGGGCCGCCGCAACCCATTCCTCGCAGATCGGCCGCGACAGCCGGGGGTCGGTGACCGAAAGCGGCCCGCCGGCGCCGTGGTGCTCGTCCGCGCCGCGCTCCTGATCCTCCGATCTCTTGAAGAGCGGCAGC
>JBBDTD010000249.1:0-22506 GCA_040904645.1 Paracoccaceae bacterium
GCGCGCCTTTTTCTTTCAGACCAGCAGCGGTTGCGCGACCTGCGCGCCGATATCGAAGACCCGGCGGTAGCGTGTGATCTCCTCCTCCGGGCCCATGGCTTTCAGCGGATTGTCGGATATCTTCACGGTCGGCGCGCCATCGGCGCTGATCGCCTTGCAGACCAGCGAGAACGGCGCGAGTTCTTCTCCCGCCAGCCCGCCGAAATCATTGGTCAGGAGCGTGCCCCAGCCAAAGCTGATCAGCGCCCGCCCGGTGAAGGCCGCGTGCAGTTTTTCGATCAGCGAGACATCCAGCCCGTCGGAGAAGATGATGCGCTTTTCCGCCGGGTTCTGCCCGTGGCGGCGCCACCAGTCGATCACCGCCTCGGCCTGCGCGAAGGGATCGCCGCTGTCGATGCGCACGCCAGTCCAGTCGGCGAGCCATTCGGGCGCGCGTTCATAGAACGACTCGGATGAAAAGGTGTCTGGCAGGATGATCAGCAGGTTGCCGTCGTAATCCTTGCGCCAGTCGTCCAGCACCTTGTAGGGCGCGGCGGCGAGGGCGGCGTCATCGCCTTTCCGCCCGGCGAGGGCGGCGTAGACCATCGGCAATTCGTGCGCGTTGGTGCCGATCGCTTCGCGTTCCTGCCTGAGCGCTATCAGGCAGTTGGAGGTGCCGGTGAACCGGGGGCCAAGCCCCTCCATCATCGCCTGCACGCACCAGTTCTGCCAGAGAAAGGAATGTCGCCGACGGGTGCCGAAATCGGCGATGGCGAGGTGGTCCAGCTTCCTCAGCCGTTCGATCTTTTCCCAGACGCGGGCCATGGCGCGGGCATAAAGCACCTGAAGCTCGAACTTGCCCATATCGCGGAGGACGGCGCGGCCGCGCAGCTCCATCAGCACGGCGAGGGCGGGCACCTCCCACATCATCACCTCGGGCCAAGCGCCTTCGAAGCTGAGCTCGTACTGATCGCCGCGCCGCTGCAGATGATAGGGCGGCAGGCGCAGGTTCTCGAACCAGGTCATGAAATCGGGGCCGAACATCCAACGCCTGCCGTAAAATGTGTTGCCACGCAGCCAGGTGCTTTCGCCCCGGCTGAGCGAGAGCGAGCGGATATGGTCGAGCTGTTCGCGCAGCTCCCCCTCATCGATCAGCTTCGCCATCGGCACATGGGTGGAGCGGTTGATGAGGCTGAAGGAGACCCTCACGTCGCGGTGACGGCGAAAGACGGTCTGCGCCATCAGGATCTTGTAGAAATCGGTGTCCAGCAGGGAGCGGACGATCGGGTCGATCTTCGCGTTGTGATCGTGAACGCGGGCGGCGATATCGACCATTACGAAAGATCCGCCAATGAACGGCGGGCGACGCCCACGGCGGTCATCTCGGCCCAGGCCGCGTCGAGCGAGCCGTCGAGATCTATCGCGCGGCAGGCGTCCTCCACCACCGTGACGGTGAAGCCGAGCGCTGCGGCGTCGATCGCCGAGAAGCGCACGCAGAAATCTGTGGCGAGCCCGCAAAGCGCCAGCGCCTCCGCGCCGCGCTCGCGCAGATAGCCGGCGAGCCCGGTCGGCGTTTTGCGGTCATTCTCGAAAAACGCCGAATAGCTGTCTATGCCCGAGCGAAATCCCTTGCGGATAATCAGGTCGGCGTCGGTGCGAAGATCAGGGTGGAACGCGGCGCCCGCCTCACCCTGCACGCAATGGCGCGGCCAGAGCACTTGCGGCCCATAGGGCGCGGCGATGATCGAAAAGGGTGCGGCGCCGGGGTGATTTTCCACGAAGGAGGCATGATCGGACGGATGCCAGTCCTGCGTCAGCACCCTGATCGCGAAGCGCTCTGAAAGCGCGTTCGCGGCGGCGACCACCGCGTCGCCATGCGCGACTTCAAGGGCGCCGCCCGGGCAGAAATCATTCTGCACGTCGATGATGATCAGCGCGTCCTGGGGCATCTACGTCTCCGTCTGGTTTCCCGCCAGAGGTGTGCGACGCTTTCCTGCCCATGGCAAGGCGCAGGGCGTCAAGGCGCGGGTCACGTGGGAGAAAAGCCCTCTCCGGCGAGGGGGATGGGCCGGAGAGGGCAGCGGGGCGCGCGTGGGGCTTACGCGCCCTCTGTATTACGAGCAAATAAGCCGCCCGCCTCTATGTTCCGGCCAATACGCGTGGCCGGTTGGGGTGTCAGCGCATTGAGTGTGACTACGCTGCGCAACTAAGGATAGTGTGTCTCTCCGGCATGTCATGCCAAAAATTATTACCCTTACTCACTATTTCAGACGATGCCGTAATTTGGCCCTGTTTATGATTGATTAAATTGAACTTTCTTTGATCTGGGCCGAATTGTGGTTCACGAAGATTTTTGTTGCTTCAGCCGGCCTCAGCGGATTCGCGGTCTGAATCGGCGTCTTCCGCAGGTCAGCCTGCCACGAGCGCCTCCAGAAGCTTTCGAAGCGTGCGATCTGCGAAGGGCTCGTCGATCAGCGTTTCCCGCGTCAGGATGTGGTGCAGGCGGCGCGCTTCCCGCCCTCGCAGACCCGGCCGAGGACAGAGGGAAACAGGCCCGCCGCCGCCCCGGCCGGATCAGGCGCATCCCGGCCAGGCGGCTCGATGGTGGCGCGCCGGGGGATATCGCCGCGGCTCGTTGCTCAAGAAACATGGCGTCGACCCACGCGATATGCCGATGCGAAGCCATGGGCGGCTCGCCCATGACGACCCGGACGATGGCGGCGAACCTGCGAAATGCTCCCCCCGGCTGAGGCTGTTCGCGCGCGGTGTCGCCGTTCGCCGCGCCGCCGCCTGCTGCTCCGGGATCGCCTGATGTCGCGCTATCTTCGCCCTGTCGCGATCGCGAGGCCATCCGCGACGGCGGTGAAGACCTCGGTGAACGAATGGGAGGCGTCAGGGAAAAGCGCCTTCATCGTGCCGGACGTCATCGACATCAAGCTGGAGCCGCCGACATGGATCACCCGATCGATCCTGCCGGGTTCGAGGCCAGCCAGGCGCAGGGTCTCCTGCGCCCCGATGCGCAAGTCCCGGGCGTAGGCGCTGAGGATTTCGGTCAGCATATCCGCCGACAGCGGCGAGGAAAGGCCCGGCTCGACCAGGTCCAGCGCGATCCGAGGCTGCGGGGCCCCGCTATTGGCGTCGATCTTTCCCCTCTCGACAGCGAAGGCCAACTCGTGCCCATGCTCGTCCCGAAGAATGGCGGCGAGGCGGCGCAGTTTCCCCGGCTCGTCAGATAGTCTGGCCATATCTTCAACCGCGCGGCGGTTGGGGGCGGTGTAAAGGAACGGGATCTTTTCCCAGGTTGCGAGATCTTCGAAGATCGCATTGGGCGTCGTCAGGCTGCCCGGGCCGATCAGCTTGCGGAGCCGCGTTCCCTTGCCGAGGAGCGGCATCACCCGGTCGATGCTGATCGCGCGGTCGAAATCGGTCCCGCCGATGCGCACGCCGTGATTGACGAGGATTTCGACACCCGCCGCGGCCGACCGGAACAGAGAGAAATCGGAGGTGCCGCCACCGATATCGACGATCAACCCGATCTCGCGCGAATGCTCAAGCGCGCCGCTGGCGATGGCGGCCGCCTCGGGCTCCGGCATGAAATCCGCGCATTTGAACCCTGCCGCCAGATAGCAGGCTCGCAGATCCGCTTCGGCCTGTTCTTCGCGCGGGTCCGCTGCGCCATGAAAGAGAACCGGCCGGCCCGATAGCGCGCGGTCGAAGGTCAACCCGGTCTCCGCCTCGGCGCGCGTTTTGATTTCGTTCAGAAATCGGGCGATGATGTCGACGAAGGTGACCTGCTCGTTCAGGATCTGTCGTTTCTCATGCATCAAGGTCGTGCCAAGCACGCGCTTGAGCGCACGCATGAAGCGCCCCTCGACGCCGTCGAGCAGCGCCTGGATCGCCGATCAGAGTCCGCCGCGCGGCGAAGTCGAAAAAGAACGTGGTGGGCAGGCTGGTCTGACCGGAAGCCATCCTGATGAGCCGGGGCGCGCCACCGCAAAGATAGCCTGCGGCCGAGTTGGAGGTGCCGAAATCGACACCCAACGCGTGGCCTGATTGCGCCATGCCCGTTTCCCTCCAGCCTGTAACGAAGGGCGCGTCTCTATCGGTTTGATGAAGAGGCGGTCAAGCCTGATCTATGGCCCCGCGGGGCGCACCAGTTGACCCATATCGCGTATCGCCGTCGCCAGCGACCGCAGGCGAGGCGCGATCTCTTCCTCGATCTGGTTTACGCCCAGCATGTAGCGCGGCGCCCGGAAGTTCACGGCGAAGCAATCGCCATTATCGTCCCGAAGCAGGGGGGCCGCGACGGCGTCGATGTCCGGATGCAAGGCGCCTGACGACTTGCAGGATCCGAGCGTGCGACAGGATTCGACCCCGAGCCGGAAGTCCGCACCATGCCGTTCCCAGGTTTCCGGCGTCGCCGCCTTCACCTCCTCGACAAAGACGCCGAGTTCTTCGTCCGTCATGAGCGAGCAGAGCGCCCAGCCGATCGATGTCGGAAGAATTCGCCCGACCGTGCCGATGTCGGGCCCGCCCCAGATGTTTTCTCTGGATCGAACGGTCTTGAGATACATGAAATTGAGACGGTCGATCGTTCCGATGGACGCGGCCCCGCCGAATTCATTCGCAATCCGCTTCATCGCGGCGTCTGCGGATTCAATCGCATGATTCTTGCCCCGCAAGGGATTGGCGAGCGGGACCATCCGCCAGGACAACCTGAATCTCGCCTTGTCCTTCTTCATGTACCCCAGTTCGACGAGCGTGCTTGTCAGCCGCGCGACTGTTGGCCGGCTGACGCCGATACGTTCCGCAATCTGTTGGTTCGTCAGATGAGTTTCCCGCTCGTTGAACGCGGCGAGGATCTTCATGCCCTTGTCGAGCGTGGTCGAGAAGTTCGCGCGGGTGCGTTGCGTGCCGGTCATCTGAATGCGCCTCCGTAACCATAAATTGTCTGCATGTTTGACAAGTTATTGTCAAGTTGGTGGATCAGTTGACAAATGGAGAATCTGCTGCCTAGCTGATGAAAAATCAGCCAGTTGCGCCGACGCAATCAGGATACCGCAGGAGACGTTTTCGCATGACCAGAGTCATCGATCTGGAGATTGGCGCGCCCAAGAGCGTGGCGACGAAGCCCGAAGGCGCGATCTATACCGGCCGCCCCGGCACCCCCTTCGCCGAGTCGCTGGAGCGCCCCGAAGGCTACGGATTCGCGAATTACGGCCGCATCTTCGGATCGAAGCCGACCAGCGATGCGTCGCAGGACGACGGCGGGCTGAAGGCGCTGATCGCGGACATGGATGCGGGCGGCGTGGAGTTCGGGTTGCTCGTCAATGCGCCAAACGAAAAGATCGGCCCGATCTTGCGCGAGTTTCCGGGCCGCTTCCGGATGTTCGCGACGCTGAATCCGATGGACGGCATGCGGGCGGTCCGCGAGTTCGAACGCCTTGTGCGCGAAGATGGCGCCAACGGCCTGCGGGTGTCAGCGCTCTACAACGGCATTCCCGCAAACGACCGGCGCTACTATCCGCTCTACGCCAAATGTGTGGAGCTCGGCGTGCCGGTCCGCATTTACGCCTCGATGAATTACGCCAACGACCGACCCTATGATCTCGGGCATCCGCGCTATCTCGACGATATCTGCATCGACTTCCCGGAGCTGAAGATCATCGCCGGGCTCGCGGGCTGGCCCTGGGTGGCCGACATGGTCGGTCTGCTTCGCCGCCACCCCAATCTTTACTGCGACACCGCCGCCCATCGGCCGCGATATTTCGGAAAGCCCGGTTCGGGTTGGGACATGTTCTGTCAGTTCGGCGACACCCTTTTGCGGGACAAGGTCATGGTCGGCCTTTCGCGCTATCTCTTCAACAACAGCTTCGGCGAGCTGGTTTCGGAATATCAGCAGCTTCCGCTCAAGGAAAAGACACTCGAAAACTGGCTCTACGGTAACGCGAAGCGCTTCTTCGCCGAAGAGTGCGCGGTCGCATGACACGACTGATCCTGCTTCGGCTGGTTCATGGCGTCCCCCTGCTTCTGGCGGTGATCATCGTCTGTTTCCTGATGTTGCAGATGATACCGGGCGATCCGGTGCAGGCGATGGTGGGTGACTTCCCGGTCACCCAGGCCTTCCGCGACTCGATCGAAGCCAAGTATCGGCTGAACGACCCGATCCTGACGCAGCTCGGCTCCTATCTGCTGAACTTCGCGCAGGGCGATTTCGGGTTTTCATTCCAGAACCAGATGCCGGTCCTTGATCTGATACTGGAGCGGCTGCCCCGCACGATCCTGCTCGCAGTGGCTGGGTTCGTGGTCGCGATCCCCGTCGGCCTCGTCGTCGGCCTGATCGCGGGGCTTTCGCCAAGCCGCCGCGCAGACCGGATCTGGACGACGCTGACGCTGATCGCCTTCGCCATCCCCACCTTCTGGCTCGGCCAGCTCCTGGTCATGATGTTCGCGCTGAAGCTCGACTGGTTCCCGACCCAGGGTATCGGCCCGTTTGTTTCCCGCGCCCATGGGGTAGACTGGCTGCTTGAGCGGTTGCATTACTTGGCGCTGCCGGTCGCCGTTTTCGTCGTGCACGAGGGTGCGCGGGCGGCGCGGATCATGAGAGCCAGCGTGCAGGAGACCCTCTCGCAGGGCTACATCGTCAATGCGCGCATGAAAGGGCTGACCCGAGGCGAGATCATTCGCAAGCATCTGCTTCGCAACTCGGTCCTGCCGGTGGTCACCACGTCCGGCTACGCGTTCGCCTCGACGCTGGGCGGCACGGTGCTGATCGAAAGCGTGTTCACATGGCCCGGACTCGGGCTGTTGCTGGTGGACGCGGTTCGCGCGCGCGACAACATGACGGTGGTTGGCGTGGTCGTTGTCGCCGCCGCGATGGTGATCGTCGTCAACCTGCTGGTTGATGTCATCTACGCGCTGACCGACCCGCGGGTCAGGTCGGCCCGATGACGTCGCCTGCTTCCTCACGCAGCGCTGCGCCGGGGCGATCGGGCTTCCTGCGCTCATTGTATGATGTTTTTGCGCAGGTGATGGCGACGAGCCACGGATCGTTCGGCGTCATCATCCTGACGATCCTGACCGTCACGGCGATATTTGCTCCGATCATAGCGCCGTATGATCCGATCGCGCTGACCGATGACAGCCTTGCGCCGCCATCGTGGACCTATCTGTTCGGCACTGACAATCTGGGTCACGATATCTTCTCCATGGTGGTTTACGGGGCCAGGTCGTCTTTGATTGTCGGCCTTTCGACGGCCCTCGCGTCCCTCCTGCTGGGCGGCGTCATGGGGATGCTCGCCGGCTATTACCGCGGCGTGTTCGAGACCGTGCTGATGCGGGTGGCTGAGCTGTTCCAGACCCTGCCGGCGATCATCATCGTGCTTTTTCTGGTGTCGCTCTTCGGATCGAGCTTCTGGCTGTTGCTCGCCGCCGTCGCGTTGGCGATCTGGCCGCTTCAGGCGCGGCTGGTCTACGGGCAGTTCATTCGCCTTCGCGAGGCGGACTATGTCGCGGCGGCCATCGTCGCCGGGCTGCCGGTCCGTCACGTCATTCTGCGGGAAATGTTGCCTAACGCGATGCAGCCGATCATCGTGCAGGTGGCGCTGGACGCCAGCATCGCCATCCTGATCGAAGCCGCGCTCGGCTATCTCGGCATTTCCGACCCCAACATGGTGAGCTGGGGTCAGTTGCTTTACGAGGCGCAGAACTTCATGTCCGAAGCCTGGTGGATGAGCATCTTCCCCGGCGCGGCCATCTGCCTCGCCATTGTCGGGCTGAACATGGTGGCTGACGGGCTGAACGAGGCCGCCGACCCCAAGAGCGGCTCGGCGAGCAGGAATTTCCATGATTGATGTCCATGAACGAGGATCGCCCTCACGGCCGGACGGCGAGTCTGGCGACGCGCCGCTCCTGCGGGTCGAAGGGCTCGACGTGCGGCTCCATGTCGGGGCGACCTCGGTGCACGCGGTCCGGTCCGTCGATTTTCTTGTGCGCCGCGGCGAATGCGTTGGCGTGGTAGGCGAATCAGGGTCGGGCAAGAGCACTCTTGCGCGGGCGGTGATGCGGCTGATGCCGAACGTCTCCCGGGTGGAGCTGGGCGGCGCCATCATTTTCGACGGGCGTGATCTGATGACCCTGCCTGGGGCCGAGATGCGCAAGCTTCGCCGCAAGTCCGGCTTCTCGATGGTGTTTCAAGATCCGCTCGGCTTCCTGAATCCGACCAAACGCATCTGGCGCCAGGTCGCCGAAGCGCTGAGCGAACGGCCCGGCGGCGACCGACCATTCGCACGGGTGGTGAAGCTGCTGGAGGAAGTTGGGTTGCCGGAGCCGGAACGCGTCGCGAAACGGTACCCGCACGAGTTGTCCGGCGGCATGCGCCAGCGCGTCGTGATCGCCATCGCGCTGGCCAGCGAGCCACAATTGCTGTTCGCGGACGAGCCCACGACCGCGCTCGATTCCACGGTCCAGCTTCTGGTTCTCGATACGCTTCGGCGCCTGCACCGCGACCGGGGGACAGGCATGGTGGTGATCACGCATGATCTGTCCGTCGTCGCCGAGTTGTGCGACCGGGTCTATGTGATGCGCGGCGGCGAGGTGATCGAATCCGGAGCGACGGTGGATATCTTCGAAGCTCCTGAGGATCCCTACACCGCGCGCCTCATCGAACTGAGCCGGGCGAGCCACACCCTGGGCGCCGCCAAGCTCTGCGCGCCGGCGAGCGGATAGGCGAATGTCCCAGCCAATAATTCAGCTCAGCGGCGTGACGCAGCATTTCAAGGACCCGGGCGGCGGGCTGCTTCGGCCGCGTCTGGTCCGGGCGCTGGACGGCGTCGATATCGAGGTCCATCCAAACCGCACGCTGGCGATTGTCGGGGAATCCGGCTCCGGCAAGAGCACGCTGGCGAAGCTGCTGTTGTTGCTGCGCCGTCCGACGAGCGGCGAGATCCGCTATCGCGGCGTCGCCCATTCCAGTCTTGGGCGCGCCGAAATGAAGAAATTCCGGCGTGAGGTTCAGGCCGTATTTCAGGACCCCGCGGCTTCGCTCAACCCGCGCATGACCATCGAAGAGTCGCTCGGGCATGTCGCCCGGTTTCACAGGCTGGCGCCGCCTGCCGAGATGCGCGCGTTCCTTTCGCGCCATCTGGAGGATGTCGGACTATCGCGCGAAGAGGATTTCTTGCCGCGATTTCCGCACCAGTTGTCCGGCGGACAGCAGCAGCGCGTCGCCATCGCGCGGGCGATGATGCTGAGCCCCGCGGCGATCATCGCGGACGAGCCGCTTTCCAGTCTCGACGTGTCGATCCAGGCCCAGATACTGGACCTGATGCTGGAGTTGAGGACGCGCACCGGTATCGGGTTGGTGATCGTCAGCCACGACCTCGGCGCGATGAAGTCGATCGCGGACGAGGTCGCGGTGATGTATCGCGGCAAGGTGGTCGAGTTCGGCGAGCATGTGTTCGACGACCCGCAGCATCCCTATACCCGCCTCCTGCTCGATTCCCAGCTTTCGATGGACCCCCGCAACCGGAGGCCGATCCGCTCGCTTGAGGAGAGCGGAGAGAGTTCCGGCGCGCTGCCGCTCTCCGCCGCCGGTTGCAGCTTCCAGTTCCGCTGCGACCTGTCGCAAGAGGTCTGCGCCCGATCGGCGCCGCGAGCGATCCAGCATGGCGACGGCGGGCCCATCGTTCGCTGTCATGTAGTCAATAACCAGGAGCGAGCCGACACATGATCGGCAAACAGGAGGAAACGATGAAAGACCTGACCGGGCTACCATTCGCAAGGGGCGCAGGGCGCCCGTCTTTCAAACGTCTGACGCGCAGCGGCGCCGCGCTGGCGATCGCGGCGATGCTGACCGCTCCTTCGGCGTCAGTCGCGCAGGAAAAGACGCCGGTTTCCGGCGGCACTGTGATCGCCGGGATCGGCGCGGCTGATGTGCCGGGGCTGAACACCCAGATGACGTCGATCACCGACGCGCTGCTGGTGGCGCCAGTCTGGGCCGACGGGCTGATGAGCTATGACCGCGACGGCGAACGCATCCCGCGCCTTGCCGAGTCCTGGACCATCTCCGACGATGGGCTGGTTTACACGTTCAACCTGCGCCACGGCGTGAAATGGTCGGATGGCGAGCCCTTCACGGCCGAAGACGTGATCTTCACGATCAGGAAGTTCGCGCAGTACAACACCTATCTCGGCAGGCTCGACAAGCTCACCAAATCGGTGGAGTCACCCGACGACCACACCGTCGTCCTGACCTTGACGCAGCCGCTGACGGCGACGCTGGACCTTCTCGACAAGGAGGTCTTTCCGATCATGCCCGCGCATGTCTATGGCGATGCGGACGTGGTCTCCCACCCGGCCAACCGCGCGCCGGTCGGGCTCGGGCCGTTCATGTTCAAGACCTGGAACCAGGGGCAGTCTATCGAGTTCGTTCGCAACCCCAACTACTGGGAAGAGGGCAAGCCCTATCTCGACGCGGTGGTATTCGCGCTGATCCCGAACGAGCAGCAGCGCCTCAATGCGCTGAAGCGCGGTGAGATCGACTGGATGCAGCCGTCTCCGGCGCAGTATGCCGAGGTGGAGACCTCAGCCCGGGACGGCGATTTCATATTCCAGAACATCAAGACCAACGCGCCCTCCCGTTCGACCATCGATTTCAACATGCGGATCGCGCCGACTGACGATCTGCTCGTGCGTCGCGCGCTCTTTCAGGCGATCGACCGGGAGCGGATCGTCCGCGACGTCTACCGTGGCTTCGCCACGACGGCGAAGAACGCGATCCCGGTGCAGTTCAAGCGGCTGCACGACCCGTCCATCGACTATGACGCGCTCTTTCCCTACGATCCGGAAGCGGCCGGCAAGCTGCTGGACGAGGCGGGTTATCCGCTGAAGGACGGCAAGCGGCTCGATATCGAGTTCACTTATCCGACCACCAATGTGCTCGGCTCCATCGCGAAGATCGTGCAGGCCAATCTCGAAGCCATCGGCATCAATGTCGATCTGGTGGCGATGGAGACGCAGCTCTGGATCGACAAGGTCTACAAGAAGAACGAGTTCCAGATGTCTCTGATCTATCTCACCGGCCGGACCAATCCGGTTCTCGGCATTGATCGCAGTTTCGTCTGCAACGAGAACAACGTGCCCTTCGCCAACCCGACCGGCTACTGCAATGCGGAGCTTGACAAGGTGGCGCTCGAAGCCGCGCAGGCGCCGCTGGACGAACAACACAAATATTACAGCACGTATGCGAAGATCGTCGCGGAAGACCTGAACGAGATCACGCTCACGAACGCTGCGCAGTACGAGGCTTATTCCAAGAAATTCCAGAACATGGAGGCGCAGTATAACTTCGCCTACAATTCGCACCCGAACTGGGCCGAGGCGTGGTTTCCGGAAGATCAGCAGTAAACGAGATCACGATCACCTGCGCCGTTGGGCGACGGCGCAGGTGAGCAGCGATATTCGCCCGGAGACTCCCATGAGCAGAGATCTGACCACGCTGATCCGCCCCGAGACCATCGCGGTGGTCGGCGCATCCGCGACCAAAGAGGCGCAGGGCAATCTTGTCATCGCCAACCTTCTGAGCCGCGGGTTCAAGGGGCGGATCATTCCGGTCCATCGCGAGGCGAGCGAAATACAGGGGCTTCAGACAGTCCGCTCGATCGCGGAGCTGCCTGACATGGTCGACCTCGCGGTCGCGTCGGTTCCGGCCTCCGCCGCCGTGAGCACCGCGCGAGATCTCGAAGCGCGGCAGGTCAGGTCCGCGATCTATTTCGCCGCCGGGTTTTCGGCGGAGGATGACGAGGCGTTTCGAAAGACGGCGCTGGAATCGCGTATGAACATCCTCGGCCCCAACTGCATGGGGTTCATCAACCTCTCGGACGCGGCCTTCCTCTATCCGGCGACGACGTCATCCCGGTTGAAGCGCGGCCGCGTGGCGCTGGTGGCGCAATCCGGCTCAGCGGCGATCACGGTGATGAACTCTGCGGATTTCGGATTCTCCAAGATCATCACTGTCGGCAGCGAATTCCAGCTGGCCGCCGCAGATTACCTTCACTGGCTCGCCGGCGACGACGACACCAGCACAGTCGGCGTCGTCATGGAATCGATCCAGGATCCGCACGCGTTCGCGGCGGCGGCCCGGCGCCTGCACGCCGCCGGAAAATCGCTCGCCGTGCTCAAGGTGGGCCAGTCTCGGATCGGTGCGGCGGCGACCATCGCCCATACCGGCGCGATGACGCGGGACGCCGACACCTATGACCTCTACTTCCGCAAGAACGGCATCTGCGCGGTCGGCGATTATGACGAATTGGCCGCGACGCTTCAGTGCCTTGAGGCGTGGGGCCACGCGCCCGGCCGCCGGGGCGTAGCGCTGGCCGGCATCTCGGGCGGGCAGACGGCGTTGGCCTGCGACGTCGCGGAGGCGGTCGATTTGCCGATGAGCCGGTTCTCCCCCGAAACGGCGGTGACGCTGCGAAACGTTCTTCCCGGAACGCCGGGGCAAAACCCCGTCGATTTCGGCGCGGTCGTGGACCGGTCTGCGCGCGATACGCCAGCCGCGATCCGCGCGATGCTGGCTGATCCCGGCGTCGGCGTTCTGGCGTTCGTTCAGGATTGTCAGGAGGGACTCAATGAGCGCTCTCTGAACATCTATCACGGCGTCGCGCAGGACTATCGCCGTGCGGTCGCGGGAACGACGAAACCGGTAGTGGCGATCTCGCCCACGTCGGGAGAGGTCCATGAAACGCTTCGCGCCGAGTTCCAGCAGCATGGCGTCCCTCTGGTCCGGGGCCTCCGCGAGGGGCTTGTCGCCATCAAGGCGCTGGACTGCGCGCGAACCTCTGACGCGGCGACGGCGAAAGCCAGCCGCGGGCCGAGGCCGATCTCCGGCGATCTTCTGGCGGGCCTGCGGGCGGAGCTGGCGCAGCAGGCCGGTCAGGTCGAGCGGGACCTCGCATTGCGTGTGCTCGCCGCCTATGGCGTTCCCGTTGTCGCCGCGCTGGTCGCCGAGAATGTCGAGGCGGCGCTCGCGCGGGCCGACGAGGTGGGCTTCCCGATGGTCGTGAAGATTTCCTCGCCCGATATCGCGCACCGGTCTGAGCTTGGCGGCGTGGTTCTGGGTGTGACGGACGAGAAGTCGCTGAAGAACGCCATCGCTTCGATCACCGCGAATATCCGTTTGGCCGCTCCTGAAGCGCGGATCGCTGGCTTCGAGCTACAGACGGAATTCGGCGGCGATCTCGAGGCCGTGGTCGGCGCCGTGGCTTCGCCGCCGTTCGGAGCCAAGATTATCGTCGGCTCCGGCGGCACCCTCGTGGAATTGCTGAAGGACACTTCGCAGGGATTGACCCCGCTTTCAGCGGGCGAAGCCGAAAGGATGATCGGGCGCACCGCTCTGGGCGAAAGGATGAACGGTTATCGCAAGCTGTTGCCGCCCACCGACATCGCCCCACTGGCGCAACTGGTGGAGAATATCGCCCTTATGATGGAAGATCTGGGTGACATGCTCGCCGCCTGCGACCTCAATCCTGTCGTGATCCGGAAAGGAACCGGCGAGGTCATGGTGGTTGACGCTCTGATGGACATGCGGAGTTAAGCGCGCGGGACCGTGCAAGCGGGAGGGTCGGGGGACGCCGCCGCCGCAGGGTCATCCGCACGCATGGCGGATCCCGCCCTGCGTGCGCCGTGATCAGGGCTCGTCGTCCTTCTTTTCCTGATCGGGCTTGCCGACGCCCCGGAAAACCGCGCGGAACGGCAACGCCCAAAGCAGGCCCAGGCCGATATAAATCAGCAGTTCCAGCCAGATCGGCGGGCGGTCGATCAGCGACATCACGCTGACCGCCACGACGATGAACAGCGGCAGCCAGACCAGCAGCAGGAAAAGCGAAAGCCGCCGCCGCCATTTGTAAGAAAGCGCCATGCCGGCTTCAGTCCGCGAAAGGATCGGTGACGAGGATCGTGTCGTCCCGCTCGGGCGAGGTGGAGAGAAGCGCGACCGGGCAGCCGATCAACTCCTCCACCCGGCGGACATACTTGATCGCCGCCGCCGGAAGTTCGGCCCAGGAACGCGCGCCCTCGGTGCTTTCGCTCCAGCCTGGCAGGGTCTCGTAGATCGGTTCGACCTCGGCCTGAAGCGCGGCCGCGGTCGGCAGGAAGTCATAAGTCTCGCCGCGAAGCCGATACCCGACGCAAATTTTCAATTCTTCGAAGCCGTCGAGCACGTCGAGTTTGGTCAGCGCGATGCCGGAAACGCCGCTCTGCATGCAGGTCTGGCGCACCAGCACCGCGTCGAACCAGCCGCAGCGCCGCTTGCGTCCTGTCACGGTGCCAAACTCACGGCCACGCTGGCCAAGCCGTTCGCCATCCGCGTCGTGGAGTTCGGTCGGGAAAGGCCCTTCGCCGACCCGCGTGGTGTAGGCCTTGACGATGCCGAGCACGAAATTGATCGCGTTCGGCCCAATCCCGACCCCTGTCGCCGCCATGCCGGCGAGCGTGTTCGAGGATGTCACATAAGGATAGGTGCCGAAATCGATGTCGAGCAGCGCGCCCTGCGCCCCCTCGAACAGAATGCGCGCGCCGGCGCGACGACGCTCCGCCATCAGTTTCCAGACCGGCGCCGCGTAGGGCAGGATCAGCGGCGCGATCTCGGCCAGCTCAGCCTCCAGCGCGGCGCGGTCGACCGGTTCAACCCCGAGCCCGCGCCGGATCGCGTCGTGATGCGCCAGCAGCCGGTCGAGCCGGGCGTCCAGCGTCGCCTTGTCGGCGAGGTCGGCGACCCGGATCGCCCGGCGGCCGACCTTGTCTTCGTAGGCGGGGCCGATGCCGCGCCCGGTCGTGCCGATCTTCGCCACGCCTGCCGCGGCCTCGCGCAGCTGGTCGAGATCGCGGTGGCACGGCAGGATCAGCGGCGCATTCTCCGCCAGCTTCAGAGTGGCGGGGCTGATTTCCGCGCCTTGGCCGCGCAGGGTATCGATCTCTCGCAGCAGCGCCCACGGATCGAGCACGACGCCATTGCCGATCACGGAGATCTTGCCCGGCCGCACGATCCCAGAGGGCAGCAGCGAGAGCTTGTAGACCACGCCGCCAATCACCAGCGTATGTCCGGCGTTATGACCGCCCTGAAAGCGCGCGATCACGTCCGCGCGCTCAGAGAGCCAGTCCACGATCTTTCCTTTGCCCTCGTCGCCCCACTGAGCGCCGACGACCACAACATTCGCCATGAGAAACTCCCGTCTGTGCGTTACGCGCCCTTATAGGCGCCGGGCGCGGCGGCGGAAACGGTGAAATGGTCGCGCCGTGCGCCAGCGTCGGCGGCCGGTCGGAGCCGACGAGGCGTGCGACTCTTTTCAGTATTTTCTGGCCCTTCTGCCGGGCAATCAATCGGTTATTGACTTTTTGAGCTCATTTGCACCTTATAATCTGGAAATCAGGACTGGGGTGGGGACCTTGAAAAGCAATATAGCAATCGCGTGCGGAGTGTTTTCGTTCCTGTTCGCCGCATCTGTCGCGGCGGAAGATGAAGCCGCGCTGAGAGCCGCCCAAACCGACACCTATGCCCGGATGATGTCCGATCCGGCCGATCCCGCGCTGATGATCGAATATGCGCAGCAGTCGATCGCGCTTGGCGATTATGAGGCCGCGATCTCGACGCTGGAGCGGGCGCTGATCTATGAGCCGAATGAGCCGGTGACGCATTTCGAGCTTGGCGTCGCCTATTTCAGGATCGGCTCCTACCGGCAGGCGGAATACAATCTGAACGCTGCGCGGGAGGTCGGGCTGGCGCCGGAACTCGACGAGCGCGCCGCGCTCTACCTCGGCGAGATCGATCGCCGCCTCGCGGTTTCCGGCTTCAGCGGCACGGCGACGGCGGGCTTCATCTACTCCTCCAACGCCAATCTCGGGCCGGACAGCGAATTCGTGTCTTTCCTCGGCGTGGTCGTGCCGCTCCAGCCGGGGGTGAGTTCGAAATCCGATGTCGGTGCGCGCGCGACGCTCAACCTCAGGCATCGCTATGACCTCGGCGGGCCGGACAGCGACGCGTGGCTGACCGACTTGAACCTCTATTCGGCCCATTTCGCTGACGAGACCGAGGGCGATACCGATTTTGTCTCGATCCTGACCGGCCCGCGCCTTTCGCTGACGCCGAGCGCGTTCGGGCCGAAGATCCGGCCCTTCGTGACCGCGGCGCATGCGCGCTCCTCCAACGATGCGTTCTATACCGATTTCGGCGCCGGCTCGGAACTCAGCTATCCGGTCAATTCGGACCTGACGACCTTCGGCCGGTTGGGAATCGTCCGGCGCGACTTCGCCGGCGGCGGCGCGTTCGACAGCGTGATCTTCGGGGCGGATTTCGGCGCTGCGGTGTTGATCAATCCACGGCTGGTGGTGCGGGGCGGTCTGGTCGGCGAAGCCGAGTTCAACGATGAGAACGATTTCGACAATCAGGAGATCGGCGCCAGGGCCTCCTTCACCTATTCCTACAGCCCGGGCTTCGCGCAGGTCGATGGCCTGTGGTCGCTCGACGGCTACGCCAGCTATACGCACCGTTTCTTTGACGAACCTTTCGCCGTTGTCGATCCCACGCGCACCCGGGACGATGACGAATTTCGCGTCAGCCTCTCGCATCTTTTCCGGGTGCAGGATGGCTTTGGCGTGAAGCTCGATGTCGACTATTTCAATCGGTCGTCGAATTTCACGAATTTTGAACTCGATAATCTCACAGCGGGCGTTTCCGCCGTGTTCGAGTTTTAGGGGGGTGATGATGATGTCGATAAAACGCTACATTCGCCTCTCCGCCGCCCTGACCGCCCTCGTGCTCTGCGCGTCGCCTCTCGCGGCGACCGAGATCGGAATCATGGGCGCCTCCAATCCCGATATTCTGGGAACGCCCCCGACGGCGTCGGAGCGCCTTCTGGTTCTCGGCGACGCCGTCTTTCAGAATGAGGAGATCGTATCGGGCCCCGACGGTCTCGGCTTCGCGATGTTCCCCGATCAGACCACGCTGACGATCGCGCCGAATTCGCGGCTCGTCCTTGATCGCTATGTCTATGATCCCGATACGGGCGCGGGCGAGATCGGCGTCAGCCTGGTCGCCGGCGCCGTGCGCTTCATCGGCGGGCGGATCTCCAAATCCAGCGACGCCGTGATCAAGACCCCGGTCGGCACTATCGGCATTCGCGGCGGAACCGCGATCGTCGCGGCGGGGCCTGACGGCGACACCACGGTGACGTTCATCGCCGGCGAATATGCGCGCGCGACTTCGGGCGGCGATGAGCTTTTCATCTCCCGCGCCAGCGGGCAGGCGCGGCTTGACGGATCGTCCGCCACCTATCTCGGCGTCGCGGACATGGCGACGACCGCGGCGCTTTCGGGGCGATTTCGCACGCCCGGCGATGGCGGCGCGCCCGCCGCCCGCGCGCGCGGCTCCTCCGGCGGGCTGGCGGAGGTCAATTCCTTCGCGGCGGGGGGCGTGAGCGCCGCCACAGTTTCGACCACGGGACTTTATCTCGACTCGTCCGAATCGCTCCACGACGTCTTCGACATCTCTGCGGTGCAGGCGCTGGATCAGAGCATCTTCTTCTCGGACGCGGACAATCTGAACCTGGTGACGGAAGGCACGGACTTCGTCGATGTCGGCGGCGACGGGCTGGTGCGCGGTCAGCTGGTCTGGCAGGATTTTTCCGATCTCGACCTGCACCTGATCCTGCCGAACGGGGCCGGGGAGGTCGCTTTCTTCAACCGGGAGATTTTCTTCAACGATGGCGGCGCGGTGGCGCGGCTCGACATCGACAATCTCGGCGGGGTGATCAACGCCCAGCCCGACAAGCGGATCGAGAATATCGTCGTCACGGGCGAGAATATTCCGCCGGGCAGGTATCTCTTCTTTGTCGACGCCTTTAGCATTTCCGGCCCGGGGCCGACCGCCTACACCCTCACCGTCTCAGGCGATGGGGGCGCGTCGATCCAGCGCCAGGAGGGCGCGCTGGGCCCAGGCCAGGATGGCCCACCCTTGACCGTGATTCTCGGACGCGGCCGTTAAAGCCGCGCCCGAGGGGCGCCATCAGAGCTTGAGCGCCTTGGCCTGAATCACCTGGGGCAGGGCGGCGATCTCGGCCAGCATCTCCGGCAGCAAGGGCTCGTCCACACCCAGAAGCGCGATCGCCTCGGCGCCTTTTTGCGACCGCCCAAGAGCGAAGGTCGCGATATTGATCCCGAGCGCGCCAAGCTTTTGTCCCAGCGCGCCGATGAAGCCGGGCGTGTCGCTGTTGGTCGTATAGAGCATGTGCGCCATCGGTTCCGCCTCAAGCCCGATGCCCTTGATCTGGATGATGCGCGGCTTGCCATCGGCGAAAACCGTGCCGGCGATGGAGCGCGTCTGCGCCTCCGTCGTCACGATCAGCCGTACGTAAGAGCCATAGGCCCCCTGACGGTCCTTGCGGGTTTCCGAAATCTTCACGCCCCGCTCGCGCGCGACAAGGGGGGCGGAGACCATGTTGACGCCGCCCTCGCCGACCAGCGGCGTGAGGAGGGAGGCGACAAGCGCCGCGGTCAGGGGACGGAGGTTGAGGTCGCCGACCTCGCCGACATATTCGATCTCGATATCGGTGATCGCGTTCTCGGTGACCTGGCCGGCGAAGCCGCCCAGTGTCTCAGCCACCGCGATCCACGGCTTCAGAATCGGCGCTTCCTCCGCCGTGACCGAGGGCGCGTTGATGGCGTTGGAGATCGCGCCCTGAATCAGGTAGTCGGACATCTGCTCCGCCACCTGCAACGCCACGTTCTCCTGCGCTTCGTTGGTCGCGGCCCCGAGATGGGGGGTCGCCACGAAATTCGGGCAGCCGAAAAGCGGGTTCTCTTTCGCAGGCTCGGAGGCGAAGACATCGAACGCCGCGCCGCCCAGCGCGCCTGATTTCAACGCCTCGGCCACCGCCGCTTCGTCCACCAGCCCCCCGCGCGCGCAATTGATCAGCCGCGCGCCGGGTTTCATTTTTCCGATACGCTCGGCCGAGAGGATATTCGCGGACTTCTCGGTCTTTGGCAGATGGAGCGAGACGAAATCGGCCCGTGTCAGCAGGGCTTCAATCTCGTCGATCTTTTCGACGCCAAGCTCCATCGCCCGATCATGCGAGAGGAAGGGATCGAACGCGGTCACCTTCATCCTGAGGCCCAGGGCCCGCGACGCGACGACGGAGCCGATATTGCCGCAACCGATCAGGCCAAGGGTCTTGCCGGTGATCTCCACGCCCATGAAGCGAGACTTTTCCCATTTGCCGGCCTGGGTGGAGGTGTCGGCCGCCGGAATCTGCCGCGCGCACGCGAACATCATCGCGATCGCATGTTCGGCGGTGGTGATCGAGTTGCCGAAGGGCGTGTTCATGACGACGACGCCCTTGGCCGAAGCCGCGGCGAGGTCGATATTGTCGACGCCGATGCCGGCGCGGCCGATCACCTTGAGTCTGGTGGCGGCGGCGATGATTTCCGCCGTCGCCTTGGTGGCGGAACGGATGGCGAGACCGTCATAATCGCCGATGATCGCTTTCAGCTTCTCGGCGTCCTTGCCCAGTTTGGGCTGGAAATCGACCTCGACGCCACGATCCTTGAAGATCTGCACGGCGGCGGCGGAAAGTTCGTCGGAAATAAGTACTTTTGGCATTGCGATTGACCTCATGCGGCGGATGGATTCATCCGCGCGTGGTTTCTGGAGCAGGGGTTGACACCCTCCCCCGGCGGGGGAGGGCGAGGGATCAGGCGGCTTTCGCCGCCAGTTCCGCCTTCGCCGCGGCGAAGGCCCAGTCGAGCCAAGGGGTGAGGGCGATGATGTCGGAGGTGTCCACCGTCGCGCCGCACCAGATCCGAAGCCCCGGAGGCGCATCGCGGTAGCCGCCGATGTCATAGGCGGCTTCCTCGGTCTCCAGAAGCGCGACCATCCGCTTGCAGAACGCCGTCTGCGCGGCGAGGTCGATCGCCGGATCGACGATTCGCAGACAGACCGAAGTGTTCGAGCGGTGCGCGGGCTCCGCCACCAGATTGCCGATCCAGTCGGCGCTGTCGACCCAGCCCTGGAGAGCGGCGAAATTCGCATCCGCCCGGCTGCGCAGCCCGGAAAGCCCGCCGGCCCGCTCCGCCCAGTCAAGCGCGTCGACATAGTCGGCGACCGCCAGCATCGAGGGGGTGTTGATGGTTTCGCCCTTGAAGACGCCGTCGATCAGCGCGCCGCCCTTGGTCAGCCGGAAGATCTTCGGCAGCGGGCGGGGCGGGGCGTAGGTCTCCAGCCGCTCGATCGCGCGGGGGGAGAGGACGATGACGCCATGCGCGCCTTCGCCGCCCAGCACCTTCTGCCAGGAAAAGGTGACGACATCGAGCTTCGCCCAGTCGAGGTCCTGCGCGAAGGCTGCCGAGGTGGCGTCACAGATCGTGAGCCCGGCGCGGTCGGCCGAGATCCAGTCGGCGTTCGGCACGCGCGCGCCGGAGGTCGTGCCGTTCCAGGTGAAGACCACATCGGCTTCCGGCCTGACGGCGCCGAGATCGGGCAGCGCGCCATACTCCGCGCTCAGCACGTTCACGTCGTCAAGCTTGAGCTGCTTCTGAATGTCGGTGGCCCAGCCTGCGCCGAAACTCTCCCACACCAGTACGTCGACAGCGCGCGGGCCGAGCATGGCCCAGAGGGCCATCTCCACTGCGCCGGTGTCAGAGGCCGGCACGATGCCCACGCGATAGTCCGACGGCACGCCGAGTAGCGCGGCTGTGCGGTCAATGGCCGATTTCAGCTGCGCTTTCGGCGCAGAAGCCCGGTGCGAGCGGCCGAGATGGGCCTTCGCCACGACCGCTTCGAGCGACCATTCGGGGTGTTTCGGACAGGGGCCTGATGAAAACTCAGGGCGCACGGGCTTGCCGTGCGGCTTTTGCGGGAACGTCATGGACGCGCTCCATCGTCAGGGCGAAATTGCTGAGCTCGCCGTCGCTCGCCCTTACCCGGCGGCGCGCCCAGGATTCGGATAGGCTTGCGGGGGCGCGGCGTCAATGGCCGAAATGTCGCGATCGGCGGTAAAACCGTCGTAACCGCCGGAAGGGTGCGCTAAGCTGGGGGGCCGGATGTCGGGACCAAGCAACAGATCGTGATCATTCGCGCTTTGCGACGGAGCCGACCCCTTTATACGTATCAACGTGAGAGCAGCAGCGCAGAAAAGAGCCGCACCATGATCCGAGTCTTCATCGCCGCTGTTCTTCTCGCCCTCGTTCCCGCCATCCATGACGCCGCCGCGCAGGCCAAGGATGGCGTGACCGGCTTCTGGCTGACGGAAAAGAAGGGCGTGATTGTCGATATCTACAAATGCGGCGAAGGTGATCTTTGCGGCCGGACGGTCTGGCTGAAAAAGCCGTACAACAAGGACGGCTCGCTCAGGGTCGATACTGAAAATCCCGACCCGGCGCTTCGCGACCGCCCCTGGTGCGGCATCGAGGTCATCAGCGGACTCATTCCCGAGGGCGAAGGGAAATGGACCGGCGGCTCGGTCTATGACCCCAAGACTGGTCTTACCTTCGATTTCGATCTGAAGCTGACCGACTCGGGGCTGAAGGCGCGCGGTTACCTCGGCGTTCCGCTTTTGGGCAAAACCGAAGACTGGACCCGCGCGCAGCCGGAGGAGGTTTCGCTCTGCCCGGAAATTTGAGCGCCGCCGCGCCAGGCGAGCGGTTTCAGACGACGGCGCCTTCGGTGAACTGAAGCCGGGCGAGGCGCGCGTAAAGCCCGCCCTCCGCGACCAGCGCGTCATGGTCGCCGGAGGCGACGATTCGCCCGCCTTGCATCACCACGATCCGGTCGGCCTGCTTCACCGTGGCGAGCCTGTGCGCGATGACGATAGTGGTCCGCCCTTTCGCCAGCGCGGCGACCGCGTGCTGCACCAGCCGCTCGGATTCCGCGTCGAGCGCGGAGGTGGCTTCATCGAGCAGAAGAAGCGGCGCATCGCGGAGGATCGCGCGGGCGATGGCGACGCGCTGCTTCTGACCGCCGGAAAGCATCACGCCCCGCTCGCCGACAAAGCTGTGATAGCCTTCTGGAAGCGCTGCGATGAAGTCATGCGCGGCGGCGGCGCGGGCGGCTTTCTCCACCTCCGCATCCGTCGCACCGGGGCGGCCGAAGCGGATGTTCTCAAGCGCTGAGGTGGCGAAGATCACCGGCTCCTGCGGCACAAGCGCGATCCGGGCGCGCAACGCCTCCGCCGCGACGGTGGAGATGTCCACGCCGTCCATGGCGATCCGCCCGGAATCGACGTCGTAGAACCGTTGGAGAAGCTGAAAGACCGTGGTCTTTCCCGCGCCGTTGGGGCCGACCAGCGCCACCGTCTCTCCGGGATTGATCGTCAGATCGAAATCCCCGAGCGCCGGCGCCGTCGGGCGCTGCGGATAGCGAAAATTCACCCGCTCGAAAACGATTCCGCCCTTCGCCGCCGGCGCGCGCGCGGCGGCGGGGGTGGGGGGGATGACCGGATAGCGCGTATCGAGCAGTTCGATAAGCCGCTCGGTCGCGCC
>JBBDTD010000250.1:0-3736 GCA_040904645.1 Paracoccaceae bacterium
TGGTTTTCGGTCGCCGGCTTCGGCGCGGCGTCGAGCCACGCGGCGATGGCTTTCGACGCGGGGTGCGCGGAGTTGAGCGCCAGCGACCGCGCGGCGGCGCGGTCAGCCAGACGGCGCGGCGGTTGACTGACGACGCGCGGCTCGCCGGTGGTCAGCGTGCCGGTCTTGTCGAAAACCACATGATCAATCTCCGCCAGCCGTTCCAGCGCCGAGCCGTCCTTCATCATCACGCCCTGGCGGAACAGCCGGCCGGCGGCGATCACGTGCACGACCGGGACCGCCAGGCCGAGCGCGCAGGGACAGGTGATGATCAGCACGGAAATCGCCGTGAAGATCGAAACGCGCCAGTCGCCATCCGTCGCCAGCATCCAGCCGATGAAGGTCGCCGCCGCCAGAAGATGGACGACGGGCGCGTAAAGCCGCGCCGCGCGGTCGGCGATGCGGACATAACGCCCGCGCCCGGCCTCCGCCGCCTGCAGCATCTGCAGCATCTGCGCAAGAAAGGAATCGCTGGCCGGGCGGAGCGCGCATATGTCGAGCGGGCCGGTCAGGTTCAGCGCGCCGGCCTCGACCTCCAGCCCCGGCCCGGCGGCGACTGGCGCCGATTCGCCGGTGACGATCGAGCGGTCGAGATCGGTCGCGCCGGCCAGGATCACCGCATCGACCGGCATCCGCTCCCCCGCTGCGACACGAAGGCGCTGCCCGGCTTCGATCATGTCGACGGCGATGGGCGTCGTGGTCCCGTCCGGGTTCAGCCGCATCGCGTTTTTCGCGCCGATCCGGGCGAGGTCGCCGACCGCGCTTCGCGCCCGGTCGCGCATCAGCCGGTCCAGGTATCGCCCGATGAGCAGGAAAAACAGGAGAGTGACCGCCGCGTCGAAGAACACCTCCTCCCCGCCATGGGCCAACTCGAACAGACTGAGCCCAAGCGCCAGAAGAACGCCGAGCGTGATCGGCACATCCATGTTGAGCCGCCGCGCCCTGAGCGCGGTGAAGGCTGAACCATAGAAGGGCCGCCCGGCATAGGCCGCGACAGGCAGCGCGATGAGCGCAGAAAGAAAATGAAAGATATCGCGCATCGGCCCATCCGCCCCGGCCCAGACCGCGACCGAGAGCAGCATGATGTTGGCCGCGCCGAACCCCGCGACCGCGACGGCGCGCAACAGCGATGCGGTGGCGCGGGTTTCAGCTTCGTCCCGCGTCGCCGTCGGTTCGATCAGCGTGGCGGGATAGCCGCGCGCCTCCAGCGCCGCAATCAGGCGCGCCGGCGTCGCGGCTGGCCCCGCGGAAGTTACGCTGATGCGGCGAAGCGTGAGGTTGACCCGCGCGCGGGCGACGTCTTCGCAAGCGTTGAGCGTATCCTCGACCGCCGCGATGCACCGGCCGCAACTGATCGTGGGCGCGGAGAGCAGGATCTGGCGCGGCGCGCCGGCCGCGCCCGCTTCGTCGGCTCGCTGCGGCGCGCGGCGCGGGTCGTCATTCGGCGAAAAGCCGCCGGGCGCGCCCAATGTTCCGCAGCACGTCAAGTCACCAGACCCTCTCGATTGGCGCGACCCCCGCTACCCCAAGCCAATTCGGAGCCGCGTTCAGTCAGCTGAACCATATATCAGACTGCTTACAGTTTCATCCTGTCGGTTTATTGATCCAGATCAAATTCGCTCCGGCATGACCGCCCTGCAGGAGCGACGGGGCGCCGGAACGTCAGTCGCCAGAATGGGCGCCGGCACGGAGGTCGTTCCCTGTCCGGCCGCGGCGGCTCATTGAGCGGTGGCGACGACGACGCGCACGCCGGCGCCCTTCAACGCTGCTTCCAGCGCGCCACCGGGGCGGCGTTCGGTCACAAGCTCGCCGAAACTTTCAAACGCTGCGACATGGATGAAGCCGCGGGCGCCGAACTTGCTGCTGTCGGTGGCGACCACGCGCCGCTCCCCGCGCGCGAGCGTGGCGCGGGCGAACTCGGCCTCCTGAAGTTCGAAATCCATCACGCCGTCAGCGCCCAGCGCGCCGGCGGAGATGATGGCGTGCTGCACGAAGAACCTGCCGATGAACTCCAGCGCGGAGGCGCCGAAGGCGGCGCCCGAATCGCTCCGCAATTCGCCGCCCGCCATGTAGACGCGGTTGCCATTCACCGTCGCCAGCGTGCGCGCGATGTCGGTCGAATTGGTGACGACCGTCAGCCGCCGATGGCTGACCAGCTCCCGCGCGATGAAGCTGGTTGTCGTCCCGGTGTCGAGCATCAGCGACTCTCCGTCGCGAATCGTGGCGGCGACGGCGCGGGCGATGGCCTGTTTCGCGGGCGCATTCTCGCGCATGCGGCGCTGGAACGGCGCCTCTCCGATCTGCCCGGCAAGGCCGACCGCGCCGTGGACCCGCACGAGGGCGCCCACCGCCGCCAGCGGGCGGAGGTCGCGGCGGATGGTTTCGTGCGAGACGCCGAATTCCTGCGCGATCGCAGCGATCGAAATCGCGCCGCGTTCCTCCAGCAGCTTCAGAATCTCGTCATGACGCTTCGAGGCCATCACGGGGCTCCTCTGCCAGATATCTGTGCGTTTTGTGGATAAAACAGATATATGCAATCACCCACAACACAAAAAACCACATTTCTGAATTGACAGTCTCGCTGCGGATACGCGTAACTTGGCTAGGTTCAACATATGAGCGACGACTGGGACGGTTCAAAATATCCGGCGACGCTCTTCACCATGATCGCAGGGAGCTCATCATGAAGATATCGACACCGATCAGGAGCCTGAGGGGCGTCTGCCTCGCGGGGCTGGCGCTGGCGGCGGGGCTGGCGCCGCTTTCAGCTCAGGAATCCACCGATCCGATCAAGCTGACGCTGCATGACTGGACCGGCCAGCTCATCACCACGCAGCTGATGGGTGAGGTTCTGCAAAAGGCCGGGTACAGCGTCGAATACGTTCAGGCCGATTATCTGGCGCAGTTCGCGGGGCTTGAGACCGGCGATCTCCACGTCGCGATGGAGATGTGGGAGACGACGGGGCGCGAGGCGATGGACGCCGCCATCGCCACCGGAAAGGTGGAGAACCTCGGCCCGACCGGCATGAAGGCGAAGGAGGAATGGTGGTATCCGCTCTACATGAAGGAGAAATGCCCCGGCCTGCCGAACTGGGAGGCGCTGAAAGAGCCGTCCTGCGCGGAGGCGTTCTCGACCGCAGAAACCGCGCCAAAGGGCCGCTATCTCGGCGGGCCGGTCACCTGGGGCGGGTTCGATGATGAGCGCGTCGAAGCGCTGGACCTGCCCTTCGAGGTGATTCACGCTGGCACCGACGCCGCGCTCTTCGCGGAGCTTGAAAGCGCCTATCAGCGCGAGGCGCCGGTCTTGCTCTGGGTTTACGCGCCGCATTGGGCGCCGGCCAAATACGAAGGCGAATGGGTGGAGTTTCCCGAATACACCGCCAATTGCTACAATGACGCGGCCTGGGGAATGAACGCCGACGCCGCCTATGATTGCGGCAAGCCCTTCGGAGATATCTGGAAAGTCGGCTGGGCCGGGCTCAAAGACAAGTGGCCGGGCGCTTTCAAGGCGATCGCCGCCTTCACCATCGACAATGATGAGATGGGCCAGATGATCACTGCGGTCGATCTGGATGGTGAATCGATCGACGACGTGGTGGCGGCGTGGATGGCTGCGAACGAGTCGCGCTGGAGCGGCTGGATCGCGAAATAGCGATCGGCGCCGAACACCGAAGCGCGCCCCGGAGTTAAGCCGGGG
>JBBDTD010000251.1:0-3731 GCA_040904645.1 Paracoccaceae bacterium
GCCGCCGAAGGCGCGGCGGCCCAGATCAAGGGAGAGCGGAAACGCGCGCCAAGTTGTTGCAGCAGGTAGCCGCGGAAAAGCGCCTCCTCCGCGCCGGTCTGGATCAGGATCAGGGGCGCCGCGAGCGCCGCCGCGCC
The DNA here is from genome assembly GCA_040904645.1 of Paracoccaceae bacterium. Classification (GTDB taxonomy): domain Bacteria; phylum Pseudomonadota; class Alphaproteobacteria; order Rhodobacterales; family Rhodobacteraceae; genus Pikeienuella. Next base: position 138 of record JBBDTD010000251.1, read on the forward strand.
GGCCCATGCGCCGAACGGCGGCGCGGAAAAGGCGGGCGCGCCGACGAGGACGATTCCGCCGATCAGCCCCAACGCGCCGAATCCCGCCGCAGCCGCAAAGCCAAGCGCGAAGCGGCGCGCCCGGCCCGGGCGCTGCGCGGGCGCGAGCGGCCCGAAGAGCGAGACGAGCCCGCGCCGGTGAAAGATCCGCAGCGCCTGCCAGAGCGCGAGCCACCAGAGAAGGAAGGTCGAGAGCGCAAAGAGCGCGGCCTCCGGCGTCTCCAGCCGCGCGAGACCGCGCCCGATCTCGCCCGCGCCGATGCGCCCAAGCGCCGCGCCGAGGAGCGCGCCGCCGCCCAGAAGCAGCGCAGAAAAGACCGTTAGCGCGCCCAGAACCCGCCAGAATGCGTCGCGAGGCCGCGCCGGGGCGACGAAGCCGTCGAAGCGTTCGCTCATCGACGCCGCTCCGCGCTTGCGCCAGATGACCTGGATTGTAATGTCCGCAAGTGAAGCGACGCGCGGGGAAGATGAGACAGGCGAGGAATTCGGCGGGCCGGGCGGCTCTGATCGCGGCGTGCGTCCTTGGACTCGTGGCCTGCGTTCCTGAGCCTGAACCCGGCGCGCCCGATATCTCGCATCTGACGAAGCCGCTTTCCGCCGATTATCTTCAGATCGTTTCCGCCGCGCCCGAACTGGTCGAGGTGGACGCCGCCGGGCGCATCGTTCGCGCGGTCCCGCCGCCAGGCCTTTGCATCCCGCTCGACTCGATCCAGACCGCGCCGGCGGCGGTCTTCCTGATCTACAATGAATGCCCGGGCGGAGTGGCCGCCGCGCTTGGCGGCGTCCTCAGCGTCTCGATCTCCAAGGAGCCGCTGTCGATGGAGTTCGCCACGCTCCAACGGTTCTTTGAAACCCGCCCCGGGCGGGCCGGGCTCGGCTATGGCGGCTCCGCCGATGATATTTCGCTTGTCGAGACAAAAGCCGACCCGCATGCGCTTTACGCGGTGGTCGAGGACAAGAGCGAGCTTGGCCCGGCTTTCGCCGGGGATCTGATTTGCCGCGCCTTCACCGAGGTCAACGACCGCATGGTGGTTCTGACGCTGATCAGCCGGCGGAGCGACCCGGCGGAAGGCGCTGCGATGCGGGCCCGGCTCACCCGGATCGTCGCCGCGCTTCACGAAGGCAATTCCTGAAGCCAGGCTGGCGTGTCGGCGCCAAGGCGGCGAGGCGGTGCGAGCCGCAGCGGAGCATCGTTGAAGCCATAGGGCGGGGCGAGCGCGCGGACGGCGCCGAAATCGCTCTCGGTTCCGAAGAGCGCGCCCTCTGCTTCGACTTCATCACGGCTCGGGTTGCGCGCCGGCGGCGACGGGTCTGGCCCGAGCGCTTCGGCCATCTCTCGCAGCCAGATCGCAGTTCGCGCCAGAGAGAGCGACGCGGCGACGCCCGCGCCATCCGCCCGCCGGATCAACCCGATCACCGCGGCGAAGGCCCCAAGACAGCCGGTGAGGTAATCGAGCGGCTGGCAAGCCAGCCGGACCGGCGTCGCGCCCGGCCCGGTCTGCGCGGTGAAGCCGGCTCCGGCCTGGACATAGCTGTCATAGCCACGCCGGCCGGCCCAGGGCCCTACGGCGCCGAATGCGGAAATGCCGATATGGACGAGGCCCGGGTTGAGCGCGCGCGCTTCCACCGGCCCAAAACCCCTCGCCGCCAGCGCGCCGGGCCGGTAGGCGTCGATCATCACATCCGCATCCTTGATCAGCGCGCGCAGCGTATCGCGCCCGGCCTCGTCGCGGAGGTCGATATGGGCGTTGCGTTTGCCGAACCCTGTGTCGATCAGCAATGGCTCGACGAAAGGCAGGTGCGGCCCCGAGATTCGCAAGACATCCGCGCCCAGTTCGCTGAGCGCCCGGCCAGCCATCGGCCCGGCTATCACCCGTGACAGGTCAAGCACGCGGAAGCCGGATAGCGGTAACGCGCCAGCGCGCGGCCGCCGCGGCGCGGCGTGGCCGCCTGACCGCATCGCGATCAAGGGCAGCGCGCCCAACGCGGCGCGCTGAGGGTGCGCCTCCCATTCCGTCGGCGCCCGCAGCCGCATCACGCAAAGGCCGCGCGCTTGCGCTTTCTCCTCGGCCTCCGCCGCGCTCCAGCCCTGAAGCCGCCGCCCCAGCGCGGCGCGCGTGGCTTCGGCGCCGAAAAACGCCAGAAGTCCATCGCGAAGATGTGGGAAATTCGCATGCAGATAAAGCCAGCCGTCGGCGCAGCGGTAATAGCCGGTGAGCGGGTCCCAGCTTTCAGGCGCGGCGCCGTTCACCGCCAGATACTCGTTCCCCACCATGGCCAGCCCGGCCCGCCTCCTGTCGATGAAGGGGCGAAGCGCGCCGCCGCCCCTGCCGGCGTGAAGCGCCGCGGCCGCCAGCGCCAGCGCGCCATAGGCCCCTGCGGCGATGTCGGAAATCGGCAGCGCGGAGGCGATGGCGGCTGGACCGTCCTTTATCTCCAGTTGGTCGGAGCCGGACCCGCCGGGCGGCGCCCAATCGACGCCTGCGGCGATCCGGCCAAGGACGCATCGCGCCGCCGCCGTCAAATCTCCAGATCCGCCCAGATCGGCGTGTGGTCCGACGGTTTGACGCCGTCGCGCGGCCCACGGTCGATTTCACAAGCGATCAACCGGTCGGCTGCCTGCGGGGTCAGCAGGATATGGTCGATCCGGATGCCGTTATTCTTTGGCCATGCGCCGGCCTGATAATCCCAGAACGTGTAATTCAGCGGCGCGTCGTTCAATGCGCGAAAAGCGTCGGTCAGGCCGAGCGCCAGAAGCTGGCGATAGGCGGCGCGGGTCTCGGGCATGTAAAGCGCGTCGTCGAGCCAGTTTTCCGGGTGGCGCGCATCCTCCGCCTGCGGAATGACGTTGTAATCGCCGGCAATCAGGGCGGTTTCTTCCGCTGCGATCAGTTCGGCGACGCGGGCGTGCAACCGTTCCATCCAGGCGAGCTTGTAGTCGTATTTCGGCCCCGGTGCTGGGTTGCCGTTTGGCAGGTAGAGCCCGCAGACCCGGATCGCGCCTTTCTCCCCGGAAATCGTCGCCTCGATCCAGCGTGATTGTTCGTCCTCGGGCGCGCCGGGCAGGCCGCGCGTCACATCTTCGATCGGCCGCTTGGAGAGGATGGCTACGCCGTTGAACCCTTTTTGCCCTTGGGTTTCGACATTGTAGCCGAGGTCCTCGATCGGCTCACGCGGGAAGCCCTCATCGACGCTCTTGATCTCCTGCATAAGCACGACATCCGGCGCGGCGGCGGCGAGCCACTCGAGCAGGGCGGGAAGGCGGGCCTTGACGCCATTGATGTTGAAGCTGGCTATTCGCATGGCGCGACCTTAGGGGCGCGGCCAAGGTCCGGCAAGCGGTCTCAAACGAGCCGGGCGTCGACGCTCAGAATATGCGCGAGCGCGGCTGTGGCGCAGCCCTCTTGGTTTGCCATCTCGTGGTGGCCGACGCCATGCGCGCGCCCCACATTGACCGAGGGCTGTTCTCCACAGGCATGTGGATAACTTGAAGGCGTAGCGGATGTGCTTACGGCTTGCGCCTTTCTGCGACGGCGCTCGCCAGAAAGGCGCAAG
>JBBDTD010000252.1:0-21414 GCA_040904645.1 Paracoccaceae bacterium
CGTCACCTCAGGCGCATGGCGCGAGCCGCCGGGCGCGGCGCCGCCCCGAAGACGGAAAAACCGCTTCACGATCCGGTCTTCGAGACTGTGAAAACTCACGACAGCCAGAACGCCGCCCTCGACCAGAAGCGCCTCCGCCGCCGAAAGCCCGCGCGCCAGTTCGCCAAGCTCGTCGTTCACCGCGATCCGCAGCGCCTGAAAAACCCGGGTCGCCGCGTGCGGCTGGCCGGGTTTCGGCCGCGGCAGGCAACGCTCCACCAGCGCGGCCAGCGCCAGCGTGCCGTTGATCGGCCCGTCCTCGCGCGCCTGAACGATGGCGCGGGCGATGCGCCGCGACGCGCGCTCTTCGCCGTAAAGAAAGAAGATGTCGGCGAGCGCCGCTTCCGCCGCCCCGTTGACGATATCCGCCGCCGAAGCGCCCCGATCGCTCATCCGCATGTCGAGCGGCCCGTCCTTCTGAAAGGAAAACCCGCGCTGCGCCACGTCGATCTGCATGGAGGAGACGCCGATATCAAAGACCACCCCGACGAGCGGCGCTTCGATCAGCGACGCGAGATCGCCAAAACACCCTTCCACGATATCGAGACGCCCGCCAAAGGCCGGCGCCCATGCGCGGCCCCGCGCGACAGCTTCGGGATCGCGGTCGACGGCGATGACCTTCGCCGCCCCAGCCTCCAGCAGCGCGACGGTGTAGCCGCCCGCCCCGAAAGTGCCGTCGAGGAAAACCCCCTCGCGCCCGGGGTCGAGAGCCGAAAGCACCTCCGCGAGCATCACCGGCTCATGCAACGCCCGCGCCGCGACCAGGGCCTCATCCGGCGCGGTCATGCGTCCCCCTCCCCGACCCGGCGCGCAACGCCGCCGCCGGTCCAGTCGAGCTTGTCGACATTGGCGCGCGCCATCTCCTTGATGCCGGGGCGCCGCGCGGCGTAGGCCGCGGGATTCCATATCTGGAAGACATTCAACTTGCCGATGAAGAACGCCTCATCGCCGATATCGGCATATTCGCGCAGCTCTCTCGGCAGTACGATCCGCCCGGTCTCATCGAGCGGCAATTGGTGCGCCTGCCCGGAAACAGCGTCGGAAAGCGCGTCATATTCTTCGCTGAACGGGTTCATCCGCGTCAGGGACGCTGCGAGATTCTCGAAATGGCTGAGGCCGTAGCCGACGATGGTGGGGGCGCCGTTGATCTCCGGCATGAGAAAGAGGATCGGGCTTTCCTCGCCCTGCAAGACCTTGCGAAAGGGCGCCGGGATCGAAACCCGGCCCTTGCCGTCGACCTTGTTGGTCGCATTCGAGGAGAAGTATTTGAGCACCCTCCGGGGCCTCCTCGCCCGCCAAACCGCCTCTGCCCGGTCCCGCCACGGCGCCTGGCGCCTTTGGCCGTTGGTCCGGACGTGAAACGGGCCGCGCACCTGTTGCGATGCGCGGCCCGCCATCTGTCCCTCAGCGCTTCTGACTGCGCCCGCCGCATTTTGCGGTCGATTTCGCCTCGCTGCAGTCGACCCCGGCGCCTGTATGAACCTGCTCTTTTATCGTTTGAGCCGGGGGCCGCTGCTGTGATGGTGGTATCATGGGAAATCATGGGATGCAAAGGATTTTTATTCCACTATTCGGGATGTCCTGCCTGTGAATGCATCAAATGCAACCTATCTCCGCCATATTGCAAAGTTTGTTCTGGTAATTTTTACCTTTATTCTTGTTTTGTTCCATATCATGCGGGCTTTTGCAGATGGGGAGATTTCCCATCCGAATCCCGGAACAACACCGCCAACAACCTGCGTCAGAGGGTTGTGCAGTCCTGCACTTCCCAGAATCGGTCAAACTTTCGGATAAAGCGCGACGAAGCAACGTGAGAGGCAAGCGATATGGGTCTGGGCGCCAAGATATTCGCTACGGCCATCGTGGCGGCGTTTTTCGCCCTGTCGTCACTGGCGCGGGCCGCCGAACCTGCGGCGGCGACAGGCGAAGCGCGGATGGCCTGTACGCCGGGTTCTGTCCTCACGCTCGCGCGCGATGGATAGCCATTCATCTGGGACGCGCGTCACCGCGCGCCTCGTGCGATCAACCCGGCCGGCGGGGCGGAGACCCCCTGCCCCGTCCTGAGACGGCGCAGCCAGCCCTATTCGATCTTGCAGCCAGCGGGGCTTGCCATGCCGCCCCCGTCGCCGGGGGCGCGGTGGGCTCTTACTCCACCGTTTCACCCTTACCCCGAATTTCCGGCCAGGCCGGCGGATCGGGGCGGTTTCTTTTCTGTGGCGCTTTCCCTCGGGTCGCCCCGGCCGGGCGTTACCCGGCGCCGTCTCTCCATGCTGCCCGGACGTTCCTCACCCCCGAAAGGGCGCGGCTATCCAGCCATCCGCCCCGCGCATTTACGCCGCGCCGCCCGGATCAGCAAGCCTCCTCCTTCACGACCTGTCCGCCGCTCATGCAAACGACCTTCGGCCCCGTCTCTCGCGAGGGATATTGCGCCGTCCCCTCAGGAACGCCGTTCACGAAGGAGACGACAGCGTCGAGCCGCGCGCCAAGAAAGCGCCGCTGGACGAACGCGCCGGGGGCGGAACCAACGCGGAGCGTCATCGTCCTGCGCACGAAGCCGCCTTCCACGACAGGAACGAAATCCTGCGAAAGCAGAACCCCGCTGAGCGCGCCGCCCGAAAACATGGCGTGCCGAAATGAGAAATATGCGGGAAGAGCGCCCCAATTGTCTGATTCATAGCGGGAGCCGACGCTCTGGACCAGCCCGGAGAGCGCGCCGTTCTCCATCGCGCCCTCAACCTCGGTGACGACCGCCACCACAGGCGCCTCCGAAGGCTCCGCCTCGCGCAGGATCAAGACGCGGAACGGGCCGCTGAGCGCCCCATCGACGCACGCGCCTGACAGAACCTTGACCTCCGGCATCGACGCGCCACGGGCATGACGCTCCGCCGCAGGGCGCTGGTAGACGATGGCGCTGATCGTCTCGTCGCTGAGATCGCAGAGCGACGATGCGTCCCGGAACGTGTCCTGGTAGGGAACGCCGCTGCGGGCGCGGAAGGCGTCAAGGCCTTCAAGGGCCGCCAACTCGTCCGGCGCGGTGAACTCGGGGGGGCGGTCGAACTCGTTTGCGCCAGCCGGCGCGGATGTGATGACGACGGCGGCGGCGAGAGCCGCGATGAGAAAGGCTGGCTGCATCAATCGGCTCCCGCTAACGATCCGCGAAGCTTCTCAGCCTTCGGACGCCAGGTCAATTACGCGCCGTCGCAAGCCCTTGCCGCACAAGGCGATCCCAGTCGAACTTCTCGCCCGGATCGATCTTCCGGCCTGGCGCGACATGCTCATGGCCGACCACGTTACGCGCCAGAACCGGCCAGCGCGCCATGATCTCGTGCAACAGCCGCTCCAGCGCCGCCATCTGCGGCTCCGGGAACGGGTGATAGCCGTGTTCATGGCCGCAATTGACCAACTCGATTCCGATCGAGCGTGAATTCACGTCGCTCTTCCCCCCCCAGGACGCGACCCCGGCGTGCCAGGCGCGGCGGGCTTCATCAACCAGCGCCTCCGCCCGGCCGTCAAGATGGATCATCCAGTGCGCCGATACTTCCGAGGAAGGGTCGCAGAGCCGCGCGCACGCCGCCGCGGCGGTTTTCATGCCGGTATAATGGATCACCACCATATCGGGCGGGCCAAGGCGGCGCGCGTTATGATTGGGGCTTTTCATCGCGCCAGCCTTGGTTCAGCCTGCCGTTCATGTCCAGCCGTCCTTCGCCGCTTCCCAACCGCGTATCGCCCTTTGGCCAGATCGTCGCCACGCCGGCGCGAGGCGGCTGCATGGGAAATCGTGGCGGGCGGATTCATGACGATTGGCGGATCAAACGCCGGCAGGGATCGGCGCGCTGGATCATCTGCGTGCTCGCGTTCAAAAGCCGCCAGCGCATCGTGATGCAATCAGGATATACGGAGCTTTTCTTTCTGGACGAGGCCACCGCGCTCGCCGCCGGGCATCGCCCCTGTTTCGAATGCCGCAGGGCGGACGCGCGCGCTTTCGCCGCCGCGTTCGGACAGGAGCGGGCCGGCGATATCGACGCAGTTCTGACGCGCGAGCGGCGCGGCCCGAAGCCGGATGTTACGGTGAAAGAGCTGGCGCCCGGCGCCATGGTGGCGGCAGGCGGAGACGCCTTTCTCTTCGACGGCGACGGATTCCATCGCTGGAGTTTCGAGGGTTACACCCCCGGCGCGCCTGCGGGCGCGCTGACGCTTCTTACCCCCGCCGCGACCCTCGCGGCCCTCCACGCGGGCTATCGGGCCGGGATGGCGACCGCGAACCCGGTTTCGGGCTCGGCGCGCCCGCCTGCTTGAGTCCCGACTTCGAGGCCGCCGCCGCTGCTGATTTGGCGCCGGGCCTGCGCCCGCCGCCGGCATGCGGCTTGCCGACCGGTTTCGCCGTTGGTTGCTCTTCCGGGCGCTGAACCGGGCCGCGCAGGGCGTCAGGGTCCCGCTTCAGGCCAAGCTGATCACGAAGAATCTTCGATTTCACCTCCTCCACCGCCCCGGCCGCGAGGTCGCCAAGCTGGAACGGGCCGTAGGAGACGCGAATCAGGCGGTTCACCACCAGCCCCACCGCCTCCAGCGCGCGGCGGATCTCCCGGTTCCGTCCCTCCTTCAGCGCCAGCGCCAGCCAGAGATTGCCGCCTTGCGAGCGTTCGATGGAGACGGTCATCGGCTGAAACCGTTCACCCTCGACGGTGATGCCGCGGCGGAGCGGCTCCAGCCCCGCGTCGTCGATGCGGCCATGCGCACGGGCGCGATAGCGCCGCGTCCAGCCGGTCGAGGGCAGCTCCATCTTCCGCTTCAGCTCGCCGTCATTCGTCAGCAGCAAGAGCCCTTCGGAGGTGATGTCGAGCCGACCGACGCTGAGGACGCGGGGCATGTTCTCGGGCAGGTTGTCGAAAACGGTGGAGCGACCCTTCTCATCGCGCTCGCTCGTCACCAGCCCGACGGGCTTGTGATAACGCCAGAGCCGCGACGCCTCCGCCTCCGCCAGCGGCTGGTTGTCCACCTCGACGCGGTCGGTGGCGGTGACGTTCAGCGCCGGGCTGTCGATCCGCTTGCCGTTGACCCTCACCCGCCCGGCCTCGATCATCCGCTCGGCTTCGCGCCGCGAGGCGACGCCGGCCCGCGCCAGGCGTTTGGCGATTCGCTCGCCGGAGGCGTTTTTCTCATCGGCTGGCATCTGCTTGGGCCTTGCAAGCGCGCACGGCGCGGGGTTCAACGCTTCCCATGACCCTATTCGCCTCCCACATGCAAGCCGCGCTCAAAGAGGCGCGCGCCGCCGCGGACCGCGGAGAGACGCCGGTCGGCGCAGTGATCGCACGGCCGGGCGGCGAAATCCTGGCCGTCGCCGGCAATCGGACACGGGAGCTGAACGACCCGACAGCCCATGCTGAAATGCTTGTGATCCGCGAGGCTTGCGCGCGCCTCGGCGCGGAGAGACTGACGGGACTCGACCTGCACGTGACGCTCGAACCCTGCGCGATGTGCGCGGCCGCTATCTCCTTCGCACGCATCGGGCGGCTTTATTACGGCGCCGATGATCCAAAGGGCGGGGCGGTCGATTCCGGCCCGCGCTTCTTTTCCCAGCCGACCTGCCACCACGCCCCGGAGATTTACGGCGGCATCGCCGAGGCGGAGGCGGCGCGGCTTTTGCGCGCGTTTTTCGCGGCGCGGCGCTGATGCTCAGGCCTATCTGCGGATGATATTGACGCCGGGGCCGACGCTGTAGTCAGGGGACTGGCTCCGGCGCAGCCGGTCGGTGTTCACCATCGGTTGACGGGATATCTGATCGCGCTGATTTCTGATCCGCCCCTGATTGTCGAATACAGCTCCTTCGCGCGTGCGCCGTTCCTCAAGCGTCTCTTCGCGTTTCAGAAGCCGGTCGGAGCCCGGCTCCACCACCCCGCCCGATGCGGGCGGAGGGGCGGCGCGCGGAAAGGTCTCCGTCTGGCCCGGCCTGAGTTCCTGAGCGCCCACCCCCAGCGCGGAGAGGGCCGCCACCGCCGCCGCGATCCGCCATTTCATGTCATTCCTGACTGTCGAGCACCGACTCGACACCTGGGCGCATGCTTCGCTTGGAGCCGCGGGCGCCCGGCGCCATCAGCTTGTCGAAATCGAATTCATGCGCGCTGCCGACGCCGCGCTTGTCCGCGTTCGTCGCGAGACCGTCCCGCGGCCGCTTGAGCGGCGGATCGAAACCTGGCGTGAGGAACGGCGAGAACTCGCCCGCCTGCGCCGGTCTCGACATGGAAAGGGCCTGCGCGTCCTCTGTCTGCGCAAACGCCGGCGCCGCGATCAATGCGGCGATAAAAACGGGCAGCGCACGGGCCATGGACATTTCCGGGTCTCCTTACACAGATCAGATATGATGGCGGCGCGCCCGTTCAACAAGCAGGAGTTGAGCGCGCATCGCCTCCACTTCTCAAATCGTGATCGCTTTCATCACTTCGGGCTCGATCACCGTCGCCCCCGGAACATCCATGCCCTCCGCCGACTGGGCGAGAAGCGGGAATGTGCGATAATGGCAGGGAATGATCGTCTTGAAATCGAAAAATTTCCGGCACGCCCACGCCGCGCGCTCAACGTCCATGGTGAAGTGTCCGCCGACCGGAACTATGCCGATATCGGGCTTATGCAACTCGGCGAAGACGCCCATATCGGCCATCACATCCGTGTCACCCATGAAATAGACCACATGGCCTTCGGCCGCGATCATGTATCCGGATTCGTGCCCCATATAGACGGGCCGCCCCTCGATCATCGCCGAGGAGGAATGCGCCGCGTTCACCATGGTCACCGATACGTCGCCAAGCTGAACCGTGCCGCCCTTGTTGAAGCCTATGACCTCGACCTTCTCGGCTTCGGCCAGCCAGGTCGTCCAGTCGTAGATGCCCACGACAGGCGCCCCCGTCGCGCGCGAAATTTCCGCAGCGTCGGTGGAATGGTCGCCATGGGCGTGGCTGACGAGGATGTGCGTGGCGCCCTTTACCGCGTCATCGAAGCGCGTCTCGTCGAAGCTCGGATTGCCGCGCAGCCAAGGGTCCACCAGCAGCACCTGATCCGCCGCTTCGATCCGAAATCCTGAATGGCCAAGCCAGATGATCTTCATGCGTCGCCTCTTCCTTTCCACGCCGTCCTGCGCCGCCGACTGTCCACGTTCGACTTGGCGCGCACAAGACCGCATCCACGATTCCACATGCGGGTTCACCGATGCGCCGGCCGCCCCAGGTTCCGGCGAAACGGATCCAACCGCTTCGCGCCGCCGGGCGGCGATAACCACCAAACGTGCTAGCCGCGGCCCAGTTCCTCGCCGCGCGCCTTGGCGGCGGCTACGGCCCGCGTCATCAGGCCTTGCAAACCGCCCTCGCCCATCAGAACGGCGAGCGCGGCGGCGGTGGTCCCGTTCGGACTGGTGACCTGCTCGCGCAGCTTGCCCGGCGCGACGCCGCTTTCCGCCGCGAGTCGCGCCGCGCCCATCACCGTCTGCAGGGCGAGGCGGCCGGAAAGCGCCTCCGGCAATCCGGCGGCCACCCCGGCGGCGGCCATTGTCTCGATCATATGGAAAACATAGGCGGGGCCGGAGCCGGAAACCGCCGTCACCGCGTCCATCAGCGCCTCGTCCTCGATCCAGGCGACCTCCCCCGATGCCGAGAGAAGGCCGGAGGCCAGCGCGCGCGCGCTGGCGTCTACTTCGGGCGTCGGGTAGCAGACGATCATGCCGGCGCCGATGGCCGCAGGCGTGTTTGGGATCGAGCGGATCACCGCCGCCATACGCCCGAGCCCGGCGCGCAGCGTCGCAACCGTAGTTCCGGCCGCGACGGAAAGGAAGGTCGCGCCGGAAAACCGCGCATAATCCGGCAGGACGGCGGGCATCACCTGCGGCTTCACCGCCAGAACGACCAGATCCGGCGCAAGCGACTTCGGCAGCGCCGCCGCCGCGTCAACAGCCTCCGCGCCGAGCGCTGCGGCGTGCGCGCGCAACTCATCGTTCGGCTCCACCACCCAGGCGCGCAATTCCTTGCGTGAGGCGAGCCAGCCAGCCAGCATCGCCCGGCCCATATTTCCGCAACCTACGAGAAGAACCGTCTCAGCCATCTTCGCCTCCAGAATTCAAGGCCCGCATCTGGCGCGAGGGGGCAGCGATGGTCAACCCGGCGGGCGCGGAGACGGAAGCCGGGGCGCACCGCGGCCCTGCGCCGTCGATATGGTGAAAGGGAGCCGGATAAAGCGTAATGCGCCGCCGAGGCGCAAACGCGCGGATTCGGTCGCGCTGCGCATCATGCCGAGATCAAGCGATCACCTGGCGGCGAGACTCTCCCGCGCAATGAGGCACAGCATGTCGGATTTCTTGCTTATCGGTTCAGTGATTGTAACCGGGATCTGGTGGAGCCAAGGGGGATCGAACCCCTGACCTCTTGCATGCCATGCAAGCGCTCTCCCAGCTGAGCTATGGCCCCGTAGATCCCGCCATCCGGATGGGTCCCGAACAGCGCAGTCTCATTATGTCCGCCGCGTCGGACGCGCAAGCCCAAAATGGGCTTGCGCGTGGCGTGACGCGTCAGACGTCTTTCTTGTCGATCTCGACGCCGGCGATGCCGCCGATATCTTCGTCATCTTCTTCGTCGTCATCGGCGAGGAGCACGTCCTCCTCGACTTCGTCCTCATCGTCGTCATCGTCGTCATCGTCAACAGCGCCGACCGGCGCATCGTCGTCGTCGTCGTCAGCAGCGGTGATGGGATCGACTTCATCGTCGTCATCATCATCATCGTCATCGTCATCGATCACGTCATCGTCTTCGACGTCATCCTTTTTGACAACTTTCTTGGCCGGCGCCTTGGTGACCCGGCTCTTGACCACCGTGGCCAGCGCGGGGACGTAAGTCTCCCCGCATTTTGGGCAATCGACCGGGTCGCGGCCGAGATCGTAAAAGCGCACGCCGCAGGCGCCGCAGAGACGCTTCACGCCCCATTCTTCTTTGGGCATCACTATCCCCCAGAGGGCTCGTCGATTCGAAGGAAGCGGGGCAATGCCACATGTCACCGCCCTAGTCAAAAGGAAAGCCGACGTCGGGAAGGCCTTCGCCAGCCCCGCCTGAGGCGCCGCACTGCGAAAGCGCCTTGTCGCAGTGCGAAAGGCTGGTTAGTGTTTCTGTCATGCGACAAAGGGTCTGCTGGCCCGTGTATGTCGAAGGGGACCGCGCACGTGCTTTACCATGCATACGAATACACCCACGCCGCCATCACGCCGATGCGCTCCGCAGCCAAGGTTTCGATGCGGATGCTGCGAGAGCCCATCAACCCGTTCGCCGAAAGCCTGCCGGCGCGCACGTCGGCCGCGATGCTGGAGATGTTCATCTCCGCCACCAAACGCTACGGCAAACCCGAATTCGGCGTCGATACTGTGGAGATCGACGGAACGCCGGTCGCGGTCGCCGAAGAGATCGTCCTTGAAAAGCCGTTCTGCAATCTCCTGCATTTCCGCCGCGAGGGCATGGCCCGGCGGAAACAGCCCGCCGTGCTGATCGTCGCGCCGATGTCCGGCCATTTCGCCACGCTGCTCCGCGGCACCGTGAAGGCGATGCTCGTCGACCATGACGTTTTTGTCACCGATTGGATCGACGCGCGTGACGTGCCGCTGAGCGAAGGGCGATTCGGGCTCGACGATTACATCGACTATGTGCGCGAGTTTTGCGGCGTGCTCCACGCGACTCGGGGCGAGCGGCCCGCGGTCATGGCGGTTTGCCAGCCCGGCGTTCCCGTCCTCGCCGCCGCCGCCCTGATGGCCGAGGACAAGGCGCCTGAACGCCCGGCGTCCATCGTGCTGATGGGCAGCCCGATCGATACGACGCGCAACCCTACCGAGCCGAACGTGCTCGCCACCACGCGCCCGCTTTCCTGGTTCGAAAAGAACGTGATCGTCACGGTGCCGTTCCCGAACATGGGCTTCTTGCGCCGCGTCTACCCTGGCTTTCTTCAGCTTTCCGGCTTCATGCAGATGAATCTCGACCGCCATGTCGACGCGCATGTGAAGCAGTTCCAGCATCTGGTCGAAGGCGACGGCGAAAGCGCGGACGCCCATACGGCTTTCTATGACGAGTATCGTTCGGTCATGGACATGACGGCCGAGTTCTATCTGGAAACGATCGAGACGGTCTTTCAGAAACACAGCCTGCCGCGCGGCGTGATGATGTATCGCGGCGAGCGCGAGGTCCGGCCGGAGGCGATCACCGACATCGCGCTGATGACCGTCGAGGGCGAGAAGGACGACATCACCGGGCGCGGGCAGACCGCCGCCGCGCATGTGCTCAGCCCCGACCTGCCCGGCGCGTTGAAATTCCACTGGGAGCAGCCCGGCGTCGGGCATTATGGCGTCTTCAACGGCTCCCGCTTCCGCGATTCGATCCGCCCGCGCATCGTCGGGTTTCTGGCGGAAAACCGGGATGGGGCGCTCGCCGCCTCATTGAACCACCCCGCCCCCGTCGAGCCGGTCGAGGCGGCGGCCGAAGCGGCGCCGGCCAAGGTCGAAACGCCGCCGTCGGCGCCCGCTGTGGCCGCCGTCAAAGCCACGCCAGCGCCAGTCGAGACAACCCAGGCGGCGGCCGCCAGGGTGACGCCGGCGCCAAAGGCCGCCCCGGCCGCAGCGGCGGAAGAGCCCGTCAAGGCGGCCCAGACGGCTCCCGCCAATGCCGCCCGCGCAGTTGCGGCGAAGCCGACGCGTCGGCGCGCCGCGAAAGCGCCGGCGAAAGCGGCCACTTCCCATCTGCGACTCGTCAACAAGGGCGAAACCGCGCCGGCCACTGACGCCCCGAAGAAGACGCCAGCCGCGCCCCGGCGGCGGACACAGGCGAAACCCAACAGCGCCTGATGCCAGCCGCGACGGAGACACGTCTTCGGCTGGACGATCCCGCGACAGATGTGGTGATCCGCCGCTCGCCGCGCGCGCGACGCCTGACGTTGACGGTGCCCCAGACCGGGGCGCCGCCCCGGCTTACCGCGCCCCATGGAGCGTCGGAAGCCGAGTTGCGCATGTTCCTTCTGAGACAATCGGATTGGCTACGCGCCGCGCTCGACCGCGCGCCGGCCATCGTCGCCGTCGAGGCCGGCGCGCTCGTGCCGGTCGCCGGGCGGCTCTTGCGGGTTGAGACGCCCACCGGCCCGAGACGGCCGCCGCGGATCGACGGCGACCTTCTGATCGTAGAGGGTGCGGGCGCCCCCGGCCCCCGCATCGCCGCCTGGCTCAAGGAGCGTGCGCGGGCGGCGATTCTGCCTGTCGCGACCGACTGCGCGAAGGAGATCGGCGCGAAAATGGGCCGCCTGACGATGCGCGACCAGACCGGGCGCTGGGGTTCATGCACTTCAAGGGGCGATGTAAGCTTTTCCTGGCGTCTTGCGATGGCGCCGCCAGCCGCGCTGGATTATGTCGCAGCGCATGAGGCGGCTCATCTGATCGAAATGAACCACGGGCCGCGGTTCTGGGCGTTGGTGACGCAGCTTCGGCCCGAATGGCGGCGCCAGCGCGAATGGCTGCGTCGCGAGGGGCCGGCGTTGCACCGGTTCCGCTTCGCGGCCAGATTCGGGGCCGGATTCGGGGCTGAAGGAGACGAGAAATGAACCATCTGAAGGGCAAAGTCGCGGTCATCACGGGTGCGAGCCGCGGTATCGGCGCGGCGACGGCGCGGGTTTTCGCCGAAGCGGGCGCGGCGGTGATTCTCGCGGCGCGATCCGTGGCGGAGACCGGCGCGATCGCCGCCGAGATCACCGCGTCCGGCGGGCGGGCGCAAGCCATGGCCTGCGACGTCGCTCGCTTCGAGGACGTGGAGGCGGCGATCGCCCGCGCGGAATCCGAGTTCGGCGGTTTCGACATTCTGGTGAACAACGCCGGCGCGATCGAACCGATCGGCCGGCTGGAGGAGCTGTCTCCCGCGGATTGGGGCGCCGTGATTGACGTAAACGTCAAAGGCGTGTTCCACGGCCTCCGCGCGGCGCTGCCGCGAATGAAGGCCAACGGCGCCGGCGTGATCGTCAACATCTCCTCCGGCGCCGCCACGAATCCGCTCGAAGGCTGGAGCCATTATTGCGCGTCCAAGGCGGCGGCGCTGATGCTGACGCGCTGCGCCGATCTTGAACTCGGCGGCGCGAACGGCCCCGTGCGGGTCCTCGGGCTCAGCCCCGGCACCGTGGCGACCGAGATGCAGGTGGTTATTCGTTCATCCGGCGTAAATCCCGTCAGCAAGCTTGAACCATCCGCCCATATTCCGGCGGAATGGGTCGGGCGCGCCATCGCGTGGGCGACGGGGCCGGACGCGGCGGAGTTTCATGGCCGCGACATCCCGCTCCGCGATGAGGCGATCAGGCGGCGGATCGGGTTGATTTGAGCCTCAGCGGTCCTCCTGCGGCGTCCACTGGCCCTGCGGGCTCTTTTCGCGGCTCTCGCCGCCGCCGAGCAAGTCCAGAACCTCGCGGAAGACCGTGGTGACGACACCATCGTCCTTGTCAATGTCGCCGCCGCTGCGCCCGTCGCCATCGCGCGCGCCGGCGACCACCGCGCTCGGCGGGCGGGAAATCGTGTTGAGCGGCCGCG
Source organism: Paracoccaceae bacterium (assembly GCA_040904645.1). GTDB lineage: Bacteria > Pseudomonadota > Alphaproteobacteria > Rhodobacterales > Rhodobacteraceae > Pikeienuella. Next base: position 12,611 of record JBBDTD010000252.1, read on the forward strand.
GCGGCAGCCCTTCGTGCACGCGAATCGCGACCTCGCGCCAGATATCGGCCGGCAGGCCGCCGCCAGTGACGCCGGTCAGCGGCTCGTTATCGTCCTTGCCCATCCAGACGCCGATCACGTAATCGGCGGTGAAGCCGATGAACCATGCGTCACGCGCCGCCTGCGTCGTGCCGGTCTTGCCGGCGACGGGGCGGCCCGGATCGGCGCGCCGCCCGGTGCCGCTGCGGATCACCTCCATCATCATGCCGGTCAACTCCCCCGCCACAGTTGGGGAAAGAACCTCCACGCCGGCGCCGGTCTGCGACGCGGTCATCACCGGCGCGGCGTCGCCCCTGATGGTGATGGCGTTGATGCCGCGCGCCGGCGCGCGCTTGCCGCCATTGGCGATCACGGCGAAAACGCTGGTCATTTCCACCAGCGTCGCCTCCGACACGCCGAGCGCCAGCGCCGGCCCGTCGGCGAGCGGCGAGGTCAGCCCCATCTCCCGCGCCATCTTCCGCACCTTGCCGCGCCCCACCTGCTCGGAAAGGCGCACCGCGACGGTGTTGATGGAACGCGCCAGCGCCTCCGTCAGCGTCACGGTCCCGGCATAGCCGCCACCGTAATTCTGCGGGTTCCAGGCGCCTGAGCCGGGTATGTTCATGGTGAGCGGGCGATCTTCCATCGTGTCATAGGGTGAGTATCCCGCCTCCAGCGCCGCGGCGTAGATGATCGGCTTGAAGGCGGAGCCAGTCTGTCGGAGCGCCTGCGCCGCACGGTTGAACGCGCCGGCGGCCGGATCGCGCCCGCCGATCATCGCGCGGACCTCGCCGTCGTTGCTCATCACCACCACGGCGGCCTCGGCCGGGCTTCCGTCCCTGACCTTGGTCTCGAAAACCTCCGCCAGGGCGGCTTCCGCCGCCGCCTGCGCCGCCGGATCGAAGGTGGTGCGGATCCGCACATCCTCGGTCGTCGCCGCGGTCAGGAAGCCGGGGCCGCTTTCCATAACCCAATCGGCGAAATGCGCGCCGGTGCGCCGCTCGGCCTCCCGGCTGAGGCGGGCCGGCTGGGCGAGCGCGGCCACCGCTTCCGATTCCGTGATCGCGCCGGTCTGCACCATCGCCGCGATGATCACGGCGGCCCGGCCTTCGGCGCGCCCCATGTCCGACGTGGGCGCGAAGCGCGAAGGCGCTTTCAGCAACCCTGCGAGCATCGCCGCCTCGGGCACAGTCACGTATTTCGCGGATTTGGAGAAATAACGCTCCGCCGCCGCCTCGAACCCTGTGGCGCCCGCGCCGAGATAAACCCGGTTCATGTAGACGGAGAGGATTTCATCCTTCGTGTATTTCAGCTCCAGCGCCAGAGAGACCGGAATTTCCTTGAGTTTGCGCTCCAATGTGCGCTCCGAGTTCAGGAATACGTTCTTCGCCACCTGCTGGGTGATGGTGGAGCCGCCCTGAACCACGCCGCCGGCGCGCAAATTGACCAGCATCGCACGGGCGAGGCCGCGCGGGTCGATCCCGAAATGCGAATAGAACCGCCGGTCCTCCGCCGCCAGAATAGCCGCGACCAGATGGGGGGAGACGTCCCCCGGCCGCACCGCGCCGCCGAACTGCTTGCCCCGCCAGGCGAATACGTCGCCATTGCGGTCCAGCATGGTGACGGAGCCGGCGGTGCGCGCATCCAGCAGTTCCGCCGCGTCGGGCAGCTTGACCGCGTAGAAAGCCACCGCGCCGCCAAGAATGAGCAGCCCGACGAAGGCCAGCCGAAGGCCAAGCCGGAAAAGGAAGCGAAACAGCCCCTTCACCGCGCCGCCGACGATGCGATCGAACCAGCCGACGCGGGTCGTCTGGCGCCGCTTGCCGGGCTTTCCAGCCCCAGCCGGCCCCTTTTGCAACCGCGCGTCTTTCGCGGTCTTGTCCTGCTGCTTTCGCCTCACGCGCGCCTCTGTTCTTTTCGCCGCTTCTGCGCGTCGCCGTCGATGGTAGACCAGTGCGGCGAAAATGTGGAGGGGCGGCGCAGGAGCGGCCCGTCGCCGTGTCGAAACAGTCGCACGGGACTTGTAAACGGGCGCATGATGGTGAAACTTCCCGCCAATAAGGGGAGTTGCGCGGCCGGGCCCACGGGAGTTCCGTCCCGACGCGAAGCGACCGCCATCATGAGAGCCCCCGCCATTGGGGGCCGGGACCGTCAACAAGGAGAGACCAATGAAAACGAAAGACCGTAGCGCATTGAATCGCCGGCGCTTCCTCGGCACGACAGCCGCAGCCGGCGCCATCCTCGCCTCCCCCGCGCTCGTCCGCAAGGCGAACGCTTCCACGGGCGAGGTCAACGTGATGATGTGGTCCGACTATCTGCCGGACGATTTCAAGGACGCGTTCAAGACCGAGACCGGCATCACGATCAACCACACGCCGATCGGATCGAACGAAGAAATCATCAACAACATGCGCACCTCGCGCGGGCGCGGTTTCGACCTCGTCTCGCCGACCAACATGCGCTCCCCGCAGTGGGAGCCGCTGGAGCTTCTCCAGCCCTTCGACTTCGGCCGCCTCAACCTCGACACGCTGAACCCGGCGCTCGTCAAGATCGGCACGAGCGAGTGGGATTTCGGCGGCAAGGGTTCCCATTGGTTGCCGCAGCTTTGGGGCACCGAGGCGATCGCCTGGCGCACCGACCAGTGGAGCCCGGCGGACGGCGTTCCGTCCTATGGCGATCTCTGGTCCGAGGAAAACGCCGGCAAGATGATGGGGCGGCCGCATTCGATGATGCTCGGCGCCGGCCTCTATATGGAGACCACCGGGGAACTGGAACCGGGGGCGATGAAGGCCGCCTACGAATCCGAAGAGGCGATGCGCCCGATCTGGCAGAAGGTCACCGACTGGACCCTCGCCCGGAAATCCCAGGTCAAGAAATTCTGGAACGACGCCGACGGTCAGAAGACCGGCCTTCTGAACGAAGGCGTGGTGATCGGCCAGACCTGGGACGGCCCGATCCTCGCCATGAAGGCGGCGGGCGACCCGGTGCAGTACCAGGCGCCGAAAGAGGGCGCGCTGGCTTGGGTCGACGGCATTTCCATGCCAATCGGCGCGGAGAACATCGACGAGACCTACGCCTTCCTCGAATTCTCCTTCCGCCCCGCCAATGGCGGCATGACGGCGAACCTCACCGGGTATAATTCCTGCGTGATCGGGGCCGACGAGCATCTGACCGAGGTCTCGAAGAAGAACTTCGCCGAAGCCTATCCGGGCGAGGCCCTCAGCAACCTCTGGGCCTGGCCGAAAGAGCCGGCATGGTACGCCGGGGTCCGCACCGAATACGTGGACCGCTTCCAGGCGGCCTGACGAACAGGGGCCGGCAGCGCGCGCCGCCGGCCCTTTTTCCGTCGCCGTCAGAGGAGGCCGCCATGAGCGCTGACGTCCATCTCGACCGGATCAGCATCCGGTTCGGAAATTTCACCGCCGTGAAAAACGCCGATCTTCGGATCGAAAGCGGCGAGTTCTTTTCCTTTCTCGGCCCGTCGGGTTGCGGAAAGACCACGATCCTGCGCGCCGTCGCCGGATTTCAGAACCCGACCGAGGGGCGGGTTCTGATCGGTGGGCGCGACATGGCCGGGGTCGGGCCGAACAAGCGGCCGACGGCGCTGATCTTTCAGAACCTCGCGCTCTTCCCGCTGATGAAAGTGTGGGAGAATATCGCCTTCGGGCTGGAGGTGCGGGGCATCGGCAAGACCGCGCGACGCAAGCGCGCCGACGAGTTGCTGGAACTGATCGCCCTCACTGGCCAGGGCGACAAGCTGGTCTCGGAACTTTCGGGCGGCCAGAAGCAGCGCGTGGCGATCGCGCGCGCGCTGGCGGTGAAGCCGGAGGTTTTGCTGCTCGACGAGCCGCTCTCGGCGCTCGACCTCAAGCTCCGCCAGCACATGCGGACCGAGCTGCGCGCGATCCAGCGGCAGGTCGGCGTCACCTTCATCTACATCACCCACGATCAGGGCGAAGCGCTGACCATGTCGGACCGGGTCGCGGTGATGAGCCAGGGCGTGGTCCAGCAGATCGGCGCCGGATCCGAGATCTATCGCGAGCCGGCCACCGCTTTCGTCGCCAGTTTCGTGGGGGAAAACAACGCGCTGCGCGGCCGGATTCAGAACATGGCCGACGGGTTCGCGCAGGTGGAGACCGAATTCGGCCCGATGCGCGGGCGCGCGGCGCCCGGGCTTTCCACGGGCGACGAGGCGATCCTTTTCATCCGCCCCGAGGCCATAGAGCCAGGCGAAGCGGCGGAGAACAGCTTCAGCTCGCGGATCATCGCCTCCGAGTTCGAAGGCCACGCGACGCATCTTTTCCTCGGTCGCGAAGGCGGCGCGAAACCGATCGTCATCACCCGCCCGGGCGGCGGCGACGGCTCGTTGCCAAGTGAAGGTCAGTTCGCCTTGCGCTTTGCGCCCGAACAGGCCGCCGTCCTGCCGGTCGGGGAGATGGCCGGTGAATGACGCGGCGCCGACCGGCGCACGCCGTTTTCGCCTGCCGACATTCGGCGGCCTCGGCGCGTCCGTCGGCATCGTCTTCATCATCCTCGTCGCCTTCTGGGTGATGATGATGATCCTGCTGCCGACCTCCTACATGGTCGAATATTCCTTCCGGTTCGACCTGCCGCCCGGCAAGGTCGGAGGGCCCGAAGACGTTCACACGCTGGACAATTACCGCTTCCTGCTTTTCGGGCCCGAGGGCTCACCCGAGCGGCTTTGGCTCTTCGGTCATGAGTTCAAGGCCAACACCCTGCATCTCAACGTCTTCTTCAAGACCATTATCGCCGCGATCCTGGTGACGATGATCGACCTCGCGATCTGCTATCCGATCACTTTCTTCATGGCGCAGCGCGCGACCGGCGGCATGGCGCGGCTGATGGTTCTTTGCCTGATCCTGCCGTTCTGGGTGAACGAGATCCTGCGCGCTTTCGCCTTTCGCATCCTGCTCGGCACCGGCGGCGTCCTGAACACGTTCCTGATGGATCTTGGCGTAATAGCCGAGCCTTTCGACTTCATCCGCCAGGATATCGCGCTCTATGTCGGGCTCAGCTACGCGTATATCCTGTTGATGATATTCCCGCTCTACAACGCGCTCGAAAGCCTTGATCGCAACCAGATCGAAGCCGCGCGAGACCTCGGCGCGCCGGTCTGGCGAATTCACTGGCGCATCGTCATCCCGCACGCCAAGGCGGGCATCGCTTCCGGCTGCACCATGGTTTTCATGCTCGCAGTCGGCGCGCTCGCCATGCCACAGATCCTTGGCGGGCCGTCCAATCTCTGGTTCACTCAGGTCATCTACGACCGCTTCAACACCTCGTTGAACTGGCCGGTGGGCGCCGCCTACGCCTTCGTGCTGCTCGTCACCTGCATCATCTTCGTGCTGGTGGTCATGCGGCTCTTCCGGGTCAATCTCGGGGAGATCGCGAAATGAGCGCCGACAGCGTCCGCAAGGCGATGATGGGCTTTTACGTGCTGCTGTTCTTCGCGTGGCTGTTCGGGCCATTGCTGATCATGAGCGCTTCCTCGTTCAACGCGGCGAGCTTCCCGACCGTGACCCCGTGGGAGGGGTTCACGCTGAAATGGTTCACCTCGCTCTTCGGCAATCGCGACATCCGCGACGGTGTTCTGACCTCGCTCACCATCGGCGCGGGCGTGGTGGTGGTGGCGGTGCCGATCGGGCTCGCGGCGGCGGTGCTGATGACCAAGCTCCGCTCGCGCACCCGGTCGATCTATTACGCCGTCGTCGTCTCGCCCGTGCTGATGCCGGGGGTGATCATCGGCGTCTCGACCAAGGTGTTCTGGGATCGGCTCGGCGTCGCGCTGGACGCGCCCTATTCCTCGTTCTTCTATGACGGGCTGTTCCTCACGGTGATGGGGCAGGCCAGCTTCATCTCCGCCTATTGCATGCTGATCTTTCTCGCCCGCCTGCAACGCTTCGACCGCGCGCAGGAAGAAGCCGCGCTCGACCTCGGCGCGAGCCACATGCAGGTGTTCTTCAAGGTGCTGATCCCGTTCCTGCGCCCGGCGATCCTATCGGCGGCGGTGCTGGCGTTCCTCACCAGTTTCGAGAATTACAACACCACCGTCTTCACCATTCTGCCCGAAAAGACGCTGACGACGGTGCTGGCCTCAAAGGTGCGTCTCGGCACCGATCCGTCGATCTCCGCGCTCGCATTCCTGATCATCGCCGTCACCATCTTCGGCGCGATCCTTTACGAGATCCGCGCGCGGTCAGAAGCGCGTCGCCTCGGCGCGCGCTGAGGGCGGCGGGGACCTGTCGGGCTGGCGGCCGAGCGAAATCAGCCCGGCCCGATCTTCCCCGCGAACTCAGCGAAAACAGCGTCATAGACCGCACGCTTGAACGGCACGATCCGCTCGATCAGCACTTTGGGCGGCATCCAGCCCCAGGTGCTGAACTCCGCGTCGTCGCCATCAATCCGCACGGACGAATCCTCGCCGTGAAAGCGCAGCAGAAACCATTTCTGTTCCTGCCCGCGAAACCGCCCTTTCCAGAGCTTGGGAACCAGATCGAAAGGCAGATCGTAGGGGATCCAGCCCGCCGTCTCCGCCAGCATCTCGACATCGGCTGAAACGACGCCGGTTTCCTCGCCAAGCTCGCGCAGAGCGGCGTCGCGCGGGGCTTCGTCCTTCTCCACCCCGCCTTGCGGCATCTGCCAGGCGTCGCCGGGATTGTCGATCCGCTTGCCGGCGAAAATCTCCCCCCGCCGGTTCATCAGAACCAGCCCGACACAGGGGCGGTAGGGGAGCGCGGCGATTTCCGCCGCGCTCATCTGCTTCTTGCTCACTGGGACTTCGCGTAAACGGAAAGCCCGGTCAGCAGATCGAGCGCGTAGGCGAGCTGCATATCCTCGCCGCGGAGTTTCGATGTCGCCTCATGGCGTTCGCGCTCTTTCTTCAGAAGATCTTTTTCTTCTTCGGTCAGCTGATTCTCCAGGCTACCGCGGAGATCGGCTTCCGAACGCAGCCCCCGCGCCGCGACCGCGCCTTCCTCTTCTTCCTCAAGCTTGCGCTGCTCGACAAGGATGTCCGGTTCGATCCCCAGCGCCTGAATGGAACGCCCTGAGGGGGTGTAGTAACGCGCTGTCGTCAGGCGGATCGCGCCCTGCCCGGCGAGTGGCATGATCGTCTGGACCGAACCTTTGCCGAAGCTCTTTTCGCCAACGATGATCGCACGCCGGTGGTCCTGAAGCGCGCCCGCGACGATTTCCGAAGCCGAGGCCGAGCCGCCATTGATCAGCACGACAAGCGGCTTGCCGCCGGTCAGATCGCCCATTTCGGCGTTGTGGCGCTCGCTATCCGCCGGGTCGCGCCCGCGGGTGGAGACGATCTCCCCCTTGTCGAGAAACGCGTCGGAGACCGAGATCGCCTGATTGAGCAGCCCGCCGGGGTTGTTCCGAAGGTCGATGACGTAGCCCTTTACCCGGTCCTCGCCGATCTCCGCGGCTACTTCCTTGATGCCGGCTTCGAGATTTTCATAGGTCTGCTCGTTGAAGGTGGTGATGCGGATCACGCCGACATCGCCTTCGACGCGGGCGCGCACGGCGCGGATCTTGATGGTGTCGCGCATCAGCGTCACGTCGAACGGCTCTTCGCGGCCCTCGCGAAGGATGGTCAGCACGATTTCCTCGCCGACCTTGCCGCGCATCCGCTCGACCGCTTCGGAAAGCGTCAGGCCAAGCACCGCCTCCCCGTCGAGTTGAGAGATATAATCGCCCGACTCGATCCCCGCGGCCGCGGCGGGGGTGTCGTCGATCGGCGCGACGACCTTGACGAGGCCGTTCTCCATCGTCACTTCAATACCGAGACCGCCGAACTCGCCCTTGGTCTGGACCCGCATGTCCTCGAAGCCCTTGGGGGGCAGATAGCTCGAATGCGGATCGAGCGATGCGAGCATGCCGTTGATCGCGCTCTCGATCAGCTCCGCCTCGTCGACTTCCTCGACATACTGGCTGCGGACGCGCTCGAATATGTCGCCGAACAGATCGAGCTGCTCATAGGTGCTGCGCGAACTCGACTCTTGCGCGCCGAGCGGCGATGTCAGCTGCGTGGCCGCGAATACGCCGAGCGCGGCGCCGCCGATCACTGCGATGAACGCCTGTTTCATGGTCAGTCACCTTCCTCGTTGTCAAACGCGAACCAGAGCGCCGGATCAGCCGGCGCTCCACCTCGTCTCACTTCCATATAGAGCGTCTCCGCCCGAATGGTTTCAACCGCCGCCGTGGCGGCGATCAAAAATTCTTCAGCGGCGGGCGGTGGGCCGCCCATCGCGCCGAGCGGCTCTCCCGCCAACACGACCTCCCCCGCCACGCGATCGGTGGCCGCCAGCCCGGCCAGCACGATCAGAAAATCCGGGTCCGGCTCCAGAATGACCACGACGCCATCATCGCCGAACGGCCCGGCGAAGCGGATCACCCCGCGCCAGGGCGCGTAGACCGACGCGTAGGCGGGCGCCGCGATCTCCACCCCTTCGAGCGCCCCGCCCCGCCCCGGCGCTGCGAAGCCGCGCGTCAGCGCGCCTTCCGCCGGGGGCGCCAGCGCCCTGGCGGCGGCGAAATGTGCGGCGTAGCGCGTATCGTCGCCTTCCTGCGGCGGCGGCAGCGCTGCGCTGAGCGCCCGGAGCGACGCCGCGCTCGCCGAGAGCGCGGCGGCTTCATCCGCAAGGCGCTCCTCGACTTCTTTTGGCAAGCGCTCCAGCCTCCGGTTCCGATCCATCAGCGCCGCGATTTCCCCGCGCAGGCCCTGAAGCGCCGCGAGAGAGGCGCGGGGGGGGGGGGGGGGG